>JAYUUV010000219.1:0-65166 GCA_043754695.1 Planctomycetota bacterium
ACGAACACTTCGCCGCGGCCGACCGTGATCATGGGTGGCAGCGGCTCGGGCAAGAGCACGCTCTTGCGCAACATGATCGGCCTGCGCGAACCGGCCGAGGGCGAAGTTCTCTACGGCGGCGCGACGTTCACGCGCGCGGATCGACACGATCGCGCGCTCTTGTTGCGTCGATTCGGCGTGCTGTACCAGAAAGGTGCGCTGTGGAGCTCGATGACGCTGGCCGAGAACATCGGTCTGGTGCTCGGCGAGTACACCGAGCTCTCGCCCAAGGAAATTCGCGATGTCGCTGCATTCAAGCTCGCGCTGGTCGGCTTGGCCGGTTTCGAGGACCACATGCCCAGCGAGATCAGCGGCGGGATGCAGAAACGGGCGGGTATCGCGCGTGCCATGGCGCTCGACCCGGAAATCCTTTTCCTCGACGAACCCAGCGCCGGTCTGGATCCGCTCACCGCGCGCAGGCTCGATGATCTGATCCTTTCGCTGCGAGCGAACCTCGCGACCACCTTCGTGGTCGTGACCCACGACCTAGAGAGTCTGCTGACGATCGGGGACAACAGCGTGTTCCTCGACGGCGAAACCAAAGGAATCCTGGCCCGCGGCGAACCGCGCGAGCTGCTCTTGAATTGCGACCAGCCCAAGGTGCAGGCCTTCCTGCGCCGCGGCAAACCGGTTACCGCCGAGCGCGGCAGTGAGGTCTCCCGATGAAGCGTCGTCTCGTCAACCCGGTCAAGATCGGGGCCTTCGTCGTCGGCGGGCTGGTGATCCTGGTCGGTGCAGTGCTGATGATCGGCTCGGGCCGTATTTTCCGCCGCACCTATCCTTTCGTCAGCTACTTCGACGGCAGCGTCAACGGCCTGCGTGCCGGCGCCTCGGTGAAATTCAAGGGCGTCGAGATCGGCAAGGTCGACATGATCAAGATTCCCGACGGGCTGACGCGCCTCGATCAACCGATTGCGGTGTTCTACTCGCTCGACGGCAACAAACTCGACACCTCCGGCAAGCGCTCCGGCGCGATGGAAGACTACCTGGCGGGCGCGATCCACAACGGTCTGCGCGCGCAACTGGAGACCGACAGTCTGGTCACGGGTGTGTTGCACGTGTCGATGACGTTCATGCCGGAGACGCCGTCGAGCGTGCACGAACCGCTCAAGGGCGTGATGGAAGTCCCGACGATTCCGCCGCCCTTGCAGGAGATCGGCGCGGCGGTTCGCTCGATCGTCGACCGCGTCGATCGCTACAAGTTCGAGCAATTGTTCGACAGCGTGCGCTTGGCGCTCGATGCGTTCAGCGAGCTCAGCCGTTCGAAGGAAATCCACGCCGCCTTCGCTTCGATGGATCAGACGCTCAAGGACATCGACACGGTCGTCATCGAACTGCGCGACTATGTCGATCCGCTGGGCAAGCGCATGCAGCTCCTGCTGGATCGCGTCGATTCGCTGGGTGGTGACATGAAGCTCGGAGTTTCAGACGGGCGCGCGACGTTGAACTCCGTGCAGACGTTGACCGACCAGCTGGCGGTCGGGTTGCCGCCGCTGACGAAGAGCCTGGAAGAAACCTCGAGCCGTCTGCAGACGATGGCGGTCTCCATGCAGTCGACCCTGGAGTCGACGCGCGTGGTGCTCGATCCGAAGTCCCCGCTGATCGTCGAACTGCGCGCGGGATTCCGCGAGATCGGCGATGCGGCCCGCTCCATGCGTGCCGTGCTCGAATTGCTCGAGCGCACACCCGGCGCGCTGGTGCGCGGAAAAAGTCCGAACGTGGGAGATTCGAAATGATGCGACTTTCACTTCCCCTATGGATCGTGTGCGCTTTGGCCGTGCTCGGCTCGAGTTGCGGCCTGCTCGCGCCAGAACCCGATCAGACGCGCTTCGCGGTCTTGGCTTCGGTCGACGAACTGTCCGGTTTTCCCGTGAACCCGAGCACTGCCGCTGCTGCGCTGCAGATCGGTCTGGGTCCGATCACAGTGCCGGACTACCTGCGCCGCAGCGCGATCGTGACTCGCGAAGGCGGGACGCGGCTGGTTCCCTCGCCGACCGAGAGCTGGGCAGAGCCGTTCGAGCGTTCATTGGAGCGTGTGCTGGAGACCAACCTGCGGCGCGAACCACGAGTTGGAAGCGTGATCCTGCATCCTTGGTACGAGACCGAACGTCCGCAAGTGCAGGTCGAGATCGCGTTTTCGCGCTGCGAGCGCGATGCGGCGCTCGGCGTGGTCGTCGAGGCGCACTGGAAAGTCCGCCGGCTCGACGGCGGCGAGCCGCAGGAGCACGAAACGCACTTGGAGCTGCCTTGCGCCGGCGCCGATGGAGCCGATGTGGCCCGGGCGATCAGCGAGGCGCTCGCGGAATTGTGCAAGCAGATCGGTGCCGCGCTCTAGCAGCCCGCCAGAAAAAGGCCCGTAGCGAGGCAGAGCGTGGGAAGGCGGGCCAAGCAGCGCGACAGAAATTGGCGCGCAGGCGGCCTGCCTGGTCGCCGAGCACCAATTTCAGAGCGCGACGCAGCAGCGCCGAAGCACGCGCTGGCGCAGTAGGGCCTTTTCTGGGCTGCTAGCGCGGTCTCGCCCACTACCAAGAACACCTGACGCGCCTGGGTAGAACTGCCTATCGGGAGCTCGCGCTGCGGCGACTAGAAACCAGACGCAATCGCGAACAGTGCGCAGCGCGGGCTCCGGTTCCTAGCCGGTGAAGGTCACGTTGCGTCGCATTCCCACACTCGAACAAGTATCGGACCCTCATGAAACTGAAACTACTGCCTGTTGCCGGCGCGTTGGTCGGCCTCTCCCTCTTCGCCGGCGCATGGTCGAGCCTCACCGGCGAACATCATGTCTGGCTCTCCAGCGAACTGATCGGCATGAAGGTCGTGTCCACGACCGGCGACAACCTCGGCAAGATCGAGGACATTGTCCTGCATCCCAGCGGCGAAGCTTCCTACGCGGTGCTTTCCTTCGGCGGCTGGCTTGGCATGGGCGACAAGCTCTTCGCCATGCCCTGGAGCGTGTTGCGCGCTGTCGAAGCGGACAGCACGAAGAAGGACAGCGCGCGTTCGCTCGTTCTGCCGCTCTCCAAGGAGCGCTTCAAGACGGCGCCCGGTTTCGAGCCGAAGAGCTGGCCGAATACCGCCAATCCCGATTGGACCAAGGACATCGATGCGTTCTACGTCGGCGACCTCAACCCGGACACGAACCGGCCGGTCAACGCCTCGGCGAGAACCTCGGTCATGACCTGGCGCGCCACGGAACTGAAGGGCACCAACGTCACGACGCCCACGGGCGACAAGCTCGGTGACCTCAAGGAACTCGCCCTCGACAGCAACGGACGCGTCTGTTACGCCGCCGTTTCGGTCGGCGGTTTCCTGGGCGTGGGCGACAAGCTCGTCGCCGTGCCCTGGGATTCGTTCAAGTTCACGATGGCGGGCGAGAAGCTCGACAAGAAAGTGATCACCCTGGCGAGCACGAAGAAACAACTCGAGGACGCCCCCGAGTTCAAGGAAGGCAAGGACCATTGCGTCGAGATGTGCGACCCGAAGTACATCGGACGTGTCTACGACCACTTCTCTTGCCCCATGTACTGGGGTGCTCCCAAGGAACTGCCCGTCAAGGGCGAAGCGAAGAAGTGATCTGCAGCTAGCGGGCGGACGATTCCGCTGCCAGGACCTGCGACGCGGCCTCGGACATCGGTCCGGGGCCGCGTCTTTCGCTTGGGGCCACGGACGGCTACCGGCTCTTGCGCGCCGCGATCGGTGGGAGTGCCGATGTCGCGTCTGTGCGTGGGCTCCTAGTCTCAGTTCAGTTCCAGGCTGCGCGCCAAGAACATGCGCAGGACAACGCGCACACGACAGGGAATGCAATGCTGAGCAACCACCATCCAACCGGGCACGCGCCGCGGAATCTGGGCCTGCTGTCCGCGCTCATCGCAATCGCCGTCCTTTCACTCGGCGGGGGATGTCAGTCCGCGAAACTCCCGCAGTCGGTGCTGTCCGACAGCGCTGTGCGGCTCGAGCTTCCTTTGATCCGTCAGGATGCGCTCTACGACTGCGGCCTGGCTTCGATCTCGGCGCTCTGCCAGTACTGGGGCGTCGAAATTTCCGCCGAGGAACGCGCCGCTCTGGCGCGAACCGCCGCGGACAACGCCGGCCTCTCGGGCGATGAACTGCGCAGCACTCTGCAGCGTCTTGGCCTGGAGGTTTTCCTGTTCCAGGGCAGTCTCGACCGCACGCCGACCGGCGTGCTTGGGCAGGTCGATGCCGGACGCCCGCCGCTGGTCATGCTCTCCGCCGACGGAAAGGTGCAGCACTACGAACTCGTGCTCGGCTACGACGAACCGCGCGGCCAGCTGATCCTGCTCGACCCCATGCGCGGCGAAGTGCTCGTGCCCAGCGCGATTTTCGAACGTGACTGGGAACGCTGCAGGAGATTCACGTTGCTCGCCGGCCGCCCGGCGAAAGACGAGTCCACGATCACCCTCCCCGACCCTCTTCAAGCAAGGAACTGAATTCATGTTGCTCACACCCTTTCATCGCGTGCTCGTTTTCTCCCTGATCACGCCTTCGGTTGCACTGCTTCCGGCGCTGTTGCCGGCGCACACGCAAGGCATTTCCAAGCTCGAAGCCAGCGCGTTGCAAGCGAGCTATGACCCGCAGCTGGGCTCGCTGCGCGCCGGCCGTGCCGATGCTCCGGCGCCCTTCAGCTCGAGCGAGCGGTCCGCACTGCGCGCGGCGCAGAACGACAGCGACGCGCTCTCGGCCATGCGCGGCGGCGGCGGTCCGACTCGCGAAGAGTGGACCTGGATCGCAGTCGGCACGGGAGTCCTGATCCTTGTCCTGATCCTGGTCTGAGCGCCGACGATTCGTTCCGCGCAGCGGCTACCTGCTGCTCTCCTGCGATGTGCGTGCAACTGCCTATCGGTCCGCGCGACGTTGCGGGCTAGACCACACGTTCACCGATCGAAGCACGTTCAACCCCAAAGGCAAACATGACGACTCAAGGCTCTTCTTTCCCCGACACGAACATCCCGGCCATCCGCAGGCCGACGACCGACGGTCGCAGCGCAACTGAAACCATCGAAGCAGCGGGCCACGAGCTGAAAGCCAAGGCCGGCGAGGCCATCGAGAAAGGCAAGCAACGCGCCGGCGAGATGTACGAATCCGGCAAGCAACGCGCCGGCGAGATGTACGAATCCGGCAAGGCCAAGGCCTCGGAATGGAAGGGCGGCTTCCAGGAAGGCATTCGCGAAAAGCCGATCCAGTCTGTCCTGATCTCGGCCGCAGTCGGCGTCGTGATCGGTGTGATCATCGGCCGCCGCAGCTAGGCGACGGAACCACGACAGCAGTGTCCTTGCTCCAAACGCAGGGACTTTCCATCACGCGGCCCGGGATCACTTCCCGGGCCGCTGTCTTTTCCACTTGTAGCCAAGCTTGGGAGCGCAGCTTGATCACAGGGCGTTGGCGAGTCGTGAGTCCGCAAGGCGCCGACTGGACCGCTGAGGCGGTCGACACGTTCTGCGCTTCAAGCTCACAGGATCCCTTGCACGGGCCCGCGCGTTCAGTCCGCTGCCCCAAGCACTCGCGGGGCACGAGATCAGCTCAGCCGACGAGGCCGATTCGCTCAGCTGGCTCCGCGGCCTGAGATCACCGCCGGTACGGTCAGCAGCATGAGCTTGAGATCGAGCCACAGGTTGCGGCAGGCGAGGTAGCGCATATCCAGGCGCATCCAGTCGCGGAAGGAGACGTCGCTGCGGCCACTCACCTGCCAGATGCAGGTGATCCCGCCGACAACGCTCAGTCGCCTGCGTTGCCAGCGTTCGTAGCCGCTGACTTCGTCGAGCAACGGGGAACGCGGCCCGACCAGGGAGATGTCGCCCTTGAGCACGTTCCACAACTGCGGGAGCTCATCGATGCTTCCGCGCCGAAGCAGTCGTCCCAGGCGCGTGATGCGTAGATCGTTGCGGATCTTGAAGATCGGCCCGTCCTGCTCGTTCTGATCGGCGAGGCTTGCGCGTTGCGCCTCGGCATCGGCGATCATCGAGCGGAACTTGTAGAACACGAAGGGTCGTCCGCCCCGGCCCGCGCGCAACTGCCTGAAGATCATGGGACCCTTGGAGTCCAGCGGGATCGCGACGGAAAGCAGCAGGAAAAGCGGCGAAAGGACGAGCAGTGCAGCGCTGGAAACCGCGATGTCCAGCGAGCGTTTCCAGATCGGAATCGGGTGGCTGAAGCGGGGCCAGAGATCCTCCATCGGCCACTGATCCGCCAAAGCGCGCGCCTCGAGCGGCGTCGGCGGTCCATGCAGCACACGCCTGGTGTTGCGTTGCGCTCGACCGTCGGCTTGCGTTGCCTCCGAGTCCGCATCGGCCGGAGTCATGGAGTCCGCCCGTTCGCCGGTCGTTGGCTTGTGTCGTCGGGGCAGCTGAGCGTTGTCCGGGCGTTTCGTGTGCGTTCCGTCGTGCGGACCACGGCCCGGATGGTTGCCCGGACTTGTTTCCACCACCGAGGGGTACACGTAGATCGTGTGCTCCAAATCGAGTCCGAGCTTGCGCTCGATCTCAGCGACCCACGCGGCCACGACGTTGGCTCCCGCGGGTCCTGTATCGGTCAGCAGGATCTCCACGCAGTCCGTATCCACGCGTCCGACGAGATCGGTCGAGCGCAGGCGCGTGCAAACCTGCCGCGCGAACTCCGTGAATGCATCGCGCCTGCGGCCGGCGGCCGGGCTTGCGGGCGGACGGCGCAGGACCAGCAGGCTGAAGCGTCGCGTACCGCGGTCCGCGAGCTGGCGTTCGCGTTCGAGGAAGTAGCCGAATTGACGCGCGGAGAGCACGCTCGCATTCGATTCCGTGCGGCTTGGTGTCGCACGAGCCGGGGCTTCGAGCGTCGGTGTCTGGCCGGCCAGGGTCGTCGCGGTCTGCGTGTGGGCGCGACCGGCGAGGCGCTGCTGTGTGAAAGCAGATTCCTCAAGCATGGCGTCGGAGTCGCGGACGGGCGTCGAGGCCAAGGATTCGCCGACGTTGAACCGCGGAGGACTGATGGACTCTAAGCTCATTGCTCTTGTGCAGGCGCGCGACAATTCGCCTCGAAAAGATAGGCAAGCCTAGGAAGCCGACCAATCGCAAGAGGCACCGAGTGGTCGCAGCATTACTCAGTACCACGCGGCGGACTCACGCCATGGTTGCGATGCGCGCGCCAGGCCGCAGGCGCAATCAGGGCGCGGGCGCCAATCTGGCGGCTGCCGGTTGCACGCTCGAACCCCGCAGCAGATGCGCGATCTTCCTCGCCTGGACCGAGACATCATGAGCGAGACCTACGCGTGCCGCGCCGTGTCGACCCATCGCGCTGAGAGCCTCGACCGGGCGGGTCAGCGCGAGCTGCATGGCCGCGGCCAGTTCGCTCACGGAACCAGGCCGGACGAGCCAGCCGGATTCGCCGGGAACCACCAACTCCGCGATGCCGCCCACGGCCGTGGCGATCACCGGCCGGCGCAGAGCGAAGGCTTCCATGATCACGATCGGAAGTCCCTCGGAGAAACTCGCCAGGACAAGGGCGCGGGAATCGAGGATGCGCGCGTGCACCTCGGGCCCGCTCTTCCAACCCTCGAAGCGAACGCGCGCGGAGAGCTGAAGCTCGCCGGCGAGTCGCTCGAGTTCCGCGCGCTGCGGGCCGTCGCCGATCAACGCGAGCTCGAACTCGATTCCATCCGCCGCCAGGACCGCGGCTGCCTGTAGCAACACGTCGACGCCCTTCTCGGGACTCAAGCGCGCCACGCAGACCAGTTTCGGCGCGGCGGGAACGATGCTGGCATCCGTGGCGAGAAAACTGCGATCGACTCCGCAGCGAACGACATGGATCTTGTGCTCGTGTCCACGCGGCGTGTGCTCGACCAGCCGGCGCCGCCCGTCCTCGCAAACCGCGATCACGAAAGCCGCCTTGGCGATCTTGGCCGGGATCGAAACCGCCGAAGGGGAGCCGAGGTCGCCGGTGCCGTGCGCCGTGAAGCTGAACGGTGGGCCGCCGAGTTCATGGCACAGGAGTGCGATGTCCGCGGGATTGGTCGAGAAGTGCGCGTGCACGTGTTCGACTCCCTCGCGTTCGATCCAACGCAGCAGCAGGCAGGCCTCGGCGAGATAAGCCAGATGCCGCGGGATTCCGCGCGGTGAGCGCCGGCCCATCGTGATCGCCGTGCGCAGCGCGCGCAGCGTACGCAGCGGTCGAGTCGCGCACATCGCGAGCGCCGCCGGCATGAGGCCCAGGGCTCCGTGCGCCAAGAGCACGCGCGTCCGGCCGCGTTCCAGGCGATCCGCTTCGTCGACCAAGGGCTCGTCGACGCTGCGGACCGAGATGCGTTCGACTTCCAGTCCCGCTTGTTCGAGGCCGGCGATCTCGCGACGAATGAAGGTGTGGCTCGTCTTCGGATACTGATTCGTGAGATAGGCGACTTTCACGGTGCGTGGCTGCGAGCGCGTGGCTCAGCGCCTTTGTCGGTAGAGGCCACAGAGTTCGCGGCGGAAGGCCATCTCATCGAGTTGGCGCGAACCGCCGATCACACGATCCGCGGCGATGTTGACGCGCCGGATTCGGTAGGGGTCGTCTTCGGGAGCATGGGTTCCGTCGCGCGTCGTGCAGGCGTAGGCGTGTCCCGCGCGCTGGACGGCGGCGACGCTGCGCTCGTCGTGATCGCCGTTCGGATAGCAAAAGCCAGATACGCGCTCGCCGATCCAACCCGCTAGCATGTCGCGCGATTCCCGCAGTTCGCGCTCGAGCGTGGCGTCGTCGAGGTCCGGCAGCATTGCATGCGAAACGGTGTGCGAGCCGATTTCATGACCGCGGCGATGCAGCTGGATGAGTTGTTCGACGCTCAGGCCGCAAAACTCGGTGCGCGGAACCTTTCGCGTGCTCGAGAACTCCAGCCGGGCAACGATTTCGGCACGCTCGTCCGGGCGGCAGGTCTTGAGAAAGTGCGTCCACGCCGCGGCATTCGCGCCGGGCGCAGGCTGGTGCTCGAGAGTCGAGTGCGGGCAGACCTCTCGAACGACAGCGCGCAGGATCGACTCGGAAAGCTCGGCGACGAGCAGCGCGGCGCGGTCGAACCACAAGAGTTCGTCCGTGCCCACGAAGCCGGTCGTCACGAAGAACGTTCCACGGATTCCGGCGTCTTCGAGCACCTCGGCGACGAACTCGCTCGCGTCTTGATAGCCATCGTCGAAGGTCAGGGCGAAAACGGGCCGGCCGCACGGCTCGCCGGCGCACGCGAGCGCCTCGGAAAGCGTCAGCACTTCGCCGTGTTCGACCAGCCAGCGCACTTGCTCGCGAAACAGGTCAAGCGGCATCGCCAGCGACGGAAACGGATAGTCCACGCAGCGCTCGCGCGGCAGCACGCGGTGATAGGTCAGCACCGATAGTTTGCCGACCATCGCGCGCTCGCGTTGGGCCAGGACTCCGCTCATGCGCAGCGCCAAGTCCGCGCTCGAGCGCAGTCCGCGCTTGACGAGCGTGGGAACGTGGAGCGGGAGATCGAAACCGGGGATCGCGATGCGCGTGGTCATCGCGGCCTCAGCGGGAACGCTCGGGTTCCATGCCGGCCAGTTCGTGCGCGACCGTGAAACTGTCCGCGCGGTTCAGCGCAGCGGGCCCGTCCTTGTATTCGATCCAGTGCGGCTGCTTGCCGAGCAGGCGCCGCACGGAATACAGCAGCATGCCCCAGGTTTCAGGCCACTTCGCCAGGATGCAAGAAACGGCGTAGGCACCGGCCAACGCGGAACTTCGCCCCGCGCGTCTGCAGCGCTGACGGATGCGAACGAAGAGCCTCGCGTAAAGCGGAAGCGGCGCGCACAGCGCCAGCGCGATCAGGAACGGATTGCCAGTGAACAGTGCCCCAGCGGCCAGCGCGAGCCAGACCAGCGGGACGCACACGGCCCAGAGCACAGCCGAGAGCGCGCGGCGCATGCGCAAGTGCTCGGGCGCGGGCCCGTACTTGGCGAGCAACTCCGCGGCCGTGTGTCCTGTGCGCACCGCGCGCTGCCACCATTGGGTCCAGCGCGTCATCGCGGCGTCGTGCAGCGTCATCTCGACCTCCAGCCGCAGAATCTGAAAACCGCGCCGCTTCAGGCGCAGGCACAGGTCCGGTTCTTCTCCGGCGATCATGCCCGGGTCGTAGCCACCGACGAGCTCGAAGGCCCGCGCGCGCATGAGCGCGTCGCCGCCGCACGAGTTCGACTCGCCGACGGGCGTGTCCCACTCCACATCGCACAGGCCGTTGTAGACCGAGGCGTCGGGGAAGCGCTCCCTGCGGCGGCCGCACACCACGGAAACGGCAGGTCGTTCGCGCAGCGCGTCCGCGGCCGTGGCGAGCCAGGCGGAGTCGAGTTCGCAGTCGCCGTCGATGAACTGCACGAACTCCGTGTCCGGAGCCACTTCCATCAAGCGCGCGAAGCCCGCGTTGCGCGCGCGGGCGGCGGTGAAGTGCGAGGACATGTCGAGCTCGACCACGTGCGCACCCGCCGCGTGCGCAAGTTCGCTGCTGCCGTCACTCGAACCGGAATCGACGTAGACGACCGTGTGGCCTTCGCCACTGACCGAAGCGAGGCACCTTCGCAGGCGTTCGCCTTCGTTGCGCCCGATGGCAACGATGCCGGCCCCGATCGCAAGTTCGCTGTGCATGTACGCGCCGATTGCCGGCTCTCGACAATTACGCGATCTGCCGGCGCGCACCATCCACGCCTCCACCGATCCCGCGGGGGGAAGATCAGGTATTCGCGCGCGTCAATCCGCAGTCAGGTGCCTGCGCACTCCCTGACGAAGCCGTCCAATTCGGCGAGAGCGATTCGCTTCGCGCTCGCCTCGCGCGAACCCAGACGGATCCTGAACCTGTTCTCCAGGGCCCACAGCCGGAGCACGGTGTGCAGCCAAATCTCCGCCAGCCGGCCGTGGTTCTTGCGGTAGTAGCTCGTGCGATTCTGGATCCAGAGTTTGTTGCGCAAGCGCGCCTTTTGAGCGCGCGTCGAAAAACCTTGGTGGTGCATGACCTCGGCTTCGGCCAGGTAGTGAATGCGACGTCCAAGGCGCCACAATCTCAGGCACAAATCGACGTCGTTGAAAAACAGGCTCAGGTTCTGATCGAGTCCGCCCATCGCCAAGTACTCCGCGGTGCGCATCATGAAGCAGGCGCCCGGCGGCTGATCGACGTCGCGACTGTGCAGGTGGTCGAAGGCGGCCATGTTGAACCTGGACGAGAACCAGGTCCCCGGAGGAAAAGTTCCCAGGGACGTGGCTTCGAACAGTGGTTCGAGCAGCGTCGGGAAGCGCCGGCAGGCACGTTGCACGCTGCCGTCCGGATGCACGAGTCGCGGGGCCACCGCACCGAAATCGGCGTGAGTTGCCAGGAATTTCAGCATTCGATCGAGCGCACCCGGACGCACTTCCGTGTCCGAGTTGAGCAGGCACAGGAATTGTCCTGTGGCCGCGCGCGCGCCCTGATTGTTGGGCTCCGCGTACAGTCGATTCTCCAGGTTGCGGATCAAGCGCACATGCGGAAATTCGCGCTCGACCATCGCGGCGGATCCGTCCGCGCTGCCGTTGTCCACGACGATGATCTCGCGCGGCTCGCAGTCTGTGTCGCGCTCTAGCGACGCCAGGCACGCGCGCAGGATCTCGCGCGTATTCCATGACAAGACGACCACGGAGAGTACTGGGCTGATCATGATGGGTCTCCAGCGTGCGCGAACAAGTGGCTCATGTGGTCCCCACGCTCAATCCGGGTTTCTGCTTTGCGCGCAGTGCCAGTCCCAGAGGCGCCCAGGCCAGGCTGACGACGACGAACACGAGCAACGCGGCCGCGTAGGCCGACCAGCCTTCGCGCTCGGCGAGTTGCACCGCGATCCAGCCCAATCCGGCGCTGGCGAACACCCAGGCACTGAGCCGCAACTCCTGGGGCCAACCCTTCAGCCCTGCCCGCGTCACGGCGTAGGCAGAAACCGAGTACCTGACGATCTCACAGATCGCGAGACCGGCGACTGCGCCGGGGAAACCGCCCAGGGCATAACCGAGCGGGATCAGCACGAGCATGCCGAGCAACTTCGCCGCGCTGCTCGCGGCGGTCCAATGCGCCTCGCCGCGCGCGAGCAAAGCCGCGCCGTTGGTCGATTCGAGCACGCCAAACCAGCTCGCCAGCGCAAGGATCTGGACGATCCAGCCTGCGTGATCGTAGCGCTGGTCGTAGAGCAGGCGCACGACAGCAGTGCCGCCTCCCGCGAGACCGGCGATCATCCATCCAGCGAGCAGCAGCACGGGCCTGCGCACGCGATCGAACACCGGCCGCAGATCCCCGCCCGCGTTGTGCACGCGGCTGTAGACCGGGAAGAAGACACTCGCGGCCATTCGCCCCAGGGCCATGGCCGGCATGGTCGCGATCATCGCGCCCACGCTGTAGACGCCGAGCATGGCCAGCGGAATCAGCTTGCCGAACACCAGGCGATCCGACTGTCCGACGAAGAAGGTCAGCACGGTGCTGAAGAAAATCCAGCGGCCGAAGCGCAACATCTGCGCGAGCGCGTCGCGGTCGAAGGCGAAGCGGTTCGAGATCCCGATCAGCAGCGTGTGACTCAAGAGCATGCGCGTGAGACTGCCCGCCAGACCGCCGGCGACCAGCGCCCAGATCGATCGATCGACTGCTGCCCAGGCCAGAATCACGACCAGTCCTGCGGCCTGACTCCCGACCTCGATGATCGAGACACGCGCCAGGTCCACGTGACGGTAGGCACTGAAGAGCCGAGTGGAATTGAAGCCCGAGATCAACGCGCTCGACGCCGACACGATCAGCACGAAGGCAAGCTGCGGCTCGCCGTAGAACTTCGCGACCGGCCAGGCGATCAGGGCCGCTACGCAGCAGAGCAGCAGGCCGCGCAGCGCTTGCAAGGTCCAAGCCGTGTTGAGGAAGACGGGGTCGTCGCCGCGCTTGCCTTGGATGATGCTCGGGCCGATGCCGATGTCGGAGAAAAGTTGCAGACCCTGCTGCAACGCATTCACCAGCGCCATCAACCCGAAGGCCTCGGGCATCAACAGCCGCGTCAACAACAGGTTGCCGGCGAAGCGCAGGAGCTGCGAACCGCCGTAGCCCGCAAACGACCACAGCGCGCCGCGGCGCACCACGCCGTGCAGCGAACCTGTGACCGTCGCGCTCCGCGAATCTGAGTTCAACGGGCGCTCCACGAACGATGAGACGAAGCGTGCATCCGGATGGATGACACCAGATATCGAGCGCAAGCGGAGCACAATTCCAGATCGTGTTCGCGGCCCGGGTGCGGGCATCACGAAGCGCGAAGTTGATGGTTTCATCGAGAATTACAGCGCGAATCAGCCGCGGGATCGAGCTTGCCGACCGACCTGCTACCGAGTTTCCCGCATCCGAATCGACAGTCGTGCGGATTCCCACGCCGGCGCGACTACGTGATCTTGGCTGCGAAGGAAACCCTTGTGCCGATTCGAAATCTTCCGCTGATCGCCTGCGTGGTGCCGCTTGGCTGTGGGCGAGCGTGACACCGTGCGTCAGCCCGTCGGCCTGTCCGTTGTAGCCCGCGCAGGCTCGAGTCCTGTGCGCGAGGCGTGCTCGAGTCGCGGCCGCAGAAAATTCAGTGGCCTGCTCTATGCGGTCCTGCTGATCGCAGTCTGTGCCTGCGAAAGCGCGGGCGGACCGAATCTCCGTGCGATCGCCCCGGAGATCAACGCGACCCTGGAGCCTGAGACCGTCGTGCTCGGCGTCGGCGACAGACTCGATCTGCGCTTTCCCTACTCGCCGACCTGGAACCAGGAAGTCGAGATCTCGAGCGACGGCAGTGCTTCGTTCATGGCCATCGAGCGCTTGATCGTCGCCGGAATGTCGCTCGGCCAGCTCAAGGCGACGCTGGCCGAATCCTATTCCAAGGTCTTCGAGGGCAGCGATCTTGACGTGGTAGTCAAGGTTCGCGGCGCGCGCATGGTCTACGTGATCGGCGAAGTGAAGATTCCAGGACAGCTGGAGCTCGCGCCAGATCGGCGCCTGACGCTGCTCGACGCGATCGCGCGCGCGGGCGGTCCGCTCAAGGCCAGCGCCTACCTTGCTCACACGCTGCTCGTGCGCTGGAACGCGACCAAGCGCACGCAGATGAGCTGGACGATCGACGCACGCGAGCAGCACTGGATGGGCGCCGAGCCCGTCTATCTGCAGCCCTACGATTTCGTCTACATCCCGAACACTCCGGTCGACGAGGTCGCGATCTGGGTCGACAACTACATCCGGCGCATGATCCCGTTCCCTTACCTCGTCCCGTCGGGACTTTGAGGTGCAGAACGTGAATTTCAGCTGCACGCAGCGGAGGGGCCGTTGAACGAATTTGCGCAAGCGGGGCAGCGAGATGCGAGCGGCCGCGGGCCGGATCTGCGTCTGTTGTTCGTGCGCGGCATGTCGCGCTCGCTGTTGTGGGTATTGCTCCTGATCCTGATCGGGGCAGCGGTCGGGCTTGGCCTCGGCCTGATGCAACCCAACAGCTATGTCTCGACCGGAAAACTCATCCTGCGCATGGGCGCGCGCGAGAAGCTGAGTTCCGAATCGCTGATCGACTTCGATCAGCGTCAAGACACTCCGACGCCGACCATGGCGGATGAATTGCAGCTGCTCGCGGACGTGGCGATCTTCGAACGCGTCGCGCTGGCCATCGGGCCGCGCGTCGTGCTGCAGCCGGCGGATCCGACACGCGACGACGGACCGTCCACCTTCGCTCCTGTGCACTTGATGCACGCGTTGCAGGCTTACATTTTTCGGCGCCTGCCCGAACCCGAACCGCGGGCGGGCGAGAGCGAGCTGTTGCTCGCAACCAAGCTCTTGCGCGAGAACTCGAGCGTGAAGAACGAGCCCGGCTCGAGCGTGATCCTGGTCTCCAACACTTCGAGTTCGCCAGAGCTCGCGCGCGACACGGTCCAGGCGCTGGTGCGCGCCTTCGTCGAACGCCACCGCGAGCAGTTCTCGATCCAAAGCTTGCTGGAGAAGAGTCGCGCGCAACTCGAGCAGGCCCGGGCTTCGCGCGATCAGGCCGCCGCCGAATACGTCGAGAAAATGAGCCAGAGCGGCATCGGCGAACTCGAGAACCAGGTCCCGCGGCTCGAACTCGAAATGCGCGGGCTCGAGACCGACTTGTTCGCGGCGCGGATGAGACAGGCAGAAATCGGCCGCTTGACGACCTTGCTCTCAAGCCGTCTGCAGGGCATTCCCGTCGAGGTCGAGATCCAGCACGCGACGGTCATGATCGTGAACGAGGAATACGAGACACAACTTGGCCTGAAGCGCGCGCTGCTGGCGCAAAAGCAGGCCATGCTGATCGCCAATCGCCCCGGTGAGGAGGCGCGCCGGCTCGAGCGCGAGTTCGACAAGCAGATCGCCGCCGTGGAAGAGCGCATCAGGGCCACACCCAAGGCCGTTCCGCAGGGCTCCGAAATGCAGGAGAACCTCGGGCATTCGGCGCTGCAAGCGCGCATCGCCGATCTCGAAGTCGAAGGCGCGGCCTTGCCCGCGAGGCTCGTGCTGCTGGCGTCCCAACTCGAGCTGAAGAAATCCGGCTTGAGCCAGATCCAGAAGCAGTTGTTCAGCGCGACCACGCTGCGCAAGGATCTCGCCGTGGCCCGCGATTCCGCGGAGAGTCGCTTTGCGCACCTCGTCGATCGCCTTTCCGTGCTCGAGGCCCTTCAAGACATCGACGCGGACGGAGGCGCCAATCTGCGCGTGCTCCAGGTGCCCACTCTGGAGCGCGAGCGTGTCGGCCCCAAACGCCTCTCGCTGTTGCTCAAGGGTCTGCTCGCCGGAATCGTCGCCGCGACCGCCTTGACGCTCCTGCGCCAGCGCTTCGATCGCCGCCTGCGCTATCCGGACAGTTTCGAGCACGCACGCGATGTTCCGGTGCTCGCCGTCGTGCCCCACCTCTCGGCACTGCGCCGCCTGAAGCAGCGCGCACCGCTGGCGGGGAGTTGAAACATGGTTCATTCGAACGGACACATGAAGCCCAGCGCGCTGCGACTCCTGGAAGAGTTGCCGGGGATCGGCGATGTCGTCTGGGCCACGCTCACGCGCCTGGCCGACGTCAACGCTTCCAAACGCGTGCTGTTCACTTCGGCCGAAGCGCGCGCCGGCACGACCGTGATCGCCGCGGCATCGGCCATCGGCATCTCACAGCATCGACGCGTGCCCGTGTGCCTGATCGAAACCAACCTGCGCCATCCGGCGCTGGCCGAATACCTCGGTCTCGAGCCCGCGGGGCTGAGCGATGTGCTCGACGGCCGCGCGAAGCTCGAGGACTGTCTGCAGGAGCCGCTGCACTGTCCGGGCCTGCTCGTGCTGCCCGCCGGGACTTCGCGCGCGTCCGCGCCCGGAGAACTCGCCACCGAGCGCTTCAGCGCGATCCTGGCCAAGCTCGAACAGCGCTGCAGCTACCTGGTCATCGACGCGGCGCCGATCCTCGATCACGTCGAGACGCGGCTCCTTTTGCGCTACGCCGATGGGGTGTTGCTCGTCCTGCGCGCCAGGTCCACGCTGCTGCTCGATGCGCAACGCACCTTGGAGATCCTGGCGGAGGGTGGTACGCCGGTACTTGGCTCGATCTTCAACGACTACAGGGCGGACGGACTCTTCGGTCCAAACTTGCGCGCCAACCGCTCGTTCGAGCGCGCGATTCGAGTCGAGCGTTCGCGCACGATCGTCGTTCCGCTGCCGCCGGACGCAGCGCCTGTGGCCGCCCAGAGTCCTGCGCCGTCGCCTCCGGAAGTGGAGACCCCATTCGCTTCCAACGGCAACGGACATGCACCCAATGTCGAGCCCGCACAGCTCGCGGCCCTGCCGCACGAGGACGGGAACGATGCCGGGCTGCGCCGCCAGATCGATTCGCTCGAGCGGCGCATCGCCAAGCTTGTGGCGCAGCTCGAACTGACCGAGGCCGACCTGCAACGCATCGCCGCGATGAAGAACATCGACCTGGGGATTGCCTCGGTCCACCGCAGCGTGCAGGGCCTTTCCTCCGAGGCCGATGCGCAATTGTCCAAGAGCTCCCTGATGAAGGAAATCTTCCAGGCCAACCTGGACCTCAAGACAGCGATGGCGAAACGTCGCCAAACCAGCGGATAGAGCGACTGATTCGCACTCTCACAGCCCGAACGAACTCACCATGCAGAAGACTGATTCAATCCAAAACCAACTCCAGGCGACCACTTCGGACTACATTGCGACCCAGGCCGGGCGCAAGGCCGTACCCGGAGCAAACGCTGAGCTGAAGCCGGAGGCCGGGGTGCTGTATCTCGGCATCGATCTGGGGACCTCGCGCACTTCGGTCTCGGCCTCGAACGGCATGCGCGAGTCGATGCCCTCCTACGTGGGCTATCCCAAGGACGTCATCAGCAGGAAGCTGCTCAAGAAGGACGTGCTGTTCGGCGACGAGGCGATCGAGAAACGCCTTTCGCTCAATCTCTACCGTCCGCTCGGCGACGGCGTGATCAAGGGCAGCGACGGCACGATGGACGGCAAGGGTTCCGAATCGGCGGACAACCTGCGCGCGGCGCGCGACCTGATCAGCGAAATCATTCGCCGGGCCATGCCGCGCAAGGACGAGCTGGTTTACGCCGTGATCGGCGCGCCGGCGCAGGCTTCGATCCGCAACAAGGAAGCGATCCTCGAAGTCGCGCGCGAATCGGTCGACTCCGTGATGCTGTGTTCCGAACCCTTTTCCGTGGCTTACGGGCTGGATTGGCTCGACGACGTGCTGGTGATCGACATCGGTGCCGGAACCACCGACCTGTGCCGCATGCACGGCACGATGCCCGAGGAATCCGACCAGATCACGGTCAACTTCGCCGGCGACTACGTCGACGCGCAGCTGATGGAAATGATGAAGAAGACTTGTCAGGGCGCGAGCTTCTCGCTGCACATGGTCAAGAACATCAAGGAGAAGTATTCCAGCGTCTCGCGTTCGATGGAGCCGGTCGTGGTCAAGCTGCCGGTCAACGGCAAGCCCACGCCCTTCGACATCACCGAAGACGTGCGCAATGCTTGTCGCTCGATCATCCCGGCACTCGTCGATGGGATGGGCAAGCTGATCTCCACGTTCGATCCGGAGTTCCAGGAGCGCTTGAAGAACCGCGTCCTGCTCGCCGGCGGCGGCAGCCAGATCTCCGGCCTCGACAAGGCGATCGAGGAAGAAATGCAGGAGCGTCTGGGCGGCGGTCGCGTGTTGCGCTGCGAAGAGCCCGTGTACGGCGGCGCGAACGGTGCGCTCAAGATCGCTCACGACATGCCGGCCGAGTACTGGGAAAAGCTGAAGTAGGCCGCCCATGTCCAGCTCGAACAGTGCTCTGCTCACGCCCCGTCAGGCCGAGCGCGTCGAGGAATCCCTGCGCAGCTCACGCGACGACCTGTTTTCGGAGTTGCTCTGGAATCTGCGCCGGCTGCACGACGTTTCGGAGCCGTTGCGCGACATGCTGAGCTTCGCGCGCGAACTCGAGTTCGTGGAGTCAAGAGCGCCCAGGCTCACGCAGCTGGGGGCCTCGCTGGCGGACACGCTGACGGAGTATTCCTATTGGAAGCAGCGTGGTCGGCGACACCGCGGGGCGCGCGAGCTCGGCGCGCTTGGCGTGGAGCGTTTGCGCGGCAAACGCATGCTCGAGGGCGGTTGCGGCGCCGGCGTCGACCTGCTTTCGCTGCAGGCCTGCGCCGACGTCGTCGGAGTGGATGCCAATCCGCTGCATGTCCAGTTCAACGGGATCCTGGCCCGCCTGGAGGGCTTGCCCACGCCGACACTCCTCTGCGCGCCGGCGGAACAGTTGCCGTTCGAGGACGAGTCCTTCGACATCGCGCTGTTTCACGGTTCGCTTCCGTACACGCAGATCGAGCGCGCTCTGGCGGAGACGACTCGCGTGCTGCGGCCCGGAGGCCGCGCGATCGCGGTGCAGAGCGACCTGTGGCAGACACTCGGACTGCGTGCGCGGCAACGCCGCTGGGCCTTGCTCTCGCCGCGCGTCCTGCTGCGCGAAGCGCGCCTGGCGGCGGGGATGCTGACCTACCCGCTGCTCGGGCGTCTGCTCGTCGAAGCCCGTGCACCTGTCCACGCCAGCCGCCGGCAGATCCGTCGTTGGCTGACCCGGGCCGGCCTGCGCCTGAACCTGCACGAATCCGGCGGAACCGAAGCTGAAGTGTGCTACGTGGCCGAGAAACCCCTCGGGCGCCAACGCGTGCCCGCGTCGAGCGAGCGAGTGGCGCGGCGCGACACGGCTGCATTGCCGCGCCTGCGCTTCGCCGCCAGCGAAGGCCGCGGCGGACCGGGGCCGCGCTGAAGATGTCCTCACGAGCACTGGGAACTCGGCGCGTTCACGGGGCAGGCCCCGACCGCGCGCGGCTCGTCGTGTCCCGCAGCGCTCCCCCAACTTGCAGCCAGACAATTGAGACGGAAGTCAGATGAACCTAGCCGGAAGAGTGCGCAACAACCTATGGCTGCTCGGCGCCTGTCGCGATTGGAGCACCGTTCGCGCGATGAAACGCAGCGCCGGCGTGGACGCGCAGCGCATCGAGCAACTTCGCTTCCGAGCGCTGAGCACGCCAATTCACTATCGGCCCGGCACCAGCGACATCTCGGTCGCCTGGGAACTCTTCCACCGCCGCGAATACGATTGCCTGCGCGGCTGGGACTTCGCGACGGTGGTGGACTGCGGCGCCAACGTCGGCCTGTTCCTGGCCTTCGCCATGATGCAGACGAATGGAAAATTGCGCCGTTACGTGGGGGTCGAGGCCGATGCCGCTGCGTTCCAACTGCTCAGGCTCCAGGCCGCCGGAGCCGGCATCGATTCGAAGAGTGTCCTGCTGCATGCGGCCGCCTGGGAGCACGACGGCGAAGTGAGCTTCGATGATCGCGGACCCAGCTGGGGGCGCCACGTCAGCGAGTGCGGCGCGGCGCGCGTGCGCGCCATGCGCATCGAATCGATCCTCGATGCAGCCGGGCTCGAGGAATGCGATCTGCTCAAGCTGGACATCGAGGGCGGCGAGCGCGTCGTGCTGGCGCGCATGCAGGCCTGGGGCCCGCGTGTGCGCACGATCGTCGCCGAATTGCACGACGGTCTGGACTACGCCTGGTTCGCCGGACTGGCCGAGCGAGCCGGATTCGAGCCCTTCCCCGCGGGCAAGTTGTTCCGAGCGCACCCCGCTGCGATCCGACGGGCCGGAACGAGGCGGCAAAGCAGTCGCTGATGCGCCGCGGCAGCGCAGCTCGCGGGCCGCGACGAGCTACATCACGCCTTCGAATTCCCGTGCGCTCTCGCGCAGCGGGCTCCTGTTGATCGCGACGACTGCAGCTTGGAGCCGGCGCACCGCAGCCCGGTACTCGCGATCATCGCGAGCCGCATGCCGAAAATTCACCACCGCGTGGGTCGCGTCCGGCCGCGCATTGGCGAGCTCGGGGAACTGCGCCGGTTCGCGCAACCAGCGCCGGTGGACGGGGGTTCCCGCCATCATGGCGAAGCGATTGAGCAGCACGCGCTCGATCGCGCCGCGATGCGTTTCCAGGAAGGCGGCGGACTTCAGCACGTCTCCGGCCGTCTCGCCCGGATAGCCGAGGATCATCGTCACGCGCGTGCTGATGTCCGCGGCCGTGGCAGCGTGCAGGAAGCGCGCCGTGGTCTCGAGACGCGTGCCTTTGTTCATGCGATCGAGCACGCGTTGACTGCCGGATTCAAGACCCGTCGTCAGGCGCACCGCGCCCGCGCGTCGGGCCGCGACGAGCTCGCTGCTCGAGAGCCCGCAGGCTCGATCGCCGTCGACGTGGACGGCGGCTATCCAACTGGGGTTTGGAATCGTTCCCGGCAGACGCTCCAGCAGTGCTTGCCACACGGCGAGATTCGAATTCAACTTGAGATCGGTCATCACGAAGCGGCTCGTGGCGTGGCGCTTCGATTGCACCGCGAGCTCGGCCAGCACGTGCTCTGGCGTGCGCGAGCGGTAGCGCCTGCCCGTGGCGCTGGTCACGTCCGAGCAGAACGCGCAGGCACCGAAACCGCAACCCCGTCCGGTCACGATCGGGACGATCGGTACGTCGTAGGACGCCCACGGAAAGTCGCGATAGTCGGGGATCGGAAGCGCGTCCAGGTTTTCGAGTGGCGGCAGCGCCGCCGCGGTCGGTGCGCCTGGAACCGACACGCCCGGGATTCCGCTGGGATCCTCGCGCGCGGCGAGTCGTCGCACCAGCTCGACCAGGATCGGCTCGGCTTCGCCGGCGACGATTGCCGTCGGACCCAGCGCGAGCCAGGCCTCGAGCGTGGGGCGATGCAAAAGGTAACTGCCGCCGAAGGCGAGCGGGACGTCGAGCCGCCTGCACTCTTCGGCGAGCACGCGGCAGGCGTCGAAGTAGAGCAGGTAGGTCGAAGTGAGGACCACGTCGTAACCCTGCCGGATCTGCGCTGCGGCGAGTCGACGGAAACGCTCGAGATCGCGGCCCTGGAGTGGCGCTTGCCTGGACGTCCAAGCCTCGCGGATCTGACGCACGGCGCCGATGCTTGTCGTCGCGCTCCACTCGCGGAAGCGGGCAGCGCTCAAGGCAAACAGGCCGGGTTTCGCTTCGCGCACGACACCGCGGAAGCCCGCCGCGAGCGGCGAGAACACGCTCACCTCCATTCCCGCCTCGCGCAGCAGCGCCGTCAGCAGACCGACCGCGATCGTGGGGTAGCGCGCAAAGTTGTTCAGGTCGACGAGCAATATGCGCGGCATCGATGGTGCTTCAGGTCGGGCGTTGCAAGCTGAGTCGGCTGACGATCCTGGCAATGCCGTCGAAGAGCCCTCGCGCCCGGGCCGGATCGAGGCGCCAGCGCAACGGCGAATCTTCGATGCGTTGCCGGTGCGACATGCGCGGTTTCGGTTTCATTGCACGACGGCCGGCGCGAGCGAGCCGTCGAAGCGTTTGATGACCCACTGTTCCAGCGCGGCGACGACGTCATCGCGGCCGCTGCCCCGCGTGAAGAGGTGATTGGTTCCCGGCAGTCGCACGCAGGTGACCCCACCCGCGCTGCGCGGAGTCATCGAATCGAGCACGCGCGTGACGTAGCGGTCGGTGTCATGTCCGGCCGCGACCACGACCAGCGACGGCACCCCGCGCGCGAGAGCCTCGCTCCAGCACGCGATCAGCGGCAGATTGGCGTCGCTGGGCAACGCATGCGTGCTTCGACGCTGCAGGCCGCCGAGGAGTGCGCGCACTGAATGCGTCGCCCGCGCGAACCGGCTGCCCGCGCCGAGGCCGAGCGCGAGCATGCCGCGGGTCAGCTGTCTTCCGATCCTGGCGGACGGCCCGATGTTCAAGGCGAGCGGCACGCGCTTGGGCTCGTAGAAGGAAGCGACGCGGAACCTGGGTTCGAGCAGGATCAGTCCCGCCGGGGCCGATCTGCCGCGAGCGAGCGCGCGCACGCTGGGCAACGTCGCCGCGCACAGGCCGCCGACCACGACCTGCGCGACTCCGAACTCGAGTTGGATGCGCTCGATCAGCGCCACGGTGGTCTCGTCGTTGCGGCCCAAGAGCACTTCGTCCCAGTACGTTTCGAGATCCGCGGATGTCGGGCCCGAGGAATCGCCCAGCCCGACAAGATCGAAGCGGAACACAGGAAAGCCTCGCAAGGCGAGTCGGTCGCCGATGCGCACCGAGAGATCACTGTTGCCGCTGCGCGGCGCCGAGCCTGCGTTGATGATGAGAATGCCCACCGAGGGAGCGCCACACAGTCCGCCCGCTCGCCCTGCGGTCGGGATGTGGCACGTGCCGACGAGGTTTTCGCCGCGGATCCGCCAGTTGAGGATGGTGCGGACGATTTCAGGCTCCTCTCGAATTCCAGGGTTCGTGCAGGTCGAGCCAGCGCAGGCTGGCCTGGAAGAAGCCCTCGCTGCGCGGCACGAGCAGCGTCGAACTGCTCTTCCAAAAGGTATCGGCGTCGACTGCTTCCGGCCGCGTGACTCGAACCGGGTTCGACTCGCGCGGCGCGCCGCCTTGCGCTTGCATGGCGTGCCAGGGGCGTGTTTCCCCCTGCGCGGGCAAGCACAAGGGGTGGCGCTGCGCTTCGCGCCACAGCGCCTTCGTCCAGAAGTAACCGTCGACGTTGACGGGTTCACCGGCTTCGAGAGCGGCGATCAGCTGCTCGCGCACGACGAGCTCCGCATCGCGATCCGCCGTGCTGCGCGAAACGAGATTGTGGCGCAGCGTCTCGCGCAGCAGTGCCTCGGCAGTGGCGGGTGCTTCCCACAAGAGCAATCCGTCGCCCTGCCCGGAGGCGAAGAGCTCCGCGGCGATCAGGGCGCCGAGGCGAACTCCCTGGAGAATCAACGCGCAACCCGGCGTGGCGGCGCTCAGCCGTGCCGCGCAGAAAGCCGCATCCTCGCGCCATCGTCCGACGGTCATGTCCTCGAAGTGTCCGCTGCTTTCGCCGTGACCCCGGTAGTCGAAACGCATGACGTCGAACCCGCGCGCCGCGAGCGTGCGCGCCCACAGGACCAGCGGCAGATAGCTGCGCTCACGCTCGACTCCGAACGGACCGCACAACAGCACCGCGCCACGCCGTGGAAGCGCCGCGCTGTGCGTGACCGTGTAGATCTGTCCGTCGGCGCAGTCGAAGTAGCGCGCCGTTTCGAGCGTGCCGGCCACTGCCAAGCAGCGCTCGGCCGGACGAGCGGTCGCTTGCCGCACGCTGCGCGCAGCGGCGCTCGACGCAATCTCGAATACAGGCGCAAACGCGCCAGCTCTTGCGCCCGCGGGGCTCCGAGGCGACTGGCCCATGCCGCCATCCTCGCCGGCAGAAAATCGCAGGCCATCGGCGGTTCCTCCCATTCCGAGAGCGAGATCTAGGTAGCTCTGCGATCGTCCGCGCTGCGTCGTCAACTGGAGAAGCTCTGGGCGCGGGAGCGCATGCCGCGCAGCGCGGAGCGCGCGATCAAGGGCAAGGCGAACGGCACGCCTTCCAGGAGATATCGACGCGCGAGTCTGCGCGGTTCCTGGACCAGGCGGTGCAGCCACTCGCAGCCGATCTTGCGCAACCAGACCGGCGCGCGATCCACGCGACCGGCGACGAAACTGAAGCTGATGCCGACGCCCATCCACCAGGCCGCGGGCAAGCCCGCTCGCAGCTTTTCGATCAGCGCCTCCTGCTTGGGCGACCCAAGCGCGACGAAGACCACATCGGGCTGAGCCGCGGCGAGCTGCGCGGCGAGTTCGTCGATCTCGCCGGCGCGTCCCTCGAAGCCCGGCGCCGGGCAGCAGGACCCGACGACACGCAGGTTCTCGAACCTCGCGCACAGGACTTGCGCCGCCGCGACTGCAGTTCCGGGATCACCCCCGAGCAGGAACACCGAAAGCCCCTGCTTGGCGGCCGCACGGGACAAACCCCAGATCAGGTCCGATCCGGCGACACGACCGCGCAGCGGAGTGTTCTGCAGTTTGCAGGCCCAGACCAGCGGCATGCCGTCGGCAACGACGAGATCCGCGCGGGCGTAGCGTTCACGCAGCGAAGCGTCGCCGAGCAGTCTGCGCAGATGGTCGAGGTTGGGCGTGATGATCCAGCCGCCGCGGCCGGCGCATGACGCCTCGAGCACGAGTGCCACGCATTGTTCCTCGTCGATGGCGTGCAGCCGCACGCCCTCGAGATCGACTACCAGAGGTGCGGGCAGCGTCATGGGCTCACCTGCGCATGCAGGGCCGACTGGCGTTGCTCCAAGCGCGCGATCGCACGGTGTTTGCCGAGGAACAGCGCCTCGCGCTGATAGCGCCGCAAGAACGCAGTGAAATCGGCATCGGCGTAGCGCGGCTTCTGCGTCAGCATGCCGCCGACGTAGCCGAGCCACATCGCCACACCGCCTTCGAGGAAAGGCGGCCGCGTGGCTCGATACAGCGCACTTGCGGTCATGAACAAGAGACCCGTGCCCATGAACCATTGGCCGCGTCCATGGCGCCAGCGTCCGACCCAGATCCCGTTCTGACTCGAGCCCATCGGGCGCAGGTGCAGGAAACGCAATCTGGGATCGTCGAAGCTGCGCGCGGTCCAGCCCAGCATCCGGCAACGGTGACAATCGATTCCGTCCCACATGACCTCGGACACGAATCCGCCGATCTGGCGGAAACAATCCATGCGGTAGAACTTCGTCATCCCCACGGACATCTCGTCGCCGCACTTCTCGCTGACGAGCCGGCCGTCGGAGTCCGGGTAGTAGGGCTTGCCGCTGCAGGTCCCAAGCCGCTGGTCGGCGCGCATGCGCCGGATCAATTCCTCGAAGTACGTGCCCGGCAATTCAAGATCCAAGTCGAGCTTGCACAGGTAATCGAACGCCTTTGCGTCGATGCTCTCGAAGCCGACGTTGAAGGCTTCGACGACACCGGGACCGACGCTGCGCTTGCCGCGGTTCTCGCGTCGAATGATCCGCAGATAGGGGAGCCGGGCGGCGTATTCGGCCAGGATCGCGGGCGTCTCGTCCGTGGAGCCGTCATCGACGATGACCCACAGGTCGGGAGGCACGCTCTGGCGCATCACGCTGTCCAGGGTCCTTCGCATGTGCGTGGCTTCGTCCCGACATGGACTGATGATCACGTACTTCGTTGCCATGCTCCGTTCCTTCCTTCGCTTGCGGACAGGTCGACGTCGGGCTCGAAGAGATCCAACGTCCACTGTGCGCGGGCTTCGAGCCAGGTCTCCTGCGTGTTGAGGCGCGCGAACTCGAGGGCAGACAAGGCAGGCTGAAGCAGGCGCTGCTTGTCCGCCGCGTAGTACGCGATGCGTTCGGCCAACCGCTCCACCGAGAGCCAGGGCACGACGTCGACTGCGCCGCTTGGGACGAGAGCGCTGTAGTACTCGGTGTCGAAGGCGAGGATCGGGATGGCGCAGGCCAGCGCGTCGAGCGCGCTGCGCGGTGTGTCCTCGCTGAGCGGAGCGGCGAGAGCCAAGTGCATGGGGTAGAGCCGCGCGAACAGCTGCGGCCCGAAAGGCACTGCTCCGAGGAACTCGACCCGATCGTCGACCCCAAGTTGCACGCACAGCCGCCGCAGAGCGTCGGACTCCTCGCCGGAGCCGATGATCGAGAGGCGCACGCGTGCCGCGCTCTGCTTCGACGCCAATGCCAGCGCCTGGATGCAGCGATCGACGCCCTTGTAGGCGACCAGTCGGCCGAAGTAGACGAGTTCGAGCGGCAGCGCGCGGTCCGCGAGTGCGCGCGTTTTGCGTTCGAGTTCGGCGGGCGCGATCAGGTGCTCGGCCGAAAAAGCGGCGTCGAGGAAGTACTTGACGTGCGCTCGCCCGTGCCCATATTCGCGCAGCATGCGCTGCCCCTTGAGCAGCACGAGCGAACACCAACGCGCGGCAAGGCTTAGTTGCAGCCGTCGCAACGGGTCGTAGACGCTGCGGCACAAGAACAGGCTCTTGCGCCCCATGCGGCCCGTGCGGTGGCTCATCGCCGCCTCCGCGTGCAGGTCGATGTCGACCACGCAGACGGTCTTTTTCCCGAGGAGTCGCGCCAGCATCAGCGCCGTGAATTCAAAGGGCCGCCAGACGTCGTGCGAGGTTCCCGAATGCACCACGTCCGCGCGCCGTACCTCGCGCCAGAGACTGGCGAAGACGTTCCAAGCGTGCCGCAGCCAGAAGCTCAACCTCCCGGCGTCGGCCGGTTGCAGCGCCACCCAGCGGATGCCTTCGCGCTCTTCGTCGATCTGTCCAAGCTGCCCGCGCTCGCGAGCGTACTGGGCCGGAGCCATCGTCGGCGCGGCGATCGTCAAGTGCTCGAAGGCCGGCCCGAGGTGCTCGCGCAACAGGCGCAGGTGCTCGCAGAACGCGCTCTCGAGCGCGACGCTCGCGCCAGAGATGCGATGGAAGCGCACCGGGACTACGATCAGGTATTCGATGAGGTTCTCTTTGCCCGGGCCAAGCTGTGCCGCGAGCCTCGTCAGCGGGCGAGAAAGTTCCACCTGCGGACGAGCGCGCGATTCATAGGGCGCGAATTCGCCCAGCAGTCGCTGCAAAATCGCGTTCAAGAGCGATTGCCGGGTTTGGGGCAATCGATTACCTGGAAGCGCTTATTGGTGCATTTCAGGCTGTTCCGCAGAGTGTCTCGTCATGGGCGCACGGAGATGTTGCGGCGCTGACGCGCCTTCACTCTGGAACTCGATCGCGAAGTGCTCAGCTCATGCGAACGTTGGGAAATGACATGGCTGCCCTGCGCTTGCGCTGTTGGTTGATCGGAGCTGACTCGCTGCTCGAGGCCTGTGCCGAAATCCTGCTCGGCGCCGGACACGAAGTGCTCGGCGTGATCACGGACAGCGCTCGACTCCGCGCCTGGGCCCGCGAACGCGCTCTCGCGGTACTCGATCCGCGCTCCGACTTCGAGTCCGTGCTCGCGACCGTTCCCTTCGATCACCTGTTCGCGATCACGCACCTCGAGCGCCTGTCCGAGCGGATCCTGCGCCTGCCAACACGCAGCGCGATCAACTTCCACGATGGTCCGCTGCCGGCGTACGCAGGCCTGAATGCGCCGGCTTGGGCCCTGATGCACGGCGAATCGCGCCATGGCATCACCTGGCATGTCATGACCGCGGCGCTCGACGCGGGCCCGATCCTGAAGCAGCGAGCTTTCGACATAGCAGCAGACGAGACCTCGTTCAGCCTGAATGCGAAGTGCTTCGAGGCGGCCATTGCTTCGTTCGCCGAACTGGAGCGGGAACTCGCCGCGAGTACGGCCCGCCCCTTGCCCCAAGACACGCGTCTGCGCCGGATCTACCAGCGCCATCGCCGGCCTGCTGCAGCCTGCCTGATCGATTGGACCCGTTCCGCACGGGAGATCGAAGCCTTGATCCGTGCCCTGGACTTCGGTCGCTATCCCAATCGACTGGGCATGGCCAAGCTCTGCTTCGCTGGGCGCGCCGTGTTGGCCACGCGCGCGCGCGCCATCGAAGTCGCATCCACTCCGTTCCAACGCTCGCACTCGGAGGCGAGCTGCGCGGTTCATGTGCCAGGCAGCGTGCTCGCCATCGATGCGGACGGAATGCGTGTCGCGACCGCGGACGGTTCGATCGTCATCAGCGACTGCGCCGATCTCAGCGGCCGGGCCTTGGATCCGCGGCAGGCGGCAGGCCGGCTCGAGCTTGCTCCTGGAGACGTGCTCGACGGCCTCGATGCCGAACAGAGCGACGCGCTGACGAAGCTCGACTTGAAGATGAGCCGCGCCGAGCGCTTCTGGGTCGAGCGTCTGTCCGGGCTCGATCCGATCGCGCTGCCGATCCCGCAAGTCGCCCGTGGCGCGGGCGCCGACACGCGTCCGATCGTGCTGGAAGTCGAGCTGCCCCAAGGATTGCAGCACAGCTTCCCGCAACTCTCGCTCGCGCAGTTGCTGCTGGCGGCCTTGTGCGCCTATCTCGCACGGATCGCGCGCCGCGCAAGCTTCGACATCGGCTACACGGATCCCGCGCTGCGTCAGCAGGCAGCGGGCCAAGCTTGGATCGCCGCATGTCTGCCGCTGCGGGTCAGCGTCGATCAACGACAGGATCTGGGCACGTGCGCGCTCGGGTTCGCGGCCGAGCTCGGCGAAGTGTGCGCGCAGGGTGTCTGGCTGCGCGACGTGATCGCGCGCTACCCCAAGCTGCAGGAATTGCGCAACAGGCCGGAGCCGCTGCTGCCCGTGGCCTTCGAACTTTCAAGGCACTTCTCGCTGCAAAGTTCCCTGAACGGCGCCCATTGTCTGCTCGAAGTGTGCGACGCCGATGCCTCCGGGGGCGGCGCTTGCCGCTTCAGCTTCGACGCCGCTGAAGTTTCCGCGGCCAACGCGCGCTCGCTGCGCGATGGATTCACGGCGCTGCTTGGCAGCCTGGCCGCGCGCCCGAAGCTGGCGCTCGCGCAGCACAGCATGGTCTCGGCCGAGGAATCGCATCGTCAGCGCCTCGAGTGGAATGCAAACGAACCGACGGTCAGCAGCGCAGCGTGCGTCCATGAACTCTTCGAGGCGCAGGTCGCGCGCACTCCGGATGCGACGGCGCTCGTGTGCGGCGGGGACTCGCTTTCCTACGCAGAGCTCGATGCCCGCGCACAGCGGCTCGCCGGTGTGCTCGTCCAACAGGGAGTGGGGGCGGGTGTGCTGGTCGGGGTCTTTCTCGATCGATCCTTCGACATGCTCGTCGCTGTGCTCGGCACGCTCAAGGCGGGCGGCGCCTGGGTGCCGCTGGATCCGGCGCATCCGCCCGAGCGGACCGCGCTGTTGCTCGAGGACGCCGCCGTCCGCGTGATCCTCAGCGCAACGCGACTCGTCCAGCTGCTGCCCGAGAGTCCGGCGCAGCTGATCCTGCTCGACGTCGACGTTCCTGCACAAAGCATGGGCCCGCGCAAGGTGCCGGCCCGTCCGACTCGGCCTGACGATCTCGCCTACGCGATCTACACCTCGGGCTCGACCGGGCGTCCCAAGGGTGTGCTGGTCGAGCATCGCAACGTGACCAGTTTTTTCTTGGGCATGGATCAGCGCATTCCTCACGACCCGCCGGGCGTCTGGCTGGCGCTGACCGGTTTGTCGTTCGACATTTCGGTGCTCGAACTGCTCTGGCCATTGTGCCGAGGTTTCAAAGTGGTCGTTCACGTCGGCGACGCTCGCGGCGGCCGGGCCACAGCGCTTCCCCTGCGCGCCATGGACTTCAGCCTGTTCTACTTCGCGAGCGAGGCCGGCGGGCAGAGCGAAGGCTATCGCCTTTTGCTCGAAGGCGCGCGCTTCGCGGACAGCCACGGCTTTTGCGCGGTCTGGACTCCCGAACGCCACTTCCACGCCTTCGGAGGTCTGTATCCCAATCCGGCATTGACGGGTGCGGCCATCGCGGCGATCACGCAGCGCATCCAGATCCGCGCCGGCAGCGTCGTGCTTCCGCTGCACCATCCGATTCGCGTGGCCGAGGACTGGTCGCTGGTCGACAACCTCTCAGCCGGCCGCGTCGGCGTTTCCTTCGCCTCGGGTTGGAATCCAGAGGACTTCGTGCTCGCGCCCGAAAATCTGGCGCAGGCGAAGGCCGTGATGTTCCGCGACATCGAAGTCGTGCGGCGACTGTGGCGCGGAGAGACGCTGGAGTTTCCCGGTCCCGACGGCGCGCCGGTTGCCGTGCGCACACTTCCGCGGCCCGTGCAGCCCGAACTCCCGGTCTGGATCACCGCCGCGGGCAACCTCGCGACCTTCGTCGAGGCGGGCAAGATCGGCGCCAACCTGTTGACTCACCTGCTCGGCCAGAGGGTCGAGCAGCTTGCACCGAAGATCAAGGCCTATCGCCAGGCCCGCGCCGACGCCGGCTTCGATCCGGCCAGCGGCGTCGTCACGCTGATGCTGCACACTTTCGTCGGCGCGGACGAGGCGCGCACGCGCGAAGTGGTGCGTGGGCCGCTCGAACGCTACCTGGACGACTCGCTCTCGCTCGCAGCCGGCAGCGGCTGGGCCTTTCCGACGTTCCGCCGTCCGGTCGGCGTGGCCGAAGACGCGCAGAACGGGATCGCAGAACTCGAACCGGCGGATCGAGCGGCGTTGCTCGCACAGGCCTGCGAGCGCTACTACGAGGACAGCGGACTCTTCGGCACGCCCGAGCGTTGTCTCGAGCAGGTCGAGCGCATACGCGCGATCGAAGTCGACGAGATCGCCTGCCTGATCGACTTCGGCATTGCCGCGGACGAGGTGTTGCGCTCGCTGCCGTTGCTCGAGCGTGTCCGCGCGCGGGCGCAGGCCTTCGCGCGAGCGGAGCCTGCTCCGGTCGCGGACTCGATCGCCGAACTGATCTCGAGTCAGGGCGTGACGCATTTGCAATGCACGCCGTCGCAGGCGCGCATCCTGTGCGCGGATCCAGAATCTCGCCGTGCGCTCGGCAAAGTGCAGCAGATGTTCGTCGGCGGCGAAGCGCTGCCCTGCGAGCTTGCCCGCGAACTCGAGGACGCGCTCGGCGGCGCGCTGACGAACATGTACGGCCCGACCGAGAGCACGGTCTGGTCGGCGACGTTCAAACTGGAAGCCGACTCCGCGCCAGGCCTGGCGCGCGCCAATGCGTCGAGCAGTGTTCCGATCGGCCGCCCGATCGCGAACACGCGTTTCCATGTGCTCGACGAGTGCCTCCAGCAGGTTCCGAGCGGAGTTGCCGCTGAACTCTTCATCGCCGGAGCCGGTGTGGCGCGCGGCTACCTGCGGCGCCCCGAACTCGAGGCCGAACGTTTTTTGCCGGAGCCGTTGTGCGCCGACGCGAACGCGCGCATGTACCGCAGCGGCGATCTCGTGCGCTATCGCGCCGATGGCGTGCTCGAATTCCTCGGGCGCATCGATCACCAGTTGAAGGTCCGCGGACATCGCGTCGAGCCCGGCGAGATCGAGGCCGTGCTGCTTTGCGAATCCGGCTTCGGCCGCGCCATCGCCGAAACTGTGGTCGTAGTGCGCGAGGACGTGCCCGGGGATCAGCGCCTGGTTTGCTACCTCGTGCCGCGCGCCGCTGCCGTGGATACAGTGCTGCTGCGCGCGCGCTTGGCGGCGCGACTGCCGGAGTACATGCTGCCGACGCAGTTCGTCGCTCTGGAAGCACTGCCGCGCAATTCCAACGGGAAGATCGATCGCCGCGCATTGCCTCTACCCGCGTCGCGTTCCGGCGAAATAGAGCTGCAGCCGCAGGGCCTGCTCGAGTCGCGCCTGTGCGAGTTGTGGCGCGAAACCCTGGCCCTCGATCGAGTCGGCGTGGAGCAGAACTTCTTCGATCTCGGCGGTCATTCGCTGCTCGTCGTGCGGCTTCATCGTCGCATGCACGAGTTGACCGACAAGCCCGTGGCGATGACTGACCTTTTCCGCTTTCCGACGATCCGCTCGCTGGCGCGACACATCGCCGGCGACGGCGCGCCCGCCACGTTGGCGGCCGCGGCCTTGCGCGGGGAGCGACGCCGAAATTCGCAGCCGATGCGTCGGCAGCGCCTGGTCGAAGGTTGAGCGCCAAGACGACCATGGCACCTGGAAATTCTTCTCGCGGCGAACCCTGCGACATCGCCATCGTCGGCATCGCGCTGCGCTTCCCCGGAGCTCACGGCGCAAAACAATTCTGGTCGAACCTGCGCGCGGGGCTCGAATCCGTGCAGACCTTCAGCGACGACGAGCTGGCGGCGCGGGGCGTGTCGCGCTCAGCGCTCGCGGATCCGGCCTACGTGAAGGCCGGCCTCGTGCTGGCGGGCATGGACCAGTTCGATGCGGAGTTCTTCGGCTTCAGCCCCAAGGACGCCGCGATCTTGGATCCGCAACATCGCCAGTTCCTCGAGTGCGCGTGGGAGGCGCTCGAGGACGCCGGACATCCGCCGTCCACTTTCCGCGGGCCGATCGGAGTCTTTGGAGGTTGCGGGATGGGCAACTATTTTTCGCTCAACCTGCTCAGCAATCCCGCGCTGGTCGAATCCACCGGACTGTTCTTGCTCAGGCACACCGGGAACGACAAGGACTTCCTGACCACGCGTGTTTCTTACTGCCTCGACCTGAAGGGACCGAGCATCAATATCCAGACCGCGTGTTCGACTTCGCTCGTCGCCGTTCACGCCGCCTGCCAGAGCTTGCACGCGGGCGAGTGCGATCTTGCCTTGGCCGGCGGTGTCACGATCGAGCTTCCTCACGCTGTCGGCTACCTGCACAGGCCCGGCGAGATCTTGGCTGCGGACGGGCATTGCCGGCCCTTCGATCATCGCGCGAGCGGAACACTGTTCGGCAGCGGCGTAGGCATCGTCGCCCTGCGCCCGCTGGAAGATGCGTTGCGCGATGGCGACCGGATCTACGCGCTGATCAAGGGTTCGGCCGTGAACAACGACGGTGCGGGCAAAGTCAGCTATCTCGCGCCCAGCGTCGACGGGCAAGCCGCCGTAGTCGCCGAGGCGCTCGCGGCCGCGGGCATCGAGGCGGACACGCTCGAGTACGTCGAGACCCACGGCAGCGGGACAGCGCTGGGGGAACCCATCGAAGTTGCGGCGCTGATGCAGGCCTTCGGTCGTCACAGCGCATTGCGCAAGTCCGCCTGCGGACTTGGTTCGGTCAAGGCGAATATCGGTCACCTGGACACGGCGGCCGGCGTCGCGGGTCTGATCAAGACGGCGCTCGCGCTTGCGCACGGTGAGATTCCGGCCACGCCGAACTTCGAAGCCCCCAATCCGGCGATCCCGTTCGCGGACACGCCGTTCTACGTGGTCGATCGGCTGCGGCCGTGGCCGCGAGGAGCGCGACCGCGGCGTGCAGGCGTGACGGCGCTGGGCGTCGGCGGCACCAACGCGCACGTTGTGCTGGAGGAAGCGCCGCTTGCGGCTGTGGGTTCCGTTGCGCGACGCGAATGGCAGCTTGTTGGCGTCTCCGCTCGCAGCAAGCGCGCGCTCGACGCGGCCTCGCGCCGGCTCGCGACCCATCTGCGCGAAAACCCGGAGCAGCCGCTGGCCGACATTGGGTTCACGCTGCTTGCCGGCCGCCACGGCTTCGAGCACCGGCGCGTCTTGTGCTGCCGCGATCTTCAGGAGGCCGCAGTGCTGCTCGAGTCGCTGGAACCGCAGCGCGTTTTCTCGCACACGGCTCCTTCCGCGCCCGCTTCAGTCGCCTTCCTGCTCCCCGGCGGAGGCGCGCAGTACTCGCGCATGGGCGCCGAGCTGTACGAGTCGGAGCCGGCCTTCCGCGAGCAAGTCGAGCGCGGCCTCGACGAGTTCCGCCGCCGCACCGGCCGTGACTTGCGAACACTCTTGATCTCGCAGGCCGGCTCGCAGGCGGCCGCCCTCGAACTGCAACGCCCGTCCTTGCAGTTGCCGGCCATTTTCATCTTGGAGTACGCGCTGGCGCAGTTCTGGATCTCGCTGGGCGTGCGCCCGAGCGCCCTGATCGGGCACAGCGTCGGAGAGAACACCGCGGCCTGCCTCGCCGGCGTCTTCTCGTTCGAGGACGCGCTCGCGCTGATCAGTCTGCGGGGAGAGCTGCTCGAGTGCCTGCCGCAAAGCGGCATGCTCAGTGTGCTGCTTTCGGCCGACGACATCGCGCCGTGGCTCGGCCGCGACCTCGATCTTGCAGCCCTGAATGCGCCGCGCGTCTCGGTGGTGTCAGGGCCGGATGTGGCACTGGAGGAACTCGCGCAGCGACTGTCGGCAAGCAGCATCGAGACGCGGCGTCTGCCGATTTCGACCGCCGCGCACTCGCGCATGGTGGAGCCGATTCTGCCGCGCTTCCTGGAATTCCTGCGCACACTCCGGCTGCACCCGCCGCGCATCCCGTTCATCTCGAACTGCAGCGGGACGTGGATCACTTCGGAGCAGGCCGTGCGGCCCGAGTATTGGGCTCTGCAATTGCGCAGCACCGTGCGCTTCGCCGACGGCGTGCGCACATTGATGGCCGACCCGGCGCGTGTCTTCCTCGAGGTCGGCCCCGGCAAGGCGCTCAGTTCGCTGGTGCGCCAACAGCCCGACGCGGCCGGACTGCGTGGTGTGATCGCCAGCCTGCGGCATTCGGAGGAAAAGATCTCCGACAGCGCGCACTTCCTGACGGCCTTCGGTCGGCTGTGGGCTTGCGGCGTGCCCGTGGACACGAGCTTTCTATGGCGCGGAGAACGACGCAATCGAGTTTCGCTGCCCACCTACCCCTTCCAGCATCAGCGCTACTGGATCGATCCCGGACAGGCGCCGCTGCCCAGCGCGCCCATTTCGGCTGAACCCCAGCGCATCGACCTGTTGTCAGAAGGTTTCTTCCGGCCGGTCTGGAAGCAGCGTCCGCGCGAGCCCGAAGCGGCCGGCGCTGCGCCGCTCACTTGGCTCGTCTTCCTCGATGCCGCCGGCCTGGGAGAACTCTTGGCACAACGCCTGCGCGCGCGCGGCGATCGAGTCGTTGTCGTGCGCGAGAGCGACGACAACTGCAGGCTTTCCGCGGACGAATATGCGCTGGCGCCCGAGCGCGGACGCGAAGGCTACGTCGAACTCGTGCGCGACCTCGCGGCCGGCGGAGACTTGCCCCAGCGCGTCGTGCACCTGTGGACGCTGACACCCGACGAGAGTTTCCGACCGGGCTCCAATTTTTTTCACCGCAATCAGGAGCGCGGTTTCTACAGCCTGTTCTTCCTGGCCCAGGCCCTGGGCGAGGAAGGTGTCAAGGGCCCGCTGCACATCAGCGTGATCGGGAACGGCATGCAGGCTCTCGACGGCGAGCGCTTGCTGCATCCTGAAAAGGCCACGGTGCTCGGACCCTGCAAGGTGATTCCGCGCGAGTTTCCTGGGTTCACTTGCTCGAGCGTGGACCTGCCACTGGGCGTCTGCGGCGCCCGAGCCACCCGGCGGCCGGTGCGCGCCACGCTGCTGAAGACTCTGCTCGATCTCACCCTGGGCGAGCTGCTCTGCGCCACGCGCAATGCGATCGTCGCCTTCCGCGCGGAGCAACGCTATGAACTGGAATTCGAGCGCGTCACGCTCGCTCCCGCCGACACGAACGGTCACGCTCCGCTGCGCGAGCGAGGCGTCTACATGATCACCGGAGGACTCGGCGGGCTTGGCCTCGTCGTTGCCGCGCATCTGGCCCGGCACTCGCGCGCGCGCCTCGTGCTCGTCAATCGCTCTCCATTGCCCGAGCGCGTGGAATGGAGTGAATGGCTCGCCCGTCACGGCCACGACGACGCGACCAGCATACGGATCCGCGCCGTGCGCGAGCTCGAAGCCGCGGGGGCACAGGTGCTGGTCGCGCGCGCGGACGTGACGGATGTGGAGGCGATGCGCGTCGTGTTGGAGGAGACGCAACGGCGCTTCGGCGCATTGCACGGCGTGTTTCACGCAGCCGGCAGCCTGCGCGACGCACCGATCCTCGCCAAGACCCAGAGCGACGTGGAAGAAGTCTTCGCGGCGAAGGTGCACGGGACTCTGGCCCTCGACGCGTTGCTCGCGGATATCGACCTGGACTTCCTGGTCCTGTTTTCATCGCTCAGCGCGATCGTCGCGCCGGCCGGTCAGGTCGACTACGTCGGCGCCAGCGCCTTCCTCGACGCCTACGCGCACAGCCAGGACAGTTCGCTGAAACGGCGCACCGTCTCGGTGAACTGGGGTACATGGGGCGAGGTCGGCATGACAGCCCATGCGCTCGGCGCCGCCACGACTACGCATGCCGGCGGCTCGAAACGGGCGCTTGGGCAGCACGATCCGTCCGATTCCCCCGACCGTGACGGCGCGCCGCCGCTCCTGCTCGAGGCGCGCTACGGGCCCGCGACCCATTGGCTGCTCGACGAGCACCGCACACGCGAGGGCAAGGCCGTGCTGCCCGGGTCGGCGTACTTGGAGCTGGCGCGCGCTGCGCTGGTCGAAGCGGGCGAGAGTCCGCTGTTCGAGATCCACGACCTGCACTTCCTGCGTCCGATGCACGTTTCCGACGGCGAGTCGCGCATCGTGCAAGTGGAGTTGCGTCCCGACGAACAGGGTCTCGGATTCAGCGTGCGCAGCCGCTCCGCCTCGTCGGCTGCGAGCGCGAATGTCGAGACGCACGCCGAGGCGCGGCTGTTGCTGCGCACGACGGCGGAACCGCGTGCCGTTCCGCTCGCGGAAATCGAAGCGCGCTGCGACCTGCGGCGACTGGCGGACGGGACAGGCGCATTGCCCTGTATGCAGGACCAGCGCATGCGCTTCGGCGCTCGATGGCGGACGTTGAGGGAGGTGCGGGTCGGAGCCGGCGAAGTGCTGGCGACGCTCGAACTCGATCCCGGCTTCGCGGGCGACCTGCAGCACTACGGATTGCATCCGGCCCTGCTCGACATCGCCACGAGTTGCGGACTCGAGCTCTTGGACTCGGCTGACTCCAATGGATCGGCCGTGCTGCATGGGACAGGTGGATCCCATCGTCTGCGCAAAGTGCAGGCCGTGAACGCCGGCCCTCGGGCGGGCGCTCGGCTTTGGGTGCCGCTCTCCTACAAGAGCGTGCGCGTGTATGCGCCGCTGACTTCGCGGCTGACGGCCTGGGTCACGGGCCGCGCGACGAATCGTGCCGAGGGCGAGGTGCTGCTGTTCGATGTCGTCGTGCTGGGCGCCGACGGACGGGTTTGCCTGGAGATCGAGGAGTTTGCGATGCGCAGCGTTGCGCGCGAGTCCGACCTGACGCCGGCCAAGCAGCTCGCCGAAGACGTCGTGTCGAGGAACGGACACGCGCGCGAGGCGGACTCGCCCGCCCGCCGGGAACTATCGCCAGGTCTGGCCGCGTTGCAGCGCAATTTCGACAAGGGCATCCGGCCCGCGCAGGGGATGGAGGCGCTGCTGCGCATCCTGGGTGCTCCCGCCCTCGTGCAGGTGGCGGCGACATCCATCGACCTGGCCGCTCTGCTGCGTCAGTCCGATGCGCTTGGCGCACTCGCGCTGGCTCGCGGGCCCGCGCTCGCGCCGCTCGAATTGGCCCGCGAATTCGACGCATCGCCGGATGGAATCGAGCGCACGCTGGCCGGATTCTGGCAGGAACTGCTCGGCGTGCAGCGCGTCGGTCTGCGCGAGAGCTTCTTCGATCTGGGTGGACACTCGCTGATCGCGGTGCGTCTGTTCGCCAGGATCAAGCGCGCCTACCAGGTCGAGTTTCCGATCTCGCTCTTGTTCGAGGCGCCGACGATCGAGCGCTGCGCCGAGGCGATTCGCAACGCGACGAAGTCTCAGGCACGCGCACAGCCTCTTTCCGCCAAATCGAGCGACTCGCGTCCGACGCACCTTGTTCCTTTGCATCCGGGCCAGGGTGGCGACCGGACGCCGTTTTTCCTCGTCGCCGGCATGTTCGGAAACGTGCTCAACCTGAGACACCTCGCGCATCTGCTGGGCAATGAGCGGCGTTTTTTCGGTCTCCAGGCCCTGGGGCTCTACGGCGCGGAGCGGCCCCACGAGAGCTTCGAGGAGATGGCCCGCGACTACTTGGTGGAACTGCGCCGCGTCCAGCCGACGGGGCCATATCTGCTCGGCGGATTTTCGGGCGGAGGGATCACCGCCTACGAGATGGCGCTGCAGCTCCAAGCGGCGGGCGAAGAAGTTGCGCTGCTGGCCATGCTGGACACCGGCCTGCCGCGTTCGCCGAAACTCACTCTGGTCGATCGCGCGCAAATCCTCGCGCAGCGCGTGCGCCGGCGCGGATTGACGGCACTGATCGAGTGGGCTCGCGACAAACTGCGCTGGGAACTTGCGCGCGCCGAACGGGCGAGGCGCACGAGCGCCCTGCACGCGCAGCCGACCGAATTTCGCTCCGAGGAAATCGGAGCGGCGTTCCGGCGAGCGTTGGAGCGCTACACGCTGCGGCCCTACTCCGGCGTCTTGACCCTGTTCCGGCCCAAGCTGCAAATCGAACACGTGCTCGGCGCCGGGCGCATGACGAATGCGCGGCGCGAATTCGTTTCCTTCGACAACGGTTGGGGTGCGCACGTGGCTCACCTCGACGTGCACCAGGTCCCGGGCGACCACGACAGCATGGTGCTGGAACCCAACGTTCGAGTACTGGCGACCCGACTGCAGAAGTGCATTCGGGCCGTGGACCCCGGCCTGCGCCCACAGTCTCCACGAGGAGTGCAGCATGTCTCGAGCACATGAAAGCTTGACGCGCGGGCCGCTGCTTCCAGCCTGCTGCAGCGCGGGCAGGCGAACACGCCAAGCGCCGGCGCGTGGAGGCATGCGCCCGTGAACTGGCTCGTTCCCGCGGCACTGTACGGTTGGATGCCCTTCGTCGCGATCCTGTTCGCGACGCTGAGTCCTGCACGGGCGGTGATCGTCTCCTACCTGGCGGGTTGGATGTTCCTGCCCGTCGCGGAGTTCGAGTTGTTCGGGTTCTTCGACTTCACGAAGGTCATCGCGGTTCCGCTGGTCGTCTTCCTGGCGGTGCTCGCCTTCGACATGCAGAGCCTGCGACGCCTGCGTTTCACGGCGCTCGATCTGCCGGTGGCGGTCTTCTGCGTGGCGCCGCTGTTCTCCTCGTTTGCCAACGACCTTGGATTGCACGACGCGCTGTCGGCGCCCACGTACCAGACCATCAGCTGGGGATTGCCCTATTTGACCGGGCGGCTCTACTTCTCCTCACCGGCGGGGTTGCGTCAGCTGGGCATCGGGCTCTTTGCCGGCGGACTGATCTATGCCCCGCTGGCCCTGTGGGAGATTCGCATGAGCCCGCAGCTGCACGCGACGCTGTACGGATTCCATCAACACGACTGGATGCAGACCCTGCGCTCCGGCGGCTATCGGCCGATGGTGTTCATGCAACACGGGCTGATGCTCGGGCTGTGGATGGCGGCGGCTTCGCTCATCGGGCTCGCGCTGTGGACGGGCGCGAGCGTTCGCAGGCTGTGGGGGATTCCGCTGTGGATGCTCGTGCCGATTCCCTTGATCACGACCGTGATGTGCAAGTCGTTCGGTGCGATCGCGTTGCTGTGCGTGGCCGCGGCGGCATTGCTCAGCATGCGCAGCTTGCGCACGTCGCTGCCGATGGCTCTGCTCGTCTGCATTCCGTCGACCTACGTACTGCTGCGCACGGCGGGCGCATGGTCCGGAGCCGAGCTGACCAGTCTGGTCCGCGAGATCGACGGCGAGCGGGCGAAATCGCTGGCCTACAGATTGACGGCCGAGGAGCAGCTGCTCTCGAAAGCGGAGGAACGTCCGGTCTTCGGTTGGGGCGGTTTTGGCCGCAGCTTTGTGCGCCAATTCGACGATCCGACGCGCACCGACACGGTCATCACGGACAGCCTTTGGATCATCGTCTTTGGAAAGAATGGAGTGCTGGGCCTCGCCAGCATCCTGCTCTGCTTTCTTGTGCCCGTGTTGGCGCTGTGGCGCTGCGTGCCGCCAAGACTCTGGTCCAGCCCCGCTGCCGCGCTGCCCTGGGCTCTGGCCTTGGTGCTCAGCATGTACGCGCTCGACAACCTGGTGAACGCGATGGAGAACCCGGTCTACCTCCTGATTGCCGGCGGACTGTGCGGGCTCGTGCCCGTGCCGGCTCAGGCTGAGCCTGTCGTTCCCACGCGCGCCGCGCGGGCACGGCCGCGCGCGGCAAGCATGGCAGGTGTGGCATGAGCCTCACTCTGCCGCAACAAAGCCGCCTGCTCGTCGTGATCGTCAACTACCGCACGCCGGAGTTGACGATCGATTGCCTGCACTCGCTGGAGCACGAAGTCCGCGCGCTCGGCAATACGCAGGTCGTGGTCTCGGACAATGCATCCGGCGACGGCTCCACACAGGCCATTCACGATGCCATCGAGGGACACGGCTGGTCGCGCTGGGCTTCGCTCCTCCCGTTGGAGCGCAACGGCGGATTTTCCTTCGGCAACAATGCGGCCATCAGCAGGGCCCTCGAAGCCACGGACCGGGCGCCGCCGGAGTTCGTGCTGTTGTTGAATTCGGACACCGTGGTTCGTCCCGGTGCGCTGGGCGCGTTGCTCGACTTCATGGAGTCGCGGCCCGACGTCGGCATCGCCGGCAGCCGCGTCGAAGAACCCGACGGCACGCCGCAGCACTCGCGCTACCGCTTCCATTCCATCTGGACCGAACTCGACTCCGGCCTGCGACTGGGGCTGGTCACGCGCTTGCTCAAGAAGCGCACGGTCGCCTCGCCACTGGTCCGCACCGCGCATGTCACCGACTGGGTGGTCGGCGCTTGCATGATCGTGCGCCGCAAGGTCTTCGAGGACATCGGACTGCTCGACCCCGACTATTTCTTGTACTTCGAAGAGGCGGACTTCTGCCTCACTGCGCGGCGCGCGGGCTGGTCGTGCTGGTACGTGCCGACGAGTTGCATCGTGCACCTGGTGGGCCAAAGCTCGGGAATCACGGACACGCAGGAGGCGCCCATCCGCAGGCCGCGCTACTGGTTCGAGTCGCGCCAACGCTACTTCGTGAAGAACCACGGGCAGCTCTATGCCCTGTGCGCCGACGCGGCTTGGGTCATGGGCTTCGCGCTGTGGCGAATGCGGCGCATCGTGCAGCGCAAGCCCGACACGGATCCGCCGCACATGCTCTGGGACTTCCTGCGCTACCGTTTCTTCCCGCGCAAGCAGGAGCGTGCGCTCGGCCGCAAACGCGGCTTGGCCGGCAAACTTGGACTCGCGCTGCTGGCGCTCGTGCTCAGCTTCTCGCTGCTGGAGGCGGGTGCGCGCATCTTCACGCGCAACGGCAGCGACGGAATGCCGCACTTTGGGAGCATCCCGCTCCTGCCTTACCGGCCCTCGGCTGCCGTGATCGAAGCCTCGCTGGCGCGCAATTCCGAATCGACCTACATCGTGCGTGACAACGAGCTGGGTTGGACGGTCCGTCCGGATGGCGAGAGCGACGGTGAAGACGGCCAACCGCTGTACCACTCCAATCATCAGGGATTTCGCGCGCCGTCCGAGCGCGAGTACAGCCTCGAGCCGCCGCCCGGCAAGGTGCGCATTGTCACGGTGGGGGACTCGTTCACGCATTGCGACGAAGTCCACGATTCACAGACCTGGCAGCACGAACTCGAATCGCGGCGCGAGGACCTCGAGGTGCTCAATCTCGGTGTGCCCGCCTTCGGCACCGACCAGGCCCTGATGCGCTGGCGCCGCGACGGCCGTCGTTTTCGCTCCCAGCTCGTCGTGCTCGGCATCTGGCCCGAGAACATGTGCCGAAATCTGGGCCTGATCCGCTACTACCTGGTGCTCAGCGAAAGCTTTGTGAGCAAGCCGATGATGGTGCCCGGTCTGCGCGCGCTCAGGGTGCTCAATAGTCCGACGATGCAGAGCGATGAACTGCTTGCGGCGTTGACGCAGCCGGAGGCGCATCAACTCGTCGCACGCGACTTCTGGTACAGCGAGAGCGAGATGCAGCCCAAGCTCTACCAGAATTCGATGGCCTGTCGAGTCGTGGGCAGCTTCTACTCGCAGCTCGAGCGCAAGCGCACACGCGCGCGGATCTATTCGGGCGTCGAACCTGCGGGAATCGCGATCACTGTCGCGATCGCGGATCAATTCTCGCGCGAGGTGCGCGCCGCCGGAGCGACACCGCTGGTGCTGATGATCCCGATGCGCGAACTGCTTGCGGAGCAGTCGGGAACTACGCCCTTGCCCTTGGTCGCGGCGCTGCGCGAGCAAGGCATCGACGTGCTCGATCTCGGCGCTGCCGTGGGACGCGAGGCTCTCGCCCACGGTGCCGATACGCTGTTCACCGCGCAGGGCCACCTCTCGCCGGAAGGAAACCGCCTGCTCGCCAAGGACCTCGAGCGTGAGTTACGTCCCTGGATCGAGGCGGCGAAGCTGTGAACTCGCGACGTTGATGCTCCCGGCGCGCCGCGCTGCGACACGTGTCGGCTCGCGCGGGGCAGGCTCGGGCGCTTCGGCAAAGTCAGACGGTGCGCCTCGTTTCCCCAGCGCCCATTCGTAGACCTCGATCATCTTGCGCGCCTTGGCTTCCCACGAGAACGAGCACAGCGCGCGCTCGACGCATGCCTCGCGCAGCACCTGTAGCCGCAGCCGATCCGTCGCCAGCGCTTCCAGCGCGCGAGTGAATCCGCTGACGAGGTGGCCCTTGGGACCGAGCGCAACCCGGACTCCGCAAGTGTCATCGACGAGTGCGCCGGGGCCGCCATAGTTGACGACCACCGGCACAGCGCCGCAAGCCATCGCTTCGATCACCACACCGGCCCCGAGTTCGCGAATCGAAGGGAAGGCGAAGACGTCGGCGGAGCGCATCAGCTCGGCGACCTGCGCCTGGTTTTTCCAGCCGGCGAATTCCACGCACTCCTCGAGCTCGTGGGCCGCGACCATGTCGAGCAGCATGGCTCGTTCCGGGCCATCGCCGACGATCACGAGTCGGTGCCGGCGCAGTGCCGGGCTGCAGGCGAAGGCGGCGATCAGCACGTCGGCGCACTTGTAGGGAACCAGCCGTCCAGCGAACAGGAACGTCAGCCTGCCCAGGGGCCGATCGCGCTGCGCAGGATGGAACAGTTCCGTGTCGATTCCCACCTCCGGAAAATCGAAGACCGCGCTTCCTGCGCCAGTGTGCAGATCCTCGATCGTGTGCCGGAATGCCGCCAGCACGACGCGCGCCTTGGCAAAGGTCGAGCGATGGTAGGGCAGCCAACGGAAGGCCGCGCGCAGAAAAGAGAGGTACTCGCGCTCGCGCTTCAGCTCACCGCGGTACCCGTCCGGCCAGCGCAGTCCGCCATTCAGCGGGCCGAGCACGAACGGCACAGGACTCCAACTCGCCATCGGGCTTGGGGTCGTCGGCGACATCGGCGTCAAGCGATGCACGATGTCGAAGGCGCCGGCACGCAGTTCGGATCGGAAGCGCCTCCACGCCAACCATTCGAAGGCCAGGTAGGACGGGTACTGCATGGCCACGTTCGTGGTCCAGGCGACCGAGTCGCCGCCGCGCAAGATCTTGGCCAGGCGATACAGGGGCGAAGCGATGAGCTCGTTGTCGATGTAAGTCACCGACGCGAGGCCGCAACCCTCGCGCGAGATCGCCGACTTGTTGCGCGCATTGGTCACCAGCACCACGTCCGCCAATTCAGCGATCGCGCGGCAGGCCTTGAAGGCGACTGCGGGCAAGGAAACCCAGTCGGGGTTGCACGAATCGGCCAGGATCAGCACACGCAGTCGAGATTGCGGCAGACGGTTCGCGGACGTCGCCGACAGCGCTGCGCTGCGGGCAGGAACACTTTCGAGGATCGGCATCGGGTGCTGCTCCCGCGCGACGAACTCGCGGCAGCAGGACCGACGGTAGTCGGATCGGCGTCGTTGGCCTATCCATGCAAACGCCGAGTGGGCCGAGTGAATTCAGGTAAGCGCCCAATCCCGCGCTCCGATCCGGCGCGCTTGCCGCGGCGCGCAGCGGAAGTTCCGCTCGCCGCGCCGCGCCGCGCGACTCGCGTGGCGACTTAGTACCCGGCCCTGATGTAGCGGTTCACTTGCGCCGCCGTGTAGGCCTGACGCCATGACGTCCTGGATTGTTGGCGGGACTCGGCCAGGAAGGCGCTCATACCGAAGGCGCCGCCGGCGAGCACGTTGTATTCGGCCAGGGATCGATCGGGCTCGACGTAGTTCACCTTCAGCGTGTCAGATGTCGTGTCGCCCACCAGAGCCTGCCAGTCCGTGATGCTGTGCGGGCTGTTGCCGATCTTCGTCCATGCCGCGAGGGGCATGACCCGGTTGAAGAACCGATTGTTCGCCGAGTGGATGGCCGCGGGCGTGTTCGCGACCGAATGCTCGATCAGCGGCTCCGGGAGGATCGTGTTCTGGAAGTCGTTTCCGTCGAAGGTCAGGTTCGAGATCTTCGTGGCAGTGCCTTTCACCAGGACTCCGCCACCCCAGTTGTAGAAGATGTTGTCGGCGATCGACAGGCCGTGGACACCGAACGTCGGTCCGTTGTTGCCGACGGCGTCTCCATCCAGGGTGATGATCGTGGGCTGCGTGCCGAGCTGATTGTTGGCGACGACGTTGGAGGCGACTCTCCCTGACTTGATGTTGGCCAGCACCAGACCCCAGCCGCGCGGATTGGCGTTGTCGATGTTCTTCCCATCGAGGATCACGTTCCCGCGCACGTCCGCCGTCACGCCGCCGGGTTCCGGGTCGGTTCCGCCGCCGACGAGCAACGAAATGCTGTTGCGCACGAAGAGGTTGTCCACGACCGAACCTCCGCAACGCAGCTGCATTCCGTGCGAGGAGCCGTTGGCGATGATGTTTCCGCGCACGACGACGCCCGTGCTGCCGTTGTCGATGTAGAGGTTGTGGCTGAAGACGTCCGCGCCCGCGCCGACGACGGACTCGTTCCAGCCGTTGTGGTCGAACACGTTTTCTTCGACCAGCAATCCGTCCAGCCCGTAGGCGTACAAGCCCTGAGAGTGACCGCCCACGGTGTGGACCGTGTACGCATCGACGATCACCGAACGTCGCAGGCGAAAGTCGGTGTGGCGACCGCCGAAGCCCTGGAAAACGACGTTGCTGCTGTAACCCTCGAACATGCAGTCCTCGATCAGGACGTGCGAGCCTGGCTGCAGCAACTCCGCTCCGATGCAATCACCGCCGCCGATGTATCCGTCGGCCTGGAAGTGCACGCCGAGCAGCGCGAGATTGTCGATCGTCGCGGGCGAACCGCCGCCGCCGCTGGTCCAGATGCCCGCCGTCGTTCCGGTCAGCAGCAGCGGACGTGCGCTCGCGCCGCCGTAGGTCGACACCAACATCGGTTCGCTCGCGGAGCGACCGGACTTGATCCAATGGCCCAGGCTCTCGTGCCACACGCCTGCGCGTTCGAGCAGCAGCCAGTCGGGGAAACCCTGACGCAGGAGCGACACCGCCGCGGCGAGCGTGCGCTTGGGAGTCGAAGCGGACAGGCCGTCGAACTGGTCGTTGCCAGAGCTGCTGCTCACGTACACCGTGCGCGTGTCGAGGCTCGGAGTGAAACGAGTCCAGCCGTCGTTCTCGAAATCCTCGAAGTTCGATTTGACGCGCACCTCGTGCGTGGCAAGCAGCGCTCCGCTGCCGCTGTGCTGGAAGGCTACCTGCGCCACGGCAGGGTCGATTTCGTCCCTGCTCGCGGCGTAGGCGTCAATCTCCACGGGCACTGCGATCGAATCGCCAGGCGCGAGCACTCCGTGGTCCGGACCGGACATCGACAACCAGCGTCGCGAGAGCGTGACCTGCCAGGGCAATAGCGCCGCTGTCGTATTGGTGAGCGAAAAGCTGCGCCGCAGGCAAGCAGGCTCGAAGTCATTCTGCGGCCCGATGCGCACGATTTCCGTGCACTGTCGGGCGGTCGCGGCGTTCGCGCCGCCATTGGCGTCGCCCGCGGCGCCCGAGATCCCGGCGGCGGGCGCGCAGGCCATGATCGCCCAGGCCAGGCTGAGGACGGAGAACAGTCCGAGTCCTCGCCTCCCCAATGCCCTGATCGTTACCGCGGGGCCGTGCTTCTGGAGATTTGACGGCGTGCCGCAAAAAAAGTTCATCAGGGTGGTCATGTGAGTATTCACGGTCATCGCCAGGTCTCCTTGCCGAACGAGAGACAGAGTCGAGGAAGTTCGAGGAGTAGTACCGAGATCCACCTAGGCAGCTCTAGATTTCGGAAATACTCAAAACTACTTACCTCGACCAGCCTTTTCGACGCGAGGAGCCAGATTGCGCGAATCAGAAGACGTCGAACGAGACGCAGAGTGGGCCGGTGACGACGCCGACATCTCCTCGCGCACGCGCCGTGATCGTTCCGACGGGCGCTGAGCTTCCCTTCTATACCGAACTTTCGCGCGTATACCGAACTTTCGCGCGGTTGCGCCGAAGTGCGCGATCACGGGCCGGCGGTTCGGCTGCATGCGCCTGGCGCGCTGTCTCCGCCATCAGGTGGGAGACCTGTTCGCACAGAGACTCCTGGCGAGCGCCGCCGCGCAGCGCGCGCTAGATCACGGGAGCGTGCGTGGATTCAATCCGCGGCAAAGCGCGAGACGCCCGCAGCAGCACCTTCACCTGGTGCTTGCCTCCATCGTCCACCCAGGGAATCGCGTCGGAGTCGACCACGGCACCGTCCAGCGTGGCGCTCAGCACGCCGCGGCAACAGCCGCCTGGGTTTTCGACCACGATCGAATACAAGCTGGCGCCGCAGCGCCATTCGACCGAGAAAGTCGACCACGACGACGGGATGCAGGGCTGCACCGTGAACGTTTCACCGTGACGGCGCAGCCCGAGGATTCCTTCGAGTGCAACCCGGTGCATCCAGCCGGCTGAGCCGGTGTACCAGGTCCAGCCGCCGCGCCCACGGTGCGCAGGGTGGTCGTAGACGTCGCCGGCGACGGCATAGGGCTCAGTCATGTACTGCCGTGCGTCCGCGGACGTGCGCGAGTGGTTGATCGGATTGAGCATGTGGAACAACTCGACGGCCTCCTCACCGCAACCGAGTCTGCACAGCGCCAGGACCACCCACTGCGCCGCGTGGGTGTATTGTCCGCCGTTCTCGCGCACTCCGGGCAGGTAGCCCTTGATGTAACCGGGGTCGAGCGGCGTGCGATCGAAGGGCGGCGACAGCAGCAGGACGACGCGCGACGAACGCCGCACGAGATGGGAACGCACGGCGTCCATGGCGCGCTCGGCCCGCTTGGGCGACGCGGCTCCCGAGAGCACGGCCCAGGTCTGGGCGATCGAGTCGATGCGTCCCTCGATGTTTTCCGCGGAGCCCAGCGGCGTGCCGTCGTCGAAGTAGGCGCGACGGTACCACTCGCCGTCCCAGCTCTGTTCGAGAGACGCTCCCAGGCGCGCGCGCTCGGCGTTGTAGCGTTCGGCGCGCAACGTATCGCCGCGCTCTTCGCACAGCGGCGCGAACGTGCCCAGGATCGCGTGCAGGAACCAGCCGACGAAGACGCTCTCGCCGCGACCTTCGATACCAACCCGGTTGAAGCCGTCGTTCCAGTCGCAGCTGCCGATCAGCGGCAGGCCATGGGCCCCTACGGTCATGGCGCGGTCGATGGCGCGCAGCGCGTGCTCGAAGAGCGTTGCGGATTCGCCGGAGATTGTCGGCAGAGTGTAGGCCTCCGCTTCTCCCGGAGGCACAGGCGGCGATTCGAGGAACGGGGCTCGTTCGTCGAACAGCGCGCGGTCGCCTGTCGTGTCGACGTAGTGCGCCAGCGCGTACGGCAGCCACAAGAGGTCGTCCGAGCAGCGCGTGCGTATGCCGCGGCCAGTCGACGCGTCCCACCAGTGCTGCACGTCGCCTTCGACGAATTGGCGCGCGGCTGAGCGCAAAATGTGCTCGCGCGCCAGATCGGGTCGCGTCAGGAGCAGCGCCAGCACATCCTGGAGCTGATCGCGGAATCCGAAGGCGCCGCCCGCCTGGTAGTAGCTCGAACGCGCCCACACTCGGCAGGCGAGGTCCTGGTAGATGAGCCAGCGATTGACCAACAGGTCGAACGAGTCGTCCGGAGTCGATACGCGCACGGCTCCCAGCGTTTCCTCCCAGAAATTCTCCACCGCGACGAGTTCCGCCTGGGCCTGATCAGCAGTCCCGAAACGCGCCAGGAGTTCATGCACTTGCGCGACGTCGCGACCCTGGCCGAGCAGGAACACGATGCGACGCGTCTCGCCGGGAGCCAGCTCGACATAGGTGTGCAGCGCGGCGCAGGCATCGCGGCCGGCGCCGAAGCGGTTCGACAGGCTCGCAAGCACGAGCGCCGCGGCACGCTGCAGTGAACCGTTGCGGCCCAGGAACTCCGTGCGGTCTCCGGTCGCAGAAAGCACGCGCTCGCTTGTCGCGGCAAAGGCGACTCGCTCCCTGAACTGGTCGTTGTAGAGATTGCGCGCGAAGACGGCACCACTTTGCGCGTCCTGTTCGGTGATGACCAGCGGCGAACCACCGGGCTTGGGCGCTTGGAGCGACCATTCGTTGAAGGCGAACAGGCTGATGCGCCGCGGCTTGGGCGAGCGGTTGGTCAGCGTGAGGATCGAGAGCTTGACGGGCTCGACCCGCGCGACCAGCACGGCCAGTTCCTGCTCGATGCCGTCGGCGATACGCTGGAAGCGCGTCACGCCGGCGGCGTGGCGCACCAACCAGCGCGGCGATCGCGGCGTCCGTCGCAAGGGCCCCGGAGTCGCCGACCAGACGCGCCCGCCGTCCTCGTCGCGCAGGAAGATGGCTTCCGAAGTCGGATCGCTGATCGGATCGTTCGCGAATGGGGTCAGCCGATTCTCGCGGCTGTTGACGCACCAGGTGTGGGCCGCGCCCCGTTCGGTGACGATCGTGCCGAAGCCCGGATTGGCGAGCACGTTGCTCCACGGCAGCGGTGTCTCGCGATCGCCCGACAGCACGACGACGTATTCGCGGCCTTCGCGCGTGAAGCCGCCGTAGCCGTTGCCGAGCGTGAGCGCGGGTATCTCGAGCGCGTTGCCGCCGTCTTCTGATTCATCCGCGAGCGGCAACTCGAGGCCGCGTGGGGCCGACGGCCGTCCGCGTTCGAGCTGTTGGGCCAGGCCGCCTTCGTCGCTCGAAAGCACGGCGCGCGCCACGGCACTGAGCAGCGTCCGTTCGACTTCTGGCATGCCGTCCGCGCGCAGCATGAAGACGCCGCCGGGGCGAGCCTTCCAGCTCGCCCACGGACCGCCTTCGACAACCCCACGCAGCTGTTCGTCGACCTCGTCGCGGTAGTCGACGGGATGCTCATTGAGAATCACGACGTCGGAGCGCATGCCCTTCATCCGCCAATGCTCCTGGGCCATCAGCACCTGGCGGACCAGCGCCGCGCCCTCGGGTTCCGTGATGCGCACCAGGACGATCGGCAGATCGCCCGAAATGCCGTGGCGCCAAAGGCCCGCTTGCCCCAGCGTGCATTTGGCGATCGTCGCCTCGGCAGCGCACATCGAGAAGTCGGAGAAGAAGATGCGCGAACCCAGGCGCTCGAAGAGCTGGGAATCCTCGAGCGAAATCCCCAAGTGACTGAGCGAGACCAAGGCATGCGTGTAGGCCAGCGCGAAGGTGCGCGAGGCGACGCCTGGTTCGCTGTACTTGCGCGCCAGCGCGCGCGCGCCATTTTCATCGGGCGACACGCCGGTGCTGAAGGTGAGTCGCGCGAATGCTCCGGGCGCAAGCCGCAGTCGCGTCCTCAGACTGAGGATCGGGTCGAGCACGGCGCCGGTCGTGCCCGAGAGCGCCCGGCCGTCGAGCGCCTGCGGGTCGTCGGGACCACGACCCCGGCCGAGGAAGCGCAGGCGATCAGTCTCGTACTCGACTTGTGCCTGCGCGGGCCCGTCGATCGAAAGTACGTGCAAGGCGATCTGCGTCGGCTCTGCAGCGGAGCGCGGACGGCGCCGGGCGATCAGCGCCGTGCTCTCCGGCATCCATTCGGTCTCGATGAAGAGCTTGCCGAACGTGGGACTGGCGGCGTCCTCAGCCAGTGAAGCGAGCGCGATCTCGACGTAGCTGGTGAGTTCGATCTCGCGCGGATGGTCGCTGCGGTTGGTCAGCGAAATCCTGCGCACCTCCACGTCGTCCTCCGGGGAAACCGCGATTTCCAGGCGTGTCTCGATGTCGTGGTCACGCCGCTCGAAGCTCGCCTTCTCGCTGACGAACTCGACCTGGTAGCTATCCGCGGTCTTGCCGAGCGGTTGATGCGTCGCTGACCAGGTGTTGGCGCTGTGGACGTCGCGCAGGTAGATGAACTGGCTGCCCGGATCGCGTGTGCGATCATCGCGCCAGCGCGTGACCGCGCGCTCGCGGCACAGACTCGCACCGCCCCCCGCATTCGTCACGATCGCCACGTACGAGCCGTTCGAGAGTATTTGCGCGTGCACGTCGGGTGTGTGCTGTGAGCGAATGCGCCGCGGCGCCAGTGCCTGCGCGGCCGGCCTCACCCGCGTTTCCTCCGCCGGGTTGGGCTGGATGACCGGCGCCTGGCGAGGAATCCGTTCCTGGAGCAGCAGCTCGGTGGCCTGGATGCGCCGGTCCGCGTGGAAGCGCTCGACCATGCGATCCCCCAGCAGCACGTTGACGATGGCGACCAGACTCATGCCCTGGTGGTGCGCGAAGTAGGCCCTGACGATCGTGCCGACATCGGTCGCCACTCCCGCCGCAGGGCGCACTCCCTGCTCGTTCGGTTCCCGCAGCGTGTAGTCGATGGCCTCGTAAAATCCGAGTCGACCCAGCGCTCCGAGTGTCTCGAGCCGCTTCAAATTCGCCAGCGCGTGCGCCGGCTCGATCAGCGCGCCGAGCATGCAGGCGTAGGGCGCCACCACCAGTTCGTCGGCGAGTCCGCGCTTGAGCCCGAGGCCTGGAACGCCAAACGCCTTGTACTGGTAGTTGTCGAGCCGGTCGACGAAGTTGTAAGCCGACTCCGAGACACCCCAGGGCACGCCGCGATCCTTGGCATATTGCATCTGACGGCGCAGCACCATGCGGCAGGTCTTGTCGAGCAGCGTGCCGGGGTACGTCCTCATCAAGAGGTTGGGCATCAGGTACTCGAACATCGTCGCGCTCCACGAGACCAGCGTCGGCACGCCGTCCACGCTCACGACATGCCGGCCGAGGTGGAACCAATGACTCTGCGGCACATCGCCTTTCGCAATCGCGAAGAAACTCGCCAGTCGCGCTTCAGAAGCGAGCAAGTCGTAGTGCGAACGGTCGAGTCGACCCGGCCCGCCGCTGTCGGCCAGCCGATATCCGATCGAGAACAACTGGCGCTGTTTGTCAAACAGGAAGCGGAAGTCCATGCCCTCGGCCAGGTTTGTCGCGCGGCGTGCGATATCGAGCAGTCGCGTAGTCTCCTTTGTTTGCGTTGCCGCGAGCCCAAGACAGCCCTGCGCCAGCGCTACCAGCGCACACGCCAGGTTGCCGCTGTCCACGGTCGAGATGTAGCGAGGATTCAACGCCGTCACGCTTTGCGTGTCGTACCAGTTCAAGAGGTGGCCCGCGTGCCGTTCCAAACCCTCGCTGGAGGTCAGTGTGCGCTCCAGCCTCTCGAGCAGTTCCGCGGTCGTCAGGAAGCCAAGGTCATGTGCGGCCAGGCAGGACAGCAATCCCATCCCGATGTTGGTCGGCGAAGTCCGGTGCGCGACGAGCGACGGCTCTTCACGGATGTTGTCCGGCGGCAGCCAGTTGTCCTGCGCTCCCATCCGAGATTCGAAGTAGTCCCAGGTCTTGCGCGCGACTTGCAGCAAATAGGCCCGATCGTTCGCGCCAAGTTCGAGCCCGCGCTTGAGCACGGGCTTGCTGAGCACGTAGGCGAAGGCGGGCGCCGCCGCCCACAACACGAGGAACGGCAAGGCCAGGGGCAACGCGCTCGGTCGAAGTTCGGCGCTGAGCACGCCAAGCAGCACTGCACACAGCGGGCTTGCCAGCATCGCGCCGTAGAATGACCGCAGTCCAGGCGCCAAAAGGCCCGCGGTGCGCGCGACGTGGGCGGCGGCCGTCTCCCATTCGAGCAAGCGCCGTTCGGTGATCACCAGACGCACCAGCGTCCGGGCGATCGCGTCCAGCATTTCCCAGGCGTGGTAGGGCAGGAACATCAGCATCAAGAAAGCTTGAGCACCGGCGGCGCCCAGATCCTCGATCGCGCCGCGCAGGTAGACGCGCGCCGGCCGATGCACGCGCGGGCTGAAGACGAGTTCGAAGAGCGACGTGATCAGCGGAAGCACGACCACCAGCAACCCGCCAAGCATCCAGACGAGTGGGCGGCCGGGCAGTACTGTCCACGCGGCGGCGAACAACGCCACCAGCGCGGGCGCGACGAGGCTGCGGCGCAGGTTGTCGAAAATCTTCCACTGGCTGATCATCGGCAGCCGGTTCCGGGCGAAACCCTGCCGCGTGCGCACGACCGGCAACAGCCAGCCCAGGATCTGCCAGTCGCCGCGCACCCAGCGATGTTGGCGCCGCGAATGCGCGAGCAGGCTGCGCGGATAGTCGTCGACCAGCTCGAGGTCGGTCACGAGCGCCGTGCGCGCGTGCACGCCCTCGAACAGATCGTGCGAGAGCAGCGCGTTCTCGGGCACGCGGCCCAAGACAGCAGCGCTGAAGGCATCGACATCGTAGAGCCCCTTGCCGGTGAAGACGCCTTCTTCGAACAGGTCCTGGTAGGTGTCCGAAATCGCGGTCGTGTACGGATCGATGCCGGTGTGTCCCGCGTAGACGCTCGCGAAAAGCGAACCGGCGGCGCTGGAGTGCGTCACGCTGATGCGCGGTTGCAGGATGCCGTAGCCCTTCGTCACACGACCGACTTGCGGATCGAAACTCGGCCGATTGAGCGGATGCATCATGATCCCGATCAAGGCCCGGGCGACGTCGCGCGGCAGCCGCGTGTCGGTGTCCAACGTGAGCACGTAGCGCACCGAGCTCAACAGCGAGCAGTTTCCAAGCTGCAGCGTGAAGCTGGTGTCCTTGGCACCGCGCAGCAGGCGATTGAACTCCTCGATCTTGCCGCGCTTGCGCTCCCAGCCCATGAAGACGCCTTCCTTGGGGTTCCAGCGGCGTTCGCGATGGAACAGGAAAAAGCGCTCGCCACCGTGGCGAAGATTGAGCGCTGCGATCCCCGAGCGCGCGGCCTCCAGGACCTGCCCGTCGCCTGCGAGCTCCGCCGCAGGAGCGTCCAGGAAATCGCTCAGGATCGCGAAGTGGATGTGCGGATCCTGGTTCCCCAGCGCCTGCACCTCGAGGTGTTCGAGCAACTGCAGGACGCCCTCCACGCTGGCGATGAGCGTGGGCACGATCACCATCGTTCGAGCGTTGCCTGGAACTCCGCCCGCGAGTTCGAAACGCGGCAGCCGGCGCGGTGGCGCGCACGCAGCGACCAGTCGTTGGACCAGCGCGATGGCTAACGCACTCGCTGGAATCAGCGCGAGCAAGAATGCGCTGACCATGAGCGCTGGAGCGCCGGCCGCGCGCGCGTACGCAGCTGCTGCGCAGGCCATGAACAAGGTGGGCAGGCCGATGCTCGCCAGATACACACGGGTCGCGCGACGCAGGACGAACCTGCGCAGGCTCGTGTGCAAGCTCGGGCTATAGGCGACGTCGATTTCCAGACCCGCACGGCCCGATCCAATCAAGTGGTAGCCGACGTGGGCCGCAGGATCCTTGGGATCGAGCAGGGCGGCAGCGCGCGCGCTCTCGACCGCGCGCAGGCTGACGCGAACTTGTGCCTCGCCCGTGGCATCCGCCAGGTCCTCGACCGCATGCCGATAGCTGTCACGGCTGGCGAAATCCATGCGGGTGTAGTCCCCGGTCGGATCTCGCCTCAGGATCTGTTCGACTTGGCTGACCCGCTCGATGAAACTGCTCCAATCCAGTTCCGCGCAAAGTCGCAGGCTGGAAATGGTGTTGCCCATCGAGGCCTGATCCTTGGCCTGGCGCTGGTTTTCGGCACGAACGACGTCCTCGGTGGTCGTGCCCTTGGCCGCCAGTGCCGCCTCGACCTGCAAATGCAAGTAAGCGACGCACGGATCGTGCTCCAGCATGCGCCGACGCACCTGCGCGACGAATGCGCAGTGCAGAGGCAGCGGCAGCGCCGGCAGCGCTGCGCCCGCTTCTAGCAGATCCAACGCTGCATTCGCCGCACGCCGCGCGACGCGCCCGCGCAGGATGCCCTCCGTGAGGGCAGTCAGGTTCTCCAGCAGGCCGAGCTTCAGCATGATCGGCCAGGCCCACAGCTCGCCCAGCGTCAACGGCGCTATGGATTGGTAGGCCTGCACGAAACGCACGAGTCGTTCCGCGTCGATCCGTCCGTCGCCGTGACGGATGAGCTCGTTGGCCATCGCATGCACGCGCGCACGGCCGGCGAACTCGCGCGCCGCCAACTTGGGAAGCCGGCGGTAGTAGCGCGGCGGCAGATCGCGCCGCAGCGCGCGCGACTGCGAGTCGATCAGGTGAAAATTGTCGAGCAGCCAATCCACAGCGGGATCGACCGCGATTCCGCTGTGCACGTCCTGCGACAGGACGCGCGAAGCGCGCCGCAGGCTGGCCATATTCGAGTCGAGTTGCGCCAGCACATCGTGTTTGACCGACTTGGAGGTGCGCGCCAGCGTGAAGATCGCCGCGCGTGCCTTGGCGTTCTCCTCGAGGCTCTCGACGCCTTGAACCTCGCCGCTCACCGACGTGGATTCCACTGGCCGACTGGTTCGAGGTGCTTCTGTCATTCGCGCTCCGTGCCGGGTCAGACCGCGAGCGGCTAGAACCTGCGGCTGTGGACGTGGTGCGTCCTCACGGATCGCAGCTGCCGCACTTCAGTGTACGAAGTGCATAGACAGAAACGACTTCATGCACGGGTGTCGTTGCAACACACAGCGCGCAATGCTGCATACCGACGACTCCACAAGTCTGTAGAACTCGGTAGTTGCTTGAACGAAGGGCAGCACATTATTTCTCACTCCGTGGCCGCAGCCGCGCGACAGGCAGCAAGGCGCGCCAAAGCTTGATCGGGATTTTTTCTCAGGACTTCACGAACGCCAACAGGTCCGAGTTGAGCCTGTGCTTGTGCGTTTCCGTGAGGCCGTGCGGCGCACCCGCGTAGACCAGCAACTTCGCGTCCTTGATCAGTTTCACCGAGGCTCGCGCCGACGCGCCGATCGGCACGACCTGGTCGTCGTCGCCGTGGATGATCAACGTCGGCACGTCGATCTTCTTCAGATCCTCGGTGAAGTCGGTCTCGGAAAAAGCCTTGATGCAATCGAAGGTGTTCTTGTGTCCGGCCTGCATGCCCTGCAGCCAGAACGAGTCCATCATGCCCTGCGAGACCTTGGCTCCCGGCCGATTTGCGCCGAAGAACGGACCGGCGGCGATGGTCTTGTACAACTGCGAACGGTCGGCGCTGGTTCCGGAGCGGATCTCATCGAAGACGCTGAGCGGCAAACCGCCGTGGTTGGAGTCTGTTTTCAACATCATCGGCGGCACCGCGGACACCAAGGCGATCTTGGCCAGCCGCTTCGTGCCGTGGCGGCCGACGTAGCGCGCAACCTCGCCGCCGCCCATCGAGAAACCGATCAGGGCAACACGCTTTAGATCGAGCTTCTCGAGCAACTCCGCCAAGTCGTCCGCGAAGGTGTCCATGTCGTTGCCGATCCAGGGCTGGCTCGAACGACCGTGGCCCCGGCGATCGTGGGCGATGCAGCGGTGGCCCGCCGATGCCAAGTGCATCATCTGCGATTCCCAGCTGTCCGAATTCAACGGCCAGCCGTGACAGAACACAACCGGTTGACCGGCGCCCCAATCCTTGTAGTAGATCTGCGTGCCATCCTTGGTGGTCAGCCAACCGAGCGCCTGTTTGGTTTGGCTTTCGACATGCGGTGCGGTGGGAATCGACGCCAGCGTGGATGAGGTGGTCATCCCGCTGGCTAACCCGCGACGCGAGTCGATGCGAGTACCGAGAAGCCTGGAACGCCGGGCTTTGGAGACCCGTGATCCCATGCAGCGGCGTTGGAGACTAGTTGGCACTCGACCAGCTGCTGGTGTTCGAGCTACTGCAGCGCCGTGACGTTGGAGCTCAGTTTTCGGCTGAACCGGCAAAGGTCGATTCGTTCCGCGCCATTAACTGCCCCGACCGCGAGCGTTTCTGGGTATTGCTCGGGATTGCGCGCTCGTGCATGGTTGCTCGGCTCAGGACAGCCTTCGATGAAACGACGACGAAAGCTCCTCCTTACGGTCGTGTTGGTCGGCACGATCAGCATCTTCGTGGGGCTGCGCCTGTCCTTGAATCGCATCGTCTGGTCGCGAATTGCCGCGGCGTTCCACGACACTTACGGCATCGACGTGGCGATCGACAAACTGTCGATCTCGCTGATCAACGGGCGGGCCACAGTGCGCGGTTTGCGCGTCACCGACGGAGAGACGCTCGTGCTCGCGGCCGAGGAGGTCCAGCTCGCGGCCTCGATTCGGGACATTGTCGGAGGGTCGTACGAGTTCGAGACACTCGTCGTCACGCGGCCGGTCTTCTATCTCGCAGTCGAAAAAGGCGAGAGCACGAACATCGTGCGCATTTTCAACCGAGGCAAGCAGAGCGATGGCGACGCGCGAGTGGTGTTTTTTCAGGACGCGCGAGTCATCGACGGGCGCTTCGAATTGGAAGACGCGCAGACCGATCGCAAGCATCCCGTCAAGCTCGTGTTCAAGGACGTCGAAGTCTCGATCCACGACCTGCAGGTCTTCGGCGAGCCGCGCAACTCCGAACTCGGCGACCTTAGAGTCGACGCGTTGCTCGAGCAGAAGCACGAACCGACGCGCATTTCCTTGGTCGGCTGGGCGCCGCCGATGGGCGGCAAGTTGACGATCGCGCTGCACGCGGCGATCACGGGCCTCGACCTCGAGCAGCTTCCGCAATACGTGACCAGCAATACGCGCTCGGCGCTCGGCGGCGACGTGATCCATCTGGTCGCGACGATGCTGACCACGGACGGCGCGATCAAGAAAGGCGCGATCAAAGCCGAAGTCGTGGCAACGGACATGAACATCCCGATGCGTTTCGGCGGCACGACATCGGACATCGTGTTCGACAAGGACAGCAAGCTATCCGCGCTCTTCCATCTGCCGTTCGCGCGACTGGGACACATCGGAGATGTGGCGCTGACTTCGACCTGGGGGGCCGCGCGCGACGTCGGCTCGGGATTCATCGACGCCGGCGCGTCGGTGGTCGACGGCTTCAAGGGCACGCTCGGCAGCATGGTTCGCTTCGAGCAGATCGATCCGCTCGGCGCGCTGCAAGCGGCCGGCGGCGGCGTGATCGGCGGCGTCGAGGCGCTCGGCGAGGGCTTCATCGACGGCACCAAACGCGTCTTCCACTTCGGCGAGAGCAAGTCGAAAAAGGCCAAGAAGAAAGCCAAACAGGCGCTCGAGTTCACGAAGTTGCACGAGCGCCATCGCCGCGCGATGCTCGCCGCCGCGCTCGCTTCCGCCGACGACAAGCAGGCCGACCGCAAACGTCGCATCGAGCACGAACTCGAACCCGCCAAGCCGGCAACGATCGAGAACGAAGCGAAGTGACGTACGGAGTCAGGTGACTTCGTCCACACTCGCGTCCCACAACCCTGGACGATTCCAGCTGACTCCGGACGCGGCGCCTTATTTCGGCAGCGTGAATCGGTGCAGCACGGTCCACTCCAGCCCCCAGAGTTCCGCTTCGTCGGGTGAGAGGCCGATGGACCAGACGGCTTCCTGATCGGGTGCATTGAACATCGTGCACTTGCCATCGACGAGCGAAACGAGCAAGGCCATCGGCTCATAGCCGCTGATCACGATCCAGCGCCGGCCAACTTGCATGAAGTTCTCGGAATCGATTTGCGAGCCCGGCAGTTTCCATTGCTTCTGCGGATCGCCCTTGGCGCCGAAGAAACACAAGAGTCCCGGAGCGCCATCGCCCATTGAATCGGTGGAGCCGTCGAGCACAACGACCGAGCCGTCGGCCAAGCAGGCAAGCGCCTTGATGCTCTCGAAGAATCCACCGTCGGGCCTGCGATCGGTCTCGAAGGCGAGTTTTCCGTCCGCTGCGAATCGTCGCAGGCGAACCACGTCGTCGACGCCATCGCCGCCGGCCCAGCGATCCTTCGTGCGACGACTGAAGGCCACGCGCGTGCCGCCCAGCTCTACGCTGCCTATGCGCTTGCCTTCGGCGTTGAAGGCCAGATACCGGTCGTTCCGTTCGTTCGGCTGGACGTAGATCGTCCCGTCGGGAGCGGTGAAAACTGAATCGACGGTACGCTCGTCGTCGAAGTCGGTGGGACCCGGAATGCACACGGCCACTCGGCTTCCATCCTGCGCAAAAATGTGGACGGCGTGAGTCTGCCTATCCACCAGCGCGAAACGACCGCTGCCGTCGCAGAAGGTCCTGTCGATTTCCAGCAGTTGCACCGGGTCCGTCGGAGAACCGAAGCGCGCGTGCAGCACTCCCTGAGCGTCGTATTCGAAAATCTGGCGGCCGTCTTGGCACCAAAGGGTTCCACCTGCGTCGACTTGAACAACAGACGAGTACAAACCCTCGGTGCTACCGTTCTCGCGCCTTGGGGCGATCGTCGCAAGTTGCTTTCCGTCGCGTGATATGCGGTGCCACGTTCCCTTGTCGTGGGAATCGAAAATCAAGAGCGAGCCAGAGGGCTCGAGGACGAGATCCGTGAGAAAACTGAAATCGCTCTCCCAGGAGTCTTTGAGGTTGATCGACTTCGCGAATTTTCCATTGGCATCGAAAAACTGCACGAGCCGGCGTATTTGATCGAGCACCAGGATGGTTCCATCCTTGTCGACGGCGACATCTCGCGGCGCGTAAAAGTCCGCCGGGTCATCGCTGTAATCGACCTCGTCGATGCTCCACATCCTCGAGCCGTCCGCGGCGCAGCGACTCAGTTCCGCGCTGCTCGTGTGTTGGCGATGATGCGTGGCGATCGCCACGAAACCGCCATCCGCCATCGCTTCTATGGACTCGATTTCCGGAGCATGAAATTCCACAAGTTCACGCGGCGATCCCGTATCCGCTTGGATGCGCCAGGCCCGCGAAGGCGGGTCTTCTCCCTCCCACGGCGACACCGTCAGGAGCCAATCCCCACCCGGGAGTGCGCTCCAACGGCGCGTTCCGTCGAGTTGCGATTCGATCGGAGCCACAGCGACCTGTCTCTGCACCGCGCCGGAGCCGTTGATCGTGACCAGCGTCACGGCCTCGGGTGTCTCCTCGCCTCGCACGAACGTGATTCGGTCTGATGTATCGATGCGTAAGCTGTAGATATCGCGCACGGGGCCAGGCGCGTAGCGGCCCTGGATATTCAGCGCGACTTTGCCGGCTTCCGGCAGTTCCACTAGTTCCAATTTCGCAGCAGCTCGAGGTTTCGAAGGCGCATCAGCCTTGAACGGAGCGCGCGAGACTTCGCGGACCGACCAGCCTTTCGCGGCGCTCGAATCGCGCACGGCCTCGAAGCCGACGCGTTCCGATTCCTTGACGAAACGCACTTCGAAGCGTCCTTCGCTCGCCGTATCGAGGATCGCGCCACTGTCGCGGATTTCTTCGAAGAGCTTCCACTCCTCACCATCGTCCTGCAGCTGAAGATCGCCTGGCAGAGGCAGCGACCAGACCAGCTTCCAGGACTCGTCATAGAGCGCGAATTCGCTGCCAGGTCCAGAGCCTCGAACATTCCATTCGCCAGGTGTATGCCAATGAGCGAGCGTCAGCGGTGTCCCGCGAATTGCGGCAATGGCGAAGGCGAAGACTTGCTGCTCAGCCGCCTTCAGCTCGCGCTCGCCGCGAACAGGTTCGAGTTTTTTCGCCGGTGAAAGCGTGTAGACGAACCAGCATTCGCTGAAGTCATCGGCGCCGGGCTGATCGAGCCTGAAGATGGCTGAGTGCAGGCCAGGATGGAGGAGGATCTGCCTGACGCACGGCTGCGGGGGCATGTGCATCTCGTTGCGGGACTCGCGTGGCGTCTCATCGACCAATAGCGTTTCGCCGTCCGCGCCGAGCAAGGCGATCACCAAGGATCCGACGACGTACTCGCCGTCCTTGTCGTGCCTGCCCTCGGTGCCGGCGCTATAGGCATAGCCAGCGCTGATGCCGGAGTCGTCGATCACGGCGTCGTGAAACGTGAACGGCTTTTCGCCCGTCCACTTCACCACGCCTTGATTCGAGATACTCAGCGTCGATTTTCCGGCGCCGTCGCGCGAACTTGGGTCGACGTACAGACTCCACTGGCCGCTCGCCGACTTGTACGTGTGCGGCTGAAGCGCGTCGTTGCTCACGAAGCGCTGCGGAAGCACGGCGAAGAGGGCTGCGAGCATGAGCATGTTTTCTCTCCGGCAAGTCTAGTCGCCCCCGGCGATATCGCTACGAGGCCTGCGACGTGAGGGGTTCATTCCGGCAACGTGAATCGGTGCAGTACCGCAGGCACTGACTCGAGGGCCCAGATCTCGGACTCGTCGGGCGAGAGACCGACGGCCCACCTGCCCTTGTGCTTGTCCGCGTCAGGCACCTCGAACACGGCGCACTTGCCGTCGGGAAGCGAGACCAGAAACGCCTTCGCTTCGAAGCCGCTGATCAGGATCCAGCGCTGGCCAACTTGCATGTGGTCCTCCCAGAGGAATGCGATCCCAGGTAAGAGCAACTGTCGCTGCGGTTCGCCTTTCGAACCGTAGAAACAGAGCACTCCGAGTCTGTCGTTCCGTCCACCGGACCCGTCGAGCAGCACTGCTGAACCATCGGGCGCACAGGCCAGCGCTCTCACGCGCCCAAAGAATCCGCCATCGGGGCGTCGATTGGTCTCGAAGGCGAGCTTGCCATCGGCGCCGTATCGCCGCAGCCGCAGGACATTGTCCTCTCCCTCGCCCGCGGCCCAACGATCCCTCGTGCGCGGGTCGAATGCTAGGCGCGTTCCGCCCAGTTCAATGGGGCCGATTCGCTTGCCGCCAGGGGGAAAAGCCAGGTAGCGGTCATGGTAGTCGCTCAGGCGCAGGCAGATCGTCCCATCGGCCGCCGTGCTGACCGCTTGAATCGAATTGTCTGAGTCGAAGTCGGACTTATCGAGCGCGCAGACGACGCTGCGCGTTCCGTCGGGCGCGAAGATGCATAGCGCGCGGCCGCGATCGTCAGTCAGGGCGAGCCGGCCCGTCCCGTCGAAGTACACGCTGCCCGCCGCCTTCATGCGCAGTGCGGGCGCAGCCGTGCCGAATCTCTCATGCACGACTCCCTGCTCGTCGTACTCCATGAGCTGGTATTCATCGTGGCCCCAAAGTCGGCCTCTCGCGTCGATGCGCACGCTCGAAGGCTTGCCGACAGCAGTGCTCTTGCTCTCGCGCATCGGAAGGATGGTCGAGAGTTGCGTTCCGCTCCTGGAAATCCGCCGCCATTGCGCGGGATCGATTCCGTCGTAGATCAGGATCGAACCGCTGGGCTCGGAGATTAGGTCGGTGAGATCGCTGGTCGCGTGCTGCCAGGACTTCGTGAGGTCGATCGCGTTGAGGAAGTGGCCCTTGGCATCAAAGACTTGGACAAGCTCGCGCGTGCTGTCGAGCACGAGAATCGAGCCGTCCTTGTCGACGGCGATGTCCGCTGGCGAGAACAATGTCGAGGGCTTCTTGTCGTAGCTGTTTTCCCCGAGAGTCCAGAGTGTCGTCCCGTTTGTCGCGCAGGATCTCAACTCGCTGCTCATCGTTGACCCGTGGCGATGAATCCCGAGTAGAACGAAGCCGCCGTCCGCGGTCGGCTCGACTGATTGAATTGCCGGGCCGTGGAATCCGCTGAGTTCCTGCGCAGCTCCGGTGTCGCCGCGGACTTTCCACGCCCGAGATTGCGACCCATCGCCTTCCCAAGGCGACAAGGTCAAGAGCCATTCGCCGCGGGAAAGCGCGCTCCATTCGCGCGTGTCCTCGGACTGTGGTTCGATCGCAGCGACGGGTATCTCGCGTTCCACCCTGCCGGATACGCCAAGCGTCACGAGCGTCACGACGCCCACAGCTTTCTCCTCGCGCACGAAAGTGGTTCGGCCCAGGGCGTCGATGCAAAAGCGCTTGATGTTGCGCACGGGACCGGCTGTGTTCCGCGTGTCGATATCGATCGGGATCGCGCCTGCGGCGGGCAATTTCAGGTGGGCAAGTTCAACGTCAGGCTTGTGTGGCTCGCCTTTGAACGACGTGCGCGCTACCTCGCGCACCGACCAGCCGTGCGCTGCGGCTGGATCGCGTGCGACTTCAAAGCTGACGCGCTCAGACTGCTTGACGAGCCGCACTTCGAAGCGGTGTTCGATCGAAGTGTCGAGGATTCCACCGCCTGCCATCATTTCCGCGCTCAGTGCGTCGTCGAGATGGCCGTCTGTGTCTCCGAGATCTCCGGGCAGAAGCAACGACCAGACGAGCTTCCACGACTCGTCGTAGATCGCGAATTCACTTCCTGGAGTTGTGCCGGACGCGCCCGACTTGCCCCACGTACACCACTGCGCGAGGGTCAGCGGCGTTCCGCGGATTTCGGTTAGAGCGAGTGTCCAGCGAGCATCCGCAGCGGGCTCGAATTCCGACGCTGCATGAACGACACCAAGCTTCTTCGCAGGATAGAGCTGATAGAGGCACCACGCCTCGCTCTCGAGATCGGAGCCGAGTCTAGGAACGCAAACGATGGCGAGATTTTGCTCGTGATTGAGTGCGATGTGAGAAGCGTTCGGCTCCGCAGATCCGTGGAAGCCACGGCTTGATCTGGATCCAAGCTCCTCGAAAAGCGCCGGCTTCCCGCTGGGATCGACGACCGCGACGAACAAGGCGCCGTCGAACGACGATCGACCCTCGGTGTATCCGAACCCTGCGCTGACTCCCGCGTCGCTGATCACGGATTTCTGGAACGTGAATGTCTGCTCGCCGCTCCATTGGAGCGTGCCCAGCTTCGAAATTGACATCGTCGACTTCCCCGCGCCGCTGCGCTCGCTCGGATCGACAAAGAGGCTCCACTCGCCCGACGGAGAGACGCAGGTCTGCGGCCTGAGCGGTGTGTTGTTGCGCGTCCCTTGCGCGAACACGGCGACGATGGCTGCGAGGACGAGCATGGAATTCGTTAGAGGGCCATAGCGATGGCGCGCGACCAAGTCACAGTACGGAGAGAGTACGGAGAGTACGGAGTCAGGCTCCACTCCGAACGATTTCCGCCGCAGGCGATACGGGGGATACGGTACCAGTACGGAGTCAGGTGACTTCGTCCACAGTTGCGTCATCCAATCGCCGCGAAATCAGCTCGCAGCGCACCTAGTAGTACGGAGTCAGGTGACTTCGTCCACAGTTGCGTCATCCAATCGCCCCGAAATCAGCTCGCAGCGCACCTAGAACTTCTCGAATTCGAGCCAGCCGAGGTCGGTTGTCTCGCCGGGGCGAACCACGATGCCCTCGATCTTGATTCGCTTGTATCCGGTCTTGACGCTAAGTAGCACGCTCAGCTGATAGATGCCCGGAGCGCAATCGTCACACTTGATGAGGCCGTCGGATCCAAGACTGGTGTAATTCTTGAGAAGCGACCCCATCCCCATTCTCTTGGTGCACGTGACCACGACATTGGTCTGATCGCGCTGGACTCCAGGGGGCAGGCGAACGTGAGCGACCAATTCGCCCTCGCGTTCGAGGACCATTCGCAAGTCCGCCTTGCCGTTCTGCGTCCTACTCAGATCGCAGAACGCGTACCCGGGCTTGTGAAAAAAGATGTCGAACGTTGGATGCGGCGCTGATGTGCGAAGCTCGAACTGGCCAAGCTCGTTGGTGCGAACACCGATTTCGGGTCGGCGATTCGATCCGGTGTGTACCTCGACATCCACGAGCGGCGCACCTTCGGAATCGACGACGACTCCAGCTGCGACGAGCGGTGCCAACTCGAGGCGCACATCACCGAGGTCGTGAACTCCTACCGCCCATTGATCTGGCACGTCGAGCCGTCGATCCAGCGTTGGAACTCCCGTGCGAATCTGGGAGATCACAAGCATCGGCGGACCTCCGTCCGCGTCCTCGGGTCGGAACTCGATGCAGAATCGTCCCTGCTCATCCGTGCTGAACTGCGTTCGGGCAAAGGTCGCGTACTCGTTCGCTGAAAGCAACCACTCGCGAGGTCGGTCAAAAGACGGCGCACCCAGGTGCTCGACACGCAGTTGCGTGCCCTTCAGTGGACGACCCTCTGGATCCAACACTCGACCCGTGAAAATCACGGCACCGCCGCCGATCACGAGCGAGACCTTCACTCGTTCTCCCGCTCGGGTCGGACCCGCGAAACGGATGTGGCTCACCTGTGAGGAGTCGTTGCGCGCAGCATGGGCAATCAACTGCCGGCCCAAACCGATGTTGCGGATGACGGCCTTTCCGTCAACGACATAGGCTCTCAGCTCGCCGGGCCCTTCCCACCGATCAGGTCGCAGCTGGAACGCGCCACCGGGATCATTGTGTTTTTCCCCAGGATCGATTTCCGCAAGCAGCACAGGGAACTCGAGCCTCGCGGGCCGGCCGTCGGGCTCGCGCAGCTCGAGTTCTACTTCTCCACTCGGGGGTAGCGCAATCTCGATCGGCTGCTCGGGAAGAGCCTTCGGATCGAAGGAGATCGATCCCGCGTTCGCCGGAATTCCCTCAAGCTCGACCGACCAGTCGAATACGCGGGAAGGCTTGAAGTGCGAGATCCAGGCGATCGTCACAAGCGCGTGAGGCAGCGTGGCCATTCCATCGATGCCGGTCTGCGCGCGTTGGCGGGACGATCTCGTTGTCGCGTTGAAGTCCTTGCACATTAGCAGGACCCCGATGTTCTCGATGGCGTGACCCTCCGAGTCGATCGCCCGCACGCGCAAATCGCCATCGGGCCACAGGGAGAGTCTCGGCTCCTTGTCGGTGGGGTAAGCCATCGAGCCGGTGCTGCCGAACAAGTTCCCATTGCGGACGACAAGCAGCGGATCCGGGCCGGCGACAGGCAAGACGACTCGTCCGTCGATCCCCGAACGAGCGACGTAGCCCTCTGCGTTGACTCGAGCTTCAAGCTTTGCAATTGCGCCGAGTTGGCGGTCGCGATGTCGATCGCTCTGATCCAAAATGGAGTCGTCGAGAGCGATCCCCACGTCGTCGGCCGCCCAGCGCACTTCTGCGTCCGCGATCGGTGCGTCCGTGACACCGTCTACAACGATGAACGCGAACTTCGCGCTGGGGACGGATATTTGCGTTGGAGCGGCGGCACTTGCAGCAAGAGGAGCTACTTGCGCCTCCCGCGACTCGCTGGCCTTGGAGGATTCTTGTCGCGTCGCTAAACATGCGGACGCGGCAAATAGGGCCGGCAACAAGCGG
>JAYUUV010000220.1:0-29122 GCA_043754695.1 Planctomycetota bacterium
GTTCCACGCCCGTGGCATGGGGAAATCGTGCGTGCTCAGCTCTTCGAACAGTTCGAAGGGCGGCAAGTATCGCGTAGCCACGATCGTCAGCCGCGTGCCCTTCGTCGAATTCGAGACTTGCACGCGCAGCTCATCGCCAGTAATCCCAAGGCTCTGGATCGCCAGCGGAGCAAGACTCGTGCGCTCGAGAATTCGCTTTTGCCCGATCAGCCAACCCGCTTCCGCACGCCCCTTCGCGATTCGCACGAAAATCGGTGTGCCGGTCTCGTGCAGCTTGAGCTCGTAGTCGCCGGCCGCGAGATTGCGCAACTCGAGAAAACCGCTGGCCAAGGCGAGGTGCTCGAACGCATCGCGATCTTGGCCGAGCAGCGAAAAAGCCTCCCGCGAAACCGAATTCGACGGACCCGAATACGGAATCCGCAACGTCTCGCCCACGAGTCCGTGCAAACGATCCGGGAATCGGCAGGCACCGTCGCGCAACAGGATTTCGCCCGAGTCCGATCCATCGGAGACACGCAATCCAAGGATCCCATCGAGTGCACCAAGTTCGATGCGGCCCGCTTTGTCCGTCTGCAGCGTGATCTTGAAATCATCGCTGAAGTCGCGCGCCCGCAGGGTCAGCCCGATCGGCCGGCCTACCTTCGGTTCGCCGTCTTTTCCGCGCAATTCCAGCACATAGCCCGCGCTCGAGCGCAAGAACTCGCAGCTCGATGTAGCTCCGGTTGCGTCGATGCCATTGAAATTGAATGTTGCGGTGGAACTCGAAAGGTCGATGCGCTTGCCGGCCAAATCCTTCACGCTGCAGCGCAACGTGGCCGTGAGCCGCGCCTGCCTCTCCGGCACGGCGAACTCGTGGACCAGCTCGCGCTCATCGACAAGCGCGAGACCGCGCACTTCTTGCGTCGTCGACAACCCGTCCACATCGGTCGCGACCAAAGTCAGCACCTGATCTTCGGCGAGCTTCAACGCAATCGGTCGCTGGGCGAGCAGCAATTCCGGCCGCACGACGAGCCGCGCCTTCGCTCCGGCGATCAACGATTCACGGTCGACGAAGAAATTGGCGCTCAGTTCGTACTTTTCTTCTTCGTGCGCAAAGCTGGCGCGCGTCGAGCGTTCGCCTTGGTGCAGCACGATGCTCTGCGTGCCGCCGTTCGTACTGAAGGGCACGAGAATCTCGCCGCGCTCGTCGGCTCGATAGTCGCGGCCGCCGGACCAGACGGCGGCGTCCTTGAGTTGCGTCCCCGTCTCATCGAAGACCGTGAGCACGTGCCCCGCCGCGCCCGGAGTCTCGACGAACAGCAAGAATCCCTTCTGGATGATCGCGCGACTGCGCAGGCCATTGCCGACGAGTTCGACGACAAACGTGCCCGGCCCCGAAAGAATCGGCAGCTCGAAACGCCGACGCACGCGGCGCATCGGCGCGTCGTCGTAGTGAAAAGTCTGCTCGACATTTGCGACCAGGCCGTCGAGCTCGATCGATTCGTTGACATCGTTGCCCGTCGCGGTGTGGTAGCGGAAGGCGTCGATCGCGAAGACTTTCACGAGCAGCGTTGGCACGTTCTTGACGTCCGCTTCGATCGTCACACTGTCGCGGGCGGCAGTGATCTTGCGCGCGACCGGCGGAAAGGAGATCTCGACCTTCTGCGCAAGTTCGTCGACGCGCGAGCTGCTGCCTAGCATCGCGCTCCAGCGCGCCGTGTCGGGATCGCCGTTCACCAGGCGCGTTTCGGCCAGCACGCTGCGCAGCCAATCCGCGTCGAGATATTCGGCATACGGTTCCACCCGGTCCTGAGTCGCGAAGAGAATCTCCAGGCAGGCGCGCACGAGATCCTCGTCGTTGCCGATCGGCCCAAGTTTTGTCTCGAATTTCTGCGCGGCATCGACCTGGTCCGCGCTGGCGAATCGAGCGCGATACTCCTTCACGACGTGGTTTCCCTGGCGCGGCAGTTTCAGGTACTCGAGGAATCGTTGTGGATCGACTGTGCCCTTCGTCAGGTCGAGCTCGAGTTGGTGGTAGAGCACGTGCGCCTTGAGCGAGTTGTGCACCGCGGGCAAGCCCTTGGCGAAATTCCAAAGACGCGCGAGGTATTGTTCAAGCTCGACGGGATCGCGCAAAAATGCCGAATCCGCGCTCGGCGCGAGGCGCTCGAGCCAGGCATCGACGAACGTCTTTTCGTTCAGGAGTTCCGGCCGCAAGCGGGCGCACTCTTCGAGTTCACCAAGCCTCAGTGCCCCATGGATTTTCTTCGCGCCGAACGTGCGGCCCTGTGGCAAAGCGAGTTCGCGCACGATCAGCGCCGGCAAGCCGGGCATGTCCGGGCGATCCGTGCGCTTGAGCAGTTCGTGCAGCTCGATGTCGTCGAGCTTTCCCTGGGCCAGCCAGAAGAGCGCGGTGTCGTTGAATCCATCGAGACTGCCCGAATGCGCCTCGCGCGCGCGCTGGATCCACGCTGCGCGCGAAATCGACGCCTGATCGAGCCGCGTAGGCAAGTTCCCGCTCGCGCCGAGCGCATCGGGTTGATCGTCGAACTGAAGATTGAGCGTGCGGCGCAAATAATCAAAGCTCGCCTTCGGATCGGCGCCGGCAGTCAGCAACGCCTGACGGTTTTCGATCTCGACCAGCTCGGCGCCGCGGCCGTAACGCTTGCTCCACGCTGCGAGCAGCGGCACGACGGCCGCAAAATCGCCGTTGGCCTGTTTCTCGCGGCAGCTGTACTCGTACCACTCCGGACTGCCTTCGAGCAGCGTGCTGACGACCTTGCCGCGATCCGCGGCCAGCGCGTAGCTCTCAGCAAAGGTGAGTTTCGGCTCCTGCGCGCGCAGCGTCGAAACGAAGAGCGGGATGAGAACGAGCGTGGCAGTGCAAAGTCCAGCCATGGGATCAAGCAGTCCTGGAATGCGGGCGAATTCGAAGGCGGCGCTCGGCCAAGGGCGCGAGCTGCGCGCGTATCCTAGCGGGGCAGACAGGCCAAGTTTCCTTGCGACGCATCGGAGATTTGAGTTGTCGCGCCTTCGCGCTGCCAACGGCCGCTGTTCCCCGCAGGAATGAACGTCGATCGGAACCAGCGGGCATGCTGCAGGGCTATGATCCGCCGATGCTGACGACCAATACCCTCGGGGCCCTTGCCCTCCTGATCGCACTCGCCCTATCGAACGCGCTTGCGGGCTGCAGCAGTGCTCCGGCGAAGTACGACGGAGAGCCGCGACAGACACCCGAGGTCTGCACCGTCAATCTTGCGCGCCCAACGACGGTGCACTTCCAGCTTTTCCTGCCGCGCGACTACGGTATCGATCCGGCGAAGCGCTGGCCGTTGATCCTCTTCCTGCACGGAGCCGACGAACGCGGCGACGACATCGAAAAAGTCAAAGTGCACGGACCGCCGAAGGTCGCGATGACGCGCGCCGACTTTCCTTTCATCGTCGTTTCTCCGCAGTGCCCGAGCGGCGAAACGTGGTCCAACGATGTACTCAATGGTTTGCTTGATCACGTCCTCGATACTTGGGCCGTCGACAAGCAGCGCGTCTACCTGACCGGCCTTTCGATGGGCGGTTATGGCTCCTGGAGTCTGGCGCAGGAAAGCCCCGAGCGATTCGCCGCCGTGGTTCCGATCTGCGGCGGCGGTTCGCCGATCCAGGCCCGGCTCTATGGCGACTCGCCCAAGGGCAAGGCTTTGCGAGCATTGCCGTTCTGGGCCTTCCACGGCGAAGCCGACAACGTCGTGGCTCCCAGCGAATCGCTGCACATGGTCGAAGCGTTGCGCGCCATCAACTGCGAAGTCAAGTACACCACGTATCCGGGTGTCGGCCACGATGCCTGGGTCAAGGCGTACGACGACGACACGCTGTACGAGTGGCTGCTCTCGCACGAACGAACGGACTGAGGATCAATTCAAGCGCCGAAACTTCGCCGGATCGGCGCGCACGCTGAACAAGTCTCCGAGCCGACGCAACTGGCCGTGGACTTCGATCGGTTCGGCGATGAGATCGAGCACGGCGTGATTGAGGCTTTCGCCGTTTTCACCGACCAACAGGTAGTAGCTCGCATTGCCTTCGGCGTCGCGCACGAGCAGCACCGGCGGAATGCCGCCGCTGATGCAGCGCGCGGCGCAATCGCGATGCGCCTTGGTGTTGCCGGGTTTCATCACGCCGAGGTAGCACTTGCTGTCGACGATTTCGCCACGCAACGTGATCGGACCGAGGTCGCGCTCGACAGTGTCCGCGGGCGGCCCGCTCGCGTCGATCGGTGTCACGCTGCCGTCGACGACTTCGATCATGGTCAGGCCGTCGCGATAGACGAGCGTGCCGCGCAGCTTGACGCTAGCGCCGATGAAGTCCTCCACCAGCGGCAAAGCCCCGTGTTTTCCGACGCTGGACAACAAGTAGCGCGAGCGCCCGTCAGCGGGCCGATCGACAGCGAGAACGGGATAGGGCGCAGCTTCGATCATGCCCTTGAACTCGCGCTCGATGCCGTACTCGAAAACTCCGTGACCAAAGCCGGATTGCGAAAACACGAGCAGCGCGGCGAGCCCGAGCGCGCTCGCGAAAATCGCGATCACGAAGCTGCGCGTGCGCCGAGCCAGCTTCGCCGGTGCCGCGGGCAAATAGCCGACATAGAAATCGTCCACTTGATCAACCATGTGCCGCTTGCGTTGAAATGCCGTCGATACGCGCGGGCTCGACCGTCGTTCCCGCTGGAAGCGGCCGCGGATCGACTTGGACTCTCCCGTTCACGACGCGCGCCTTGAAGGTCGGCACGCGTTCCGTGAACGGTTCGGGCGATCTGCCGCAGTCGGGACGATATTGATAACCGTGCCACGGACAGGTGACCACACCGTCGATCACACGGCCTTCGCCGAGCGGGCCGTTCTGGTGCTGACAGACATTCGATAGCGCGGAGATCTTGCCGTCGTACTTGAAGACGGCGACGCGCTCGCCGGAAATCGTGGCGATTTTCGCGCGTTTTTCAGGGATATCGTCAACCCCGCAGACATCGACGAAGCCGTCGAGCGCGGGTTTCCTCTCGACGTCGAGCGCGCGCTCGCGACGGCCGGCGACCAGATGCAAGCCCAGAATCCAGGCAACTCCCGCGCACAGAACGATTGCAAGCAGCGGATTCGTCTCCGTCTGCAGCGCACCGAGCGCTACGTGCATCACGAGCAACGCGTAGGCCGTGTAGACCGACATGTGCAGGAGCTTCCAGACCGGCGCCGTCAGATTTTTCAACCAGAAATCGTGGCTGGTCGCGGCCATCAGGAAGAGGATCAGCAGCGCGGCGAGGCCGAGTTGCTGAAACGGAAAACTGGAAACGCTGTTCCAGCGCGTGTTGCTGATCAGCACGCTGACCAGAGGATTTTCGTCGCCGAGTGCGTGGAACTGGATCAGCGAAAACGTCGCGTGCCCAAGAGCGACGATGAAAGTCGCTACGCCCAGATGCCGGCGGTTGTAGAGCCAGGGCAGGAAACGCGTGTCGAGCCTAGCCAGCGGCCCGATCGAAAGCACGATGTGCAGGAGCAGCAGCGCGCAGGTCCCAAGCGCTCGCAGCAGAATCGTCTCCAGCGTCGCTTCAGGGAAAATCGTCAGTCCCAGAGCGATGAACAGGGCCAGATATCCGACGATGCCGCCGACCACGATCGCGTCGTAGATCCGCTTCTGACGATTCCACCCGACCGCGCGATAGCCGACGCTCATCGGTCGAACTCCTGGCTCGCGATGAGTTCCTGGTGGGCCAGGCTGTAGAAATACAGGCGTCCTCCGAGCACTTCCGCAGGCAAGACGAAGCGCCTCATCTGCGTACCGGCGAGCGCACCGAGCAAGACACACGGCGTGGGCAACTGACCCGTCTCTTCGCTGTTCGCCCAATAGACGAGCAGGTCGGGCAATTGCGGATCGCGCTTTGGAGTCAGCTCGAGGATGCGATGCCCGCCCACGGCGCCGTCCCACAGGCGCAGCCGAAATTGGAGCGGCCCCGCGTCCAAGGTCATGTCCCGCAATGGTGCTCCGCTCGTCGGCAGCACGCCGATCTGCGGCAGCCCGGGCGCATTGCTCGACGGGACCTGGATGCGTGATGTCAGCGCCAACGTGAGACCGATCGGCAGCACGACTGCGAGCGCGCCAAACGTGGCGCGATGATTGATGCGCAGCCGGCGAATCATCGCGGACTCTCGCTCGCGCGGTCGCGATGTTCGTTGCGTTCGCGCGGCGCCTCACCGCTTGCGCGGATCCAGCGCAGCAGCAATAGGGGCCAGAGCGCCACGCTCGCGGGAACAATCAGCACACGAAACCCGAAGCTCCCCGAGCGCGCTTCGTGGTCGACTCGCCCGGCGCCGACGCACGCAAACGCGACGGCGAAGAGTGCCCCGATCGCGACCCAACCCGCGAACACTGCCACGAGGGCCCGGGCCAAGCTCAACGCCATGGCTGCTCGCTCTTTGCCCTTTCCATGGCCGCAGGGTACGAATCGGCCCGGGGGGTGTGACAAGCGTGCTAACGCAGGGAAACCAGGGTCCGATCCTTGGGCCCGCCGGCCGATGTAGAATTCAGCACCATGAACCTGACCAAGTACCTGCTCGCCGCCCTGCTCGCTCTCGCACTCGCCGCCTGCGGATCGTCCGATCCCAAAGACCTGATCAAGGAGGGCAACACAGCCCTCGGCTCGAACGACTCCGCCACCGCCCTGGCCAAGTTCGACGAAGCGCTCAAGTCATTGAAGGAGGGCGACGCGCTCTACCTCGACGCGCGCCTTGGCAAGATCGAAGCGTTGATCGCCGGCGAACCGAAAAAAGCGGCTGCGGAGTTCTTGGAACTTTCCGCCAAGTTCCCCGACAAGGTCGGCAACAAGGAATTCATCTACATGGGCGGCAAGATGGTCAGCGCGCACCAGTACCTCGACGCGATCGACCTCGTGCACAACGGCATCAAGCGTGCCGGCGGCGAAGCACCTGCCTTGATGGTGATGATCGATCGCATCAAGAAGGAAGCGGCGAGCGACAAGGCGGTCAGCGACAAGCTCAAGGGACTTGGCTATACGAATTGACCGCAGAGCGCGAACGGGGCTGACTCGAGCCCCCAATCAAGGCATGAAATCCACGCAAAACGTTCTCGCCTTGGCCTTCGCGCTGCTGCTCGCTTCATGCGGGTCGTCGGATCCCAAGGCGCTCGTGAAAGAAGGCTACGCGGCACTTGGTTCAGGCCAATCCGACGTGGCGCTGGCGAAGTTCGATGAAGCGCTCACTGCACTGCGCCCAGAGGACCAGCAATACCTGGACGCGAACATGGGTGCGCTCGAGGCATTGATCGCGTCCGACCCCGTACGTGCGCGGGAGAGATTCCTGGCCCTGTCGCAGGCATGCCCGGACAAGGTCGGCGAAAAGGAGTTTCTCTACCTGAGCGACCGGTTCGCCGGCGCGCGAAAGTTCGACAGTGCGTTCGCACTGCTCGACGCCTGCAAACAACGCGCGGGCTCGGAGTCGGCGGCTCTGGTGGCGATGCGAGATCGGCTGAAGAAGCAGTCGGAAATTCCGGAGAAAGTGAAGACTGGGCTCGAGTTGAATCCGTACCTCAAGTGACGTTGCTCATGTGGAACAAGTCGTGGTGATTCCGCGAATTCCCAAGGTGAATCGACTTACGCAAAACTTAGCGCTGGCAAGTTGCCTGTGCGCGGTTTTCCTTGCCTGCGATCGCGCGGCTCCCGCTGCGCCGATCCTTCGAGACTCGTCCGGCAACGCCGTGATCCAGAAGGGCGACACCGCTGCCGCGATCGCCAACGCGCGCGCGGCACTGGCCGAGCTCGACATGCAGCAGCAAGATCAAGCCGCGATCGGCGCGGATCTGCTCGAAGGAATCTACAACGAGGATCCCGCGCAGATCGGATCGGCCCTCTCGCGCTTGGCCAAGAGCTTTCCCAAGCAGGATCAACGCGCGGTCAGCCGGTAGCGATCCGCCAGCGCTTTCGCGCTGCGCGTTTCCTCGGTGGAATTGGCCGTCGAGCGCACGAAACTCTCGAGTTTCTTCGCAAATTTCTCGCCCGCGGCATCCTTGCGCGCCGGAAAGAGGATCGGGCGTTCCTCGAACATCTCGAAGTACTTCTGCGAGTCGATCAGGCGCATTTCGAAAAAGCCGTCCTTGTGCGCCTCCCTGTCGAGCCGCTCGAGATCCTTGGCCACGTCGCCTTTTGCGAAGCCCAACCTGCAGGCGCGCACCAAGGCAACATACGCCGTGGAGTCCTGCTTGGCGGCGGCGTTTTCCAGGTCGCGCAGCCAAATGAGCTGGGACTCGTGCACGGTCTTCTCGAGCATTTGCGCATCCCCGAGCCCGGCCTTGTCCGCTGATTTCTGCGCGGCGTCGCGCTCGTCCATGGCAAGCGACAAAGCTCGCGACAATCTTCCCGCGTAGTACTCCGCCAGTGCCTTGGCCAGTCTTTCGTGCAAGGGTCGTCCGACTGCCGCGACTTCAGGCACCTCGAGCGCGTCCTTGACCGCCGTGAGGAATGCCTTTTCGTCCCGAGCCGGATCGCCCTGCCAACGCAGGCCACCACCGCGGCCGACGACGAAGGCCCAGCACGGCGGGTGGAGCTTCGGATCCACGAAGGGCGGGTGGCTCTCCTCGAATTTTTCGATCGCAATCGGATGTTCGAGGAACAGCGACTTCGCATTTCCGCGCGCCGTCTCGGTCTCGACGAAGTCGCAGATGCCGATGGCGGCGAGCCTGCGATCGGAATTGGCCGCCAGCAGATCGCGAATCAAGGGCAGGGCCTTGCCCACCGACAGTCCATCGCCCCAGGCGAAGGTGTGCACGATCACGACGTGATCGGCGAGTTCGGCGAGCGTCTTCGCCTTGCGCGAAGTCGGAACGTCGCCGGCACTGCGCACGGTCTGCTCCAGCTTCTTCGTGCCGTCCTTGCTTGCGACGTCGTCGATCCACGCGGCGAGAGCGGGCTCGGGCGCCGGTTGGCCCACGGCCGGCCGCCAAGTCGAGGCCTCGCCCAGCACGGCCGCCGGCTCGGGGATCGGCAAGGAGAGTGGCTCCTGGGCCTGGAGCATGGCCGATCCGGCAAGGACGAGAAACAGTGCCCTGGGCAGCGCAAGCTTGACCGGGTTCATCGTGATGCGAGAGTACGGCTCAACTACCTCGGTCGTTGGAGGCGGTTGGGTTCGAGGCGAGTAAGTCAGTTCGCGCGCACGGTGCCTGGCACCGTACGGGCGACTGCGGTGGAATGCGCCCATGCGCCGACTCATCCTTGCTGCCGTGCTCGCCCTGATTGCTTCGTGCGCCGCGCTACCGGTTTCCGACGGGAGCGACATGCTCGCCGTCTGTCGCACGCAGGAGGCCGCCTGGAATCGCGGCGATCTCGAGAGCTTCATGGCCGAGGGCTATTGGCGCTCGCCGCAGTTGACCTTTTTCTCCGGCGGCAGCGACACGCGCGGATACGACGCGACGCTGGCGCGTTATCGCGAGCGCTATCAGCAGGGCGGCCGCGAGATGGGCGTGCTTTCGTTCACGAATCTGGAGCCCGTCGTGCTCGCCCCCGACGCGGGCCTCGTGCGCGGCCGCTGGAAAGTCACGTTCAAGGACGGCCGCGTGAGCGAAGGCCTGTTCACGCTCGCGATGAAGAAACACGCCGAAGGCTGGCGCATCGTCCACGACCACACCAGCGTCTCCCAATGACCGGCTGCGAATCGGGCAGTCCGATTCGCAGCGCGGGAGTCAGCTCGGGTCCATGCTGCCTTTCGTGGGCACGGGTTTGCTCCGCGAACCGACGCCCTCGCTCGGCGGCTGCTCGTTGAGGTAGTGGCGCAGCTCGGTCGTCAAGTACTCGAACGCGTCGTCGACCGAGTTTGTGCGGTGGAAGAGCTTGATGTCTTCTTCGTTGATCATCCCCCACTTCGCCATCGCGTCGAAGTTGATGACCTCGTCCCAGTACTCGGTGCCGAACAGCACGATCGGCAGCTTCTTCTTGATCTTCAAGGTCTGGATCAAGGTCACGATTTCCATGAACTCGTCGAGTGTGCCGAATCCGCCGGGCATGGCGACGATGCCCTTGGCCAGATAGGCGAACCAGTACTTGCGCATGAAAAAGTAGTGGAATTCGAAGGCGAGGCGCCGCGTGATCCACGGATTGACTTCTTGCTCGAAGGGCAGCGCGATGTTCAGGCCGATGTTGACGCCCTTGGCCTCGCTGGCGCCGCGGTTGGCGGCCTCCATGATGCCGGGCCCGCCACCGGAGCAAATCACGAAACGCCGCTCTTCCTTCTCGATCGGCTTCTCGGAGCGCGCGTCGAGCGCCTTCGACCAGACCGTCAGTCGATGCGAAAGCTCGCGCGTGCACTCGTAGTAGTGCGACATCTTGAGCATGCGCTCGGCCCGCGCGACATCGCCGCCAGTGGCGCGCGCGGATTCGAGCGCGGCTTCAGCCTTCTCGCGTGGCAAAATGCGCGCGGAACCGAAAATCACCAGTGTGTCGCGGACCTGCAGATCCTCGAAGCGCGCGGCGGGCTCGACGTACTCGGACAGGATGCGCAAGAGGCGCGCATCGGGACTGGCCATGAATGCCTCGTTCTTGTAGGCCTTCACGGCGCGAAAGCGCCCAGAGTTCTTTTCGTTGTTGGCCATGGCTGTTTCGGCGGACCGCCCGGGTGGCGCGTTGATCGCGGCCCCGGAATGTTGAGTTGGCAATTGAGCGCTGGTTGTACTCACTGGACTTGCCGCGCGCACGTCGGTGGCGCACAGCATCGAGCCCGGCCCGCGATCGGGCTATGCTCATCGACATGCCCTCATCGACGCTTGAGCGCCTGGAATTCCCACTGGCCGGGATGTCCTGCCAGGCCTGCGCCCTGACGATCGAAAAAGCCCTGAAGTCCGTGCCGGGCGTCGCCGAGGCACGCGTCAATTATGGTTCGCGCAGCGCCAGCGTCATGCGCGAGCGCGAAGTCGCCACCGGCGCATTGATCGCCGCAGCCGTGCTGAAGGCGGGTTACAGCGTTCCCGGTGGTCTGGACCGCGAGCACTCGGTCGCGGCTTCGGTCAAATTCAGCGATCAGGCCGAAGCAGCGGCGCTGACGCGCGTGCGCCGCGATGCGCTGATCGCCGCGATCTTCGGCCTGCCGGTGGTCTTCGCGCACACGCTGCACCTCGACCATCAATTTGCGCTGCTCCTGTCTGTGCCCGTGCAGTTCATCGCCGGAGCCGGAATTCTCGGCGCAGGCGCGCGCGCCGCCGCACGTCTGGCGCCGGACATGAACTCGCTGGTGACACTGGGAAGTCTCGCGGCCTGGAGCGCGGCAGCCGTCGAGACGCTGCGGCCGGGCACGCTGCCCGGCGCCGAACAACATCTGCACGCGGCGGTCTTGATCCTGGCCTTCGTGTTGCTGGGCCGCTGGCTCGAAGCGCGTGTGCGCGGACGCGCCGGCGACGCGGTTCGAGCGTTGTTCGCGCTCACACCGGATCGTGTGCGCGTGCTGCGGCGCGGCGTGGAAACCGAAGTCGCGCTCGACGAAGTGCGCCCCGGCAATTTGGTGCTCGTGCGGCCGGGCGAACGCATTCCCGTCGATGGCGACATCTTCGATGGAAGTACATGGCTCGACGAATCGACCTGGACCGGCGAGAGCACGCCGGTCGCGCGCGGTCCCGGCGAGAGCATCAAGGCCGGCTCGTTGAACGGCGCGGGCGCGATATCGCTGCGCGCCACGGGCATCGGCGCCGAATCGAGCCTAGGCCGTGTCGCGGCCGCGGTGCGCTCAGCCCAAGGATCGCGCGCGCCGGTTCAAGAGCTTGCCGACCGGGTCAGCGCCGTGTTCGTGCCCGCTGTCCTGGTCGCAGCAGTGCTCACGCTCGGAGTCTGGTTCGCACAGAGCGGCGACTGGACGCGCGCGCTCAGCCACACGGTCGCTGTGCTCGTCGTCGCCTGTCCGTGCGCGCTCGGCCTGGCCACGCCGGCAGCGATCATCGCAGCCGTGGGCCGCGGCGCGCGCGAGGGCGTCTTGGTGCGCGACGCCGGCGCACTTCAACGACTCGTCGGGGTCGGTTTCGTCGTGTTCGACAAGACCGGCACGCTGACCGCTGGGCGGCCGGCGCTGGTCTCGATCGCGGCACTGGAACTTACCGACGATGTCGTTTTGGCGCTGGCTGCGAGCGTCGAAGTGCAGAGCGAGCAACCGCTCGCCCGCGCCTTCGAAGCCGCGACGCGCAATCTCGTGCTCGAACCGGCCAGTGGATTCTTGGCGCTGCCGGGCGCCGGTGTCGAAGCACAGATCGGCGCGCGCGCCGTGTTCGTCGGCAGTCGCGCCGCTGCGGCGACACGCGCGCGCAATCCGGAGGAGATCGAACGCTTGCTCGCGCCGCTGCTCGCGCGCGGCGAGACCACCGCGGTGCTCGTCGTCGATGGCCGCGCGCAGGCGGTGTTCGGTTTCAGCGACGAACTTCGCCCCGAGTCCGTCGGCGCGATTGCCCGCCTGCGCCGCCAGGGTGTCGAGGTCATGCTCTTTTCCGGCGACAATCAAGCCGCCGTCGCGCGCGTCGCGGAAGCGCTGTCGATCGAACGCGCGCGCGGCACGATGACGCCAGAAACCAAGGCCGAGGCCATCGCCGAACTGACCCGATCCGGCCGCGGCGTCGCCATGGTCGGCGACGGGGTCAACGATGCCGCGGCGCTGGCGCGCGCGGACGTCGGCATAGCCATGGGCAGCGGCGCAGACGTCGCGATCGAAGCGGCCGATTGCACGCTGCTGCGCTCCGACCCCGCGCGCGTGCCGATCTTGATCGAACTCGGACGCCGGACACTGCACACCGTGCACGTGAATCTGGTCTGGGCCTTCGGCTACAACCTCGTGGCACTGCCCGCGGCGGCCGGGGTGCTCGAGCCATGGCTCGGCTGGAGCCCGTCACCCGCGCTTGCGGCGGCGGCGATGGCAACCTCCAGCGTCGCGGTCGTGCTGAATTCCCTGCGCCTGCGGACCGTAAACCTCGAACCGCGCGAGTAGGGGCAGCGCCCCGCCCTCACTTCCCGCCGCCGTCGTCGAGGCGCTTTTTCGCAGCGCGGAAGCGCTCGTCGAGGTCGTCCGGCCGGCGGCGTTCCTGGTCGAGCATCGAGCCCAACTTGTCCTCGCGTTCCTCGTCGCGCGCCCTGACCTTGCCGAAGGCCTGATTCCAGTCCGCGTCACCCATCTTGGGCTTGCCGGCCTCGTCAAGCTGCGGCTTGGGCCGCGCGCGCGTCACCGTCTCGGTCCGGATGTCGATGGTCAGCCGGTTGGTGCAGCAGGGGCAGACGACCTCGATCTGTTTGGTTTCCATGGCGAACCCACCCTAATTAGGCGCTTGCACTGCCCGAAAGGCCGGGCCCGTCGTTCCAAGCTCTGGGACCGGATTGTAGGCATCCTGAAAAATCCTTCACATTCGGGCACAAGAACGGCTTTGATGCCGTCCAAGGCGTGAAGGACCTGTCATGCAAATGCGAACATCACCGATCTTGAGTGTCAGAGCGACCGAGCGGCGCCGCGACCGCTGGTTGGCGACCCTGCTGTGGATGGGCCTGTTCGCGGTACTGGTCCTCATCAGCCGCTGACCCCGGCCGGTTTGCCGGCGACGACCACCTGGAAGGAGAGGATCCGCAGGAAGCGGGTCGAGCAGATCCAGCGGTCAAGCTTCAGGAAAAAGCGCACGATCGCGGCGTTGCCGGGCACGAAGCGCAGCACTCCGAGATGGTCGGGAAAGCCGGCGAACATGTAGGCCAGCACGCCATATCGGCCGGCGTAGGTGACCTCGAAGCCGGCGCGTTCGTAGAGCTCGATCAGACCGTTCTTCGTGAAGCCCTGGTCGCCAAGGTCGAAGTGCGGACTGAATCGATACAAGAGGTAGCGCGCGAAGCGGATCACGAAGTTGTCGTTGCAGGGCTCGCTCATGATCAACACGCCGTCGCGCGCGAGCGCCCGGCGGCAGTTCTCGAGGAAACGAATGTGATCGCGAGTGTGGTGCAGGCTGCCCTTGCAGAAAACGGTGTCGAAAGATCCCTCCTTGAAGGGCAGCTTCTCCGCGTCGGCGGTGATCAGGCGCGCGCCAGGGACGTATTGCTCGCTGACCAGGAGCATCGCGTGACTGATGTCGAGGCCCACGGCGCCCGGGCGCAGGCGCTCGAGTTCGGCCAGGAAAAATCCCGTGCCGCAACCTAGGTCGAGCACGCGTTTCGCGTCCGCCGGCATCAACGCCAGCATGCAGGCGTGCCAGTCCTCCTGGAAAAGTCGCGAGAACTCGAAGCTGTAGCGGTAGGCGTAGCGCGGCGCGAGCGCGCGGTGCAGCTCGATCTGAGCCTGGGCGTTGCCGGACGTGCTGGAACTCTGCTGCATGTAGTGGGGACTGAGTCCGAGCCACCCGAGGGTGCGCGGCCGAGCCCTAGAGACTACCCCAGACCCGATCGGCGCGAATCCGGGGCGGCGGCTTAGCCGGCCGTACGCCGTGGCATCCAGCCCATGGCCATATGCCCAAGGATGCCAAGCAGCAACGTCGAGGCGAGTTGGGCAAGGTGAACACCCAGGCCCGTGGACAGCGCCAGGTCGCGCGGCACGCCGAGCAGGCCGAAGCCCAGCACCCAGCCGCCCTCCTGGGTGCCGAATCCCGCGAAGGAATTGATCGGCAGCAGATTGGTCAGGACCGCGAGGCTCGAGCCGAAGGCGGCGCCGGAAATCCCGAGGTCTTCCGGCAGGCCGAAGCCGCGCGCAAGAATCCCGTAGAAGACGAAGATCAACAGCCACATCAACAGCGACTGCACGGCCGCGATCCACAGCACGCGGCCGGCCGGAGCCTGGCGCAGGGCGAGGCTCAGATCTTCGGCGCGCGCCAGCAACTTCAAGCCCAGATTGCCGCGCGCGAAACCGGACTTGCGCGCGAACCAAGAGGCCAGGCGCACGAAAGCGTCGCTGCGCGCGCTGAGGAACATGAGCAGCGCGGCCGCCGCGAGCAGGGCGAGCGCCAGTCCGTAGAACCAGACCGGCAAGTCAGCCGGCCTGCTCGCCACCAGATAGACCGAGGCGATCGACAGGCAGAAACACAGCGTCGCAAGGTCGAGCAGGCGCGAGACGAACAGTGCCGCGAGGCCCGCGGCCGTCGGCACGCCACCGTAGGAGCGCAGGTACATGACCAACGTCAGCTCCCCGGTTTTCGCCGGCAACACGTAGGCCGCGAGATTGTGCGCCGCGCTGATGGCCAGCATCGCCGGGCTCGACAGGCGGTGATCGGCGGGCAAGAGGATGCGGAAGCGCTGACTGCGCACGAGATAGATCACGCAGTGCACGGCGAAGGCTTCGAGCGCGACGAGCGGCGAAAGACGCGCCCACGACGCCCAGAGTTCGGCCGGTTTCAGGCTCGACCAGTGGAACAGGATCCAAAGGAATCCGACGCCCAGCGCGGTCGAAATCGCGAGACGGATGGCGCGCGAGCGCCAGGCTCGCGGCTCGCCCTCCTGCGGCAACGGCTCGGCTCCCTTCAGGGGAACTCGACGTGCGTGCCGCCGGTGTCCTCGGCCAACCAGCGCAGGATCTCGAACGTTCCGCCGACCGCGATCGAGTTGATCACGATGTGGCGGTGCTCGTTCCATACGCGCACGTGCTCGCGAATCGCGCCGGGATCGATGACCTCACCCACCGAAGGCTCGCCGTCGGAGAGCACGAAAATCGTATCGACGTCCTTGTCCGTGAACGCTTCCTGCAGCGCACCGTAGAGGTTCGTGCCGCCATTGGCGCCGAGCTTGTCGACGTACGACTTCGCGTCCTCGCGGTTCACGCCCTTGGCGTCGGAGATGCCTTCCGCAAGCCACTTCGTCACGTCCGATGAGAAGATGACCAGATTGAACAGGCTGTTCTGCTCGAGCGAGTCGATGCACTTGGTCAGCTCGCGCTTGGCGACCGTGATGCGCGGATCGCCGCTCTTGCCGACGTACTGACCGCGGGTCAGATCGTTCATCGAACCCGACACGTCGAGGATGAAGATCACGCGGTGCGACTTGATGCGGATGCCGAAGAACGAGGACTTCGAGACTTCCTTGAGCCGGTGCGCGGTCTCATCGGCCTCGCGTTTGGCGAGTTCGGCGGCGCTGATCGGCTTGAAGTCCGCAGAGTTCTTCTCCCACCAGCCCTTCCAGGCCAGCGCCTTGGTGTAGAAGGGCTGACCCGACAGGCGCCACAGGGCCTGTCCGAATTCGACCTGCATGCGGCCTTCTTCGTTCTGCATGCGCGCGATCAGCGTGCCGACGACCTCGCGCGTGCCCACGCTTTCGAGGCCCTTCAAGGCGGCGAGGCGCACCGACCAGTCCGGAGAATCGAGCGCCTTGAGCAGCTCGGGCACGTTCTTCTGCTTGGCGAGTTGCTGGACCGCGGCCACGCGCACTTCGAGTTTGTCGCTCGACGTGTAGGCGAGCAGTTTCTTCTGCCACTCCGCATCACCGGCCTGGATCACGCTCATGGCGTCGATCACGGCGGCGATGAAGCCGGCTTCCTTCGACTTGGCCAGCGCGCCTTCGAGGTCGGCGAGCGAGGCCTTCGACTTGCGTGCGCCGAGCGCCGTAGCCGCCGCCATGGCCACTTCGCGGTCCTCGCCGGCGAGCAACTTGACGATGCTCTTGTCCAGTTTTTCGTCGCTGACGTTGCGCACCGCGCGCAGGGCGAAGAGCTGCAGCTGTCCCTTGCCCTTGCCGACGAGCTTGACGACCTTGGCGTCGACGGCGGGATCCTTCAGGTTCGCGATCATGTCGGCGCAGGCGAAGCACAAGTCGAGCTGGGTCGTGACCTTGTCCGCGTCGTCGATGAACAGCGCCGTGATCTTCGCGCCCTGCTCGCCGAACAGGATTTCCGCGGCCAGGATGCGATTCAGACTCTTCTCGGTGGTGTCCTTGTAGACATCCGCGGCGACCGCGCCGGCCTCGCGCACTTTGCGCCGGGCCAATTCCTTCAGCGCGATGCGCCGCAGACCGTCCTTGCGCAGGTCGCTCGGATCCTTTTCTTTCTCCCTCGCGGTCTCGACCAGCTTCGGTATCTCGAGCTTCGCGGCGATCTGCTCCAGCGCCAGTTCTCGCACGCGCGGCAATGGATTGACGGCGAGTTCCGCGGCCTCGTCCTTGGCGGGCTTCTTCTTCTTTTTCTCGGCCTTCATGTTGGTGCCGAAGTCGAATTGCTTCTGGTACCAAGGCTGATCGACCTCCGCCGCCAGGCTGACGTGGGCGCGCATCGCGTGCTCGCGCACGGCGTCCTCGGCGGGCGAATCGACGATCAGTTGCAGGAAGTGCTTGCCGAGAGTCTTGCACTGGCCGAGCGCCTCGACCGCGCCGTCGCGCAGCTCGGGCTCGGTCGCGGTGGTGGCGATGTCCATCAGCTTCTGCAGCGCCGGCTGCTCCGCATCGGCGACACCATCGAAGTTCGGGAGCGTGCGCAGGATCTCGAGCCGCATGTAGATGCTGCCCATCGAACCGTACGCTTCGAGCAGGCCGGTCATGGCGTCGCGAGTGCGCATGGCCGCCAGTTGACGGATCTTCTCGGGCTCGGCATCGTCGCGCGCCGTCTTGATTTCTGCGGTCAAGGTCGCGGCATTCTGCGGCGCGAGCGCATGGCCGATCGGCGCGAACAGGAACAGCCAGCACAGACTCAGTGCGATAACGATTTTGGTCATGGCGAGATCCTCTCCACGGCTCTCGAGTGGTTACAGCCGCGAACGCTTCTCGATCAGGTCAGCCAACAGGCCGACCGACAAAACTTGTACCCACAAAACGAAAAGGAGCACCGTCTTGTCGCCAAGGTTCGGCTTGGCCTCCTCGAAGATGTCCCAATACAGCGAGCCGAGCAGCCCGAGTAGGATCACTCCGGCAACGGGATAGAAAATCTTCAGCGGATTGAAGTACAGCACCGTGCGGATGATCAGTGCGGTGAAGCCCAGCGTGTCCTTGATCGGCCGGATCTTCGAACGGCCGTGGCGTTGCGCGTAGTTGACGCTGACATAGTCGACGCGGTGGCCGTTGGTCAACGACGCCAGCGTGATCGTCGTCGTGAACGAAAACCCCTGCGGCAGGATCGGCCGGTACTTCAGCACGAGTTCGCGGCGAAAGGCGCGCAAACCTGAGTTGAGATCCGGGATCGGCGTACTGGCGAGATAGGACGCGAGCTGGCGCAGGAACGCTTTCGCCGGGCGGCGAATCAGCGGAATGTGCACGTTCTCGCCCAGGCGCGCGCCGACGGCCATCTCGGCTCCGTCGTCGATGCAGCGCAACAGATCGACGATGCGATCCTCCGGGTAAGTGCCGTCGGCATCGGTGATCACGACCACCTCGTTCTTCGCGTGGGTGAAACCCGTTTTCAGCGCAGCTCCATATCCTTGATTCGCGGCGTGCGTGACCACGCGCAAATTCGGGATCCGGCGTTGGACTTCCTTCAGCGCCGCGGCGGTTCCGTCCTGCGATCCGTCGTTGACCGCCAGGATCTCGACCGGTGCGCCGAGCTCGAGAGCGGCGAGGCGATCGAGCACACCCTGGACGCCCTTCTCCTCGTTGTAGACCGGCACGACGATCGTGATGCCGAGGGCGGAGATCGGCGCCTGTGGAGCTTCGTGCAGCAATGCGGGCGTTCGGATCATAGGTGGGCTGGGAGCATACCCGCCGCCAGTTGCCAGGGAACAACCGATTCGCCCCGTCGGTGCTCGGGATCAGAGCGCCAGCACTTTCCTGGCCATGCCCGTGAGCGCGATGCGTCCGGCGGAGCGCGTTTCGACCCAGCGAAAATGCTCGGGCAAAGCACGGCCCTTGGCGAGCAGCCCTTCGCGCACGTTGGCCTCGATCCGATGGCGTGTGATCGAGTGGCGAACTCGGCCGATTTCGCGGCCGGCGGCGAACAATCCGGCCGGTTCCCAGGCCGCGCGAAAAAGTCCGCTGCGCGAGCCAAGTTCGCGCGTCGGCAGCTCCCAGAGTCCGGCCATTCGCGCCGCGCTCTTCGGACGTTGCTCGAAGAGCCAGGCGCCGCCCTGGCGCACGACCAGGACTTCGAGTTCGACCTCGAGCGGCGAAGGACGCAACTTGGGCCGCGGCAAGTCAGCAACCTTGCCCGCCGCCAGCGCCGCGCACTCGCGCGACAGCGGACAGTCCGCACATTTTGGCTCGCGCGGCGTGCACTGCAGCGCGCCGAATTCCATCAGCGCCTGATTCCATTCGCCGGCGCTGCTGCGCGGCGGGAGCAACTCGGCCGCGATCCGCCAGAGCTGCTTCTGCCCGCTCGGAGAAGCCAGGTCTTCGTCGATTGCAAAGAGCCGCGAGAAGACGCGCGCCACGTTGCCATCGACCAGGGGTTCGCGCTGATCGAAGGCGATCGAAAGCACCGCGCCTGCCGTGTACGGGCCGATGCCCGGCAGCTCGAGGACCTGCGCGCGCTGCGTCGGGAATTTTCCGCCGTGCCGATCGACGATCGCGCGCGCCGCTTCGCGCAAGGATCTGGCTCGACGGTAGTAGCCCAGGCCGCTCCACGCCGCCAACACATCGGTTTCGCGCGCCGCCGCTAGCCGCGCGATGTCGGGAAAACTCTCGAGGAAGCGTGGCCAATAGTCGAGCACCGTCTCGACGCGCGTCTGCTGCAGCATGGCCTCCGAAATCCAGATCGCATACGGATCGCGCGAGCGGCGCCAGGGCAAGTCGCGCTTGTTCGCGCGATACCAGGCGAGCAGCGACTTGCGCAGCGCGGCGTAGGTCAAGGCAGCCCTGCCGAAGCGCGAAGCTGGACGTAATTCTGCGTGGGCTCGGCTTGGATGCCACAGGACTCGAGCTGACGGCGCAACTGCCAAGCGCCAATTTGCATCGGCATCCATCCACTTGCGTCGGGTGCGAGACTCAGCTCCAGCAGCGTGCCGTCGAACGACGAATCAGTGCGCGTCCCGGGATGTGACTGTTCCACGTTTTTTTTCCACGCTTCGCGGAGCTGTGCCGCCCGGGCAGCGCTGGCGGGCGCCCGAAACACGAGTGCATTGTGTTCGATCGCCCAAGGTCCGTCGGGGTGATTTTCCGGCTTCGATGCCGTGTCGATCGACGCAAACTCTATTCCCGCGTCCCCGGGGATGAAGTTCCAAGTCGAGACCCACTCGGATGCGTGTTCGAGCACGAATCGTCGCCAGAGAGTCGGCGCGCCGTTCGCATCGAGAACCAGGCTCGCTTGCTCGACGCGCAAACCCTGAAGGACCTCGTGAATACGCTGCGCGGAGGCTTCGTCCAACGCCGCCCCGCGGATGGGCATCCATTCAAGTGTTGTGGGAATGTCCAGCAGGGAATCGCCACCCGCCGGATAGAAGCGATCGCCGGCGAGTACTGCCCGAATTCTCTCCGGAACTCCAGCCTGCAAGTGGCTGATGCCATGCTCGACGACGATCCACTCCATGGTGTCCAGCCCAGCGTCGACACGTAGGTAATGCTCGTCGAAGCATGATTCGAAACTCGGCTCTGTAATGCTCATGCACGACGGAAGCCAAGCGACCACGGCAAGACACGCCAGCATGGAACGGCCTTGTTTCATCGCAGTTCTCCGTTGAGTCGTCGAGAGTTGGCAATGCGCTTCATGCGACCGAGGTGAGCCTATCAAAGGCCGCTGGATTCTGGACACTCGCGTCGCGCGCTCGCGCCCGCTACACAGGGGCCGTGGGCCAGCCCGAAACACGACTTCCTTCCTCCACCGCCAATCTACGCGGCTGGTGGACGGTGGCCGTGCTGACGATCGCTTACACCTTCGCGTTCATCGATCGGCAGGTGATCAACCTCTTGGTCACGCCGATCAAGCGCGACCTCGGGATCAGCGACACGCAGATGAGCCTGCTCATGGGCCTTTCGTTCGCGCTGTTCTACACGGTGATCGGCGTGATGATCGGTCCCTTGGCCGATCGCTGGTCGCGGCGAGGGCTGGCGGCGGGCGGCTTCGTGGTCTGGAGCGCGATGACCACGGCCTGCGGCATGGCGCGCTCCTACGGGCAACTTTTCCTGGCGCGCATCGGCGTCGGCGTCGGCGAAGCAGCGTTGACGCCGGCGGCGTATTCGATGATCGCCGATGAATTTTCGCGCGAGCGGCGCGGCGCGGCACTCGGCGTGTATTCGAGCGGGATCTACATCGGCTCGAGCTTGGCGACGTATCTCGGCGGAACGCTGGTATCAGCGACCGGCAATGCTGGGTTCGTCCTGTTGCCGTTCATTGGAAGCGTCCGGCCCTGGCAAGCGGTCTTCGTGATCCTCGGCTTCAGCGGCATTGTCGCCGCGGCGCTCTTCGCAACTGTGCGCGAGCCCGCGCGCCGCGCGCCTGTCGGGCGCGAACCCTTGCGCGCGGTGCTGGCCCACTATCGTGAGCACGCAACGTGCCTTGTGACGCACCATGCCGGCTTCGGTTTGCTTTCACTCGCCGGTTACGCGAGCGCAGCGTGGATTCCCCAGTTGCTCGAGCGCAAACATGGCTGGAGCTCGGCCAAGATCGGCGACGTCTACGGCCCGATCATCGCCGTAGCCGGGATCACGGGAGTGATTGCGGGCGGCCGCATCGCGGACATCCTCAAGCGGCGCGGAATCGTGGATGCAAACCTGCGCGTGGGACTCGCCGCGGCGCTTTTGTGCGCGCCACTCGGGCTGTTTTTCCCGTTGGTTTCTGATGATCGGCTGTGCGCGGGCTTGCTCTTCGCCTTCTATCTTGCGTCGAGTCTGCCCTGGGGCGTCGCCGCCGCCGCGCTCGCGGACACTGTGCCCGATCGATTGCGGGGTCAGGTCTCGGCGATCTATCTGCTCGCGATCAACGCCTTGGGTCTGGGGCTTGGGCCGACAGCCATCGCCCTGGTCACCGACAGCGTTTTCGAGCGCGAAAGTGCGCTCGACCTCTCGCTCGCCTGGGTCGTGCCGATCGTCGAGATCGGCGCGGCGATCGTCCTGTTCAAGGGCCTTGGCGCCTATCGCGCGAGCGTTGCACGCCTCGACGCTGCCCGTGCATGAGATCGCCCATACGGTGCCTGGCACCGTACGGGCGAACTTGACGCTGTCAGGCGTTCACTGGCAGATCGTGTACTCGAGCGCGTCCGAGAGCGTCGCGTTGTTGGGCGCGGTGTAGCCGTTGTCGCGACCCCAGGCTTGCACTCCGACGACGGTTCCGGGGATGACCAGGTACGCCGCGGGCGTGCCGCCGAGAGCACCGACCGCAAAGGCGTTGAAGTCCAGCGAGTACACACCCGAGCAATCGTTCGGCGGAGCATTGCCGCCCGAGTTCATCGGCACGGCGCGCTTGAGCGGCGTCGCCACGCAACGCAGACCGCCGACGAACGGCGCCGCGGCACGGCCTCCATTGCTGTAGAGGTACAGACCGGGCTTGTTGTTGATCACCTGACTCGCGGAGATCGTGAAACCGGCTCCGGCGGTCGCACTCGGCACACCGCTCGATCCGATCATCGGCGTGCAGCCCAGCGAGTTCACCTTCGCCGTGCAGTAGATGACCGGAGTTCCGCCTGCGCAGAGCGGGTCGAGCGAACCGAGGATGCCGTTCGGCGGATTGAGGTTCGGGGTCGTGCTCGAGCTGAAGTACTCGGTGTTGTGCGCGCCGGGTGTCCAGCCCGGTTGGGTGTTGGCGCCGATCTCGACTGCGTTCGTGGATCCGGTCGGGTCGAGGTCGCTGTTGAAGCTGGCGGCGTTGGTGATCGCCAGCGCCAGTGCCTGACCGGCATTGATGTTCTGGCGGATCTTCCAGCCGTAGGCGTTCCAATTGCTCCCACCCCCGGTCGAGAAGTGGCACAGCGTGCAACTCGAGCCGGTGCCATTGATGATGTTCTCATCGGTCGTCGAACTCGGGTAGGCGGCTCGCCAGGTGGTGAGGTAGCTGCCATGCGCCTGGGCTTGGGGCGCTGTCGCGAACAACGTCGCGAGTCCGAGCGTGGCGGTCAGGAACAGTGAACGGAAATTGAGTTTCATGAGGCGGGGTGTCCTTCGAGGAGGTAGCGGTTCAACGGTCAGACCGTGCGGGCTGCGTTGCCACAGACCCGCGCGGAGGAAGGCGGCGCGGCGGAAAGTGACGGCTGCGATGCGCAGATCGCGAACGCCGTCACAGTTCCCGCTCGTGGAGGCGCGCGACCTGCCAGTCGCTCACCTCGCCGAAGCACGAAACACGGGCGGAAGTTCGTCGCGGCGTCCGACTCTGTTCGTCGGAGGCTTCGGCGAGCGCACCGCCTGTGCGCCTGGCCTCGTCCACTGGCAGGCATCTTGTCCTTGCTTGCGGCGCACGGCTGTGCGCAGAACTGCCCAGGTTCCGGTGAAACTGTGAGTAGCTCGATCACGGAAGACTGCGACCTCCGGCCGTAGTCGGATCGCGAGTGAGTCCGCGTTGATCGTTTCACGGCTCTTCGTGACGAGTTGGTAACCTGGGCGCGCATGGGATGGAAAGATTTCTGCGTCGGGGCGATCAGCGGAGCCATGCTCTCGCTCGCGCGGCCTCCGGCGGGGATCACGCTCGAAGAGTGGATGACGCCGAGCGGCGAACGCATGGCGCTGTGGCGTGCAGGAGCGTTGATCGCGATCGCCGCGGCGTTGATCCGGCGACGCGCGCAGACGAGTGACGCGCGTTTTCCAGCGGCGGAGCTGGCGCTCGGTGCAGCGAGCGGTTTTGCGCTGCACGGATTCGTGCTGATCGACATGTTCGGAATCGATTCGACGGCGAGCTGGTTGTTCGCGCTCGTCGCGGGGCTCGGCTTGATGAGGTTGCTCGGCAGAAAAGACGCGAATACGCCGAGCGAAACGGACGCTGCGCCGACGCCGGTGTTCCAGCGCCTCGCGCTCGCCATGGCCGGCGCCGGAATTGCCGCCGTGTTCGCGGCGATCAACTCGCGACTCTGCCTCTTCGGCTACGGCACGCGCGACGACGACACGATCGCCGGTGCGACGGCGCTCTTGATTTTCGGCGTTTCAGCGCTCGCCTTCAGTCCGTTGCTCGCGCGACGAAAACTTTCGCCGGCGTGGTTTGGACTTGGCGTTGCCGTCGCGGCTGCTGCCGCGCTGCCGGCGTTGAGTTTCCTAGGCGCACTCAGCCTGCCGCGCGCTTACGACGAGTTGCTGCAGCGTTTCGGGCTCGATTCGGACATGCGCGGAACGTATCGCTACGACGGACTGCTCGCGGCGCGAGTGTTCGCAGTGCCGGCTTTGGTCGCGGGACTTGCCTTCGCGAGCTTGCGCAGCATCGCGAATCTCGGCTGGGTCCTGCTCGGCGCGGCGATCGCGGCGATTCTGCAGCCGAATTGGAGCGAAGGCTTCAGCGCGACGACGCTCGAAACGGTCGCCATGCAGGCCTCGGAACGCGCGGCGCTCGGCGCAGGACTCGCGGGCCTGGGAGCCCTGATCGGCGCGCTCATCGGAGTGCGCGGCTCCTGGAAAACTCGCGCCGGCCTCGCGTTGTGCGCGGCGCTTTGCCTCGTCTTCGCGCGTTCTTGGAACAAAGCCTCTGTGATGCCGCTCTCGCCGTGGGAGCGCGTGCCTGTGCGCGTCGAATGGATCCGCGAAACACCCGAGGGTCTGCTCACGGTCGAGTTGCAAGCGAGCCGCGGCAGACTCGCGACACTCGACCGCCGCCGGTTGACGCCGACGCTCGGAGAATTGCCGGCGGATGAATTGCGCTTTCGCAATTCGATCGGCGACCCGAATGATACCTTTCATGCGAACGGCGCCGCGATCGTGATCGTGGGTTGCTTGACGCCTGAGCGCGCGATCCTGCTGCGCATGCTCGGTGCAAGCATGGTCTGGTTGATGACACCTTGGCCGGAGCTCGACGCCGAGTTGGAAGCGGCCCTGTTCGCGGGAGAGAGTCGCCCGGAGGGACTGCTGATCGAACACGGTCTTGTGTGGGGAGCCACGGAAGAATCCGGAGGTTTCGGCCTGATTGCCTGCCCCCCCGTCGAGGCCGCTGGGCGCACCCTCTCGTGCCTGGATCGCAGCCAAGAATCCCGGACCCCGTTTTCCTCGATCGGCTGGCTCCCCGCGCACCAGGACATCGCGCAACTCGATTGGGGTGATCGAGTGAGCGCATCATGCTCCCACATCGATGACTTCAGCATCGCTGTCGGGGACGCCCTGAATGACGCGCTGCCCGTCGGTTCACGCGCCATGGGCGGAACTCTTTGGAAGCTGCGTCTGTCGGTGCCCGAGCGAATGAAATTCGCGCGCCTCCACGCGGCAACGCGCTTGGTTCGTGGCGAAGCCAGCGCGGCTGCCTTGGCCGCGCAATTGCTGTGCTCAGCGCAAGTCCAAAGTTCGCCGTTCGAGACGCGCGCCCAGCGCACCGAGTTGGATCCAAAAGCCCTCGAGCTCCTGTTGAAGGCCGGCCTCGCCTCCGAGCCCAAGGGCTTCGAGCGCGAACTCGACGAGTTCATCGCCACGACTCTCGAGCAGCGCCGCGAACTCGAAGGACTGACCGGCTTCGCGCAACCGCTCGCGAATGCTCATCCGAACTGGACCAAACTCCAACGCGCCGCCGCCCGGGCCGACTGGGAGTTCTTCGACTACTCCGAGGCCGCGCGGCGCCTGCGACTGGTCGTGCAGATGACACCCTTCGACCTCCAGGCGCGACTTTGGCTCACCGAAAGCCTCTTGCGCGCCGACGATCCGAAGGCCGCGCTGGTTTCCGCGGATGAACTTCTCGCCATCCAGTCGAACCGTTTCGACGCCGAACGCCTGCGCGCGCTGGCCGCGGTGCGCGCCGGCGACCCGCGCGCGGCAGCCTGGCTCCAACTCCTGATCCAAGCGCACCCCGACGACGCCGAACTCGTCGCCCATGCCAAGCCCGGTCCGCCCCCGCCGCTCCAGCCGCCCAGCGGGGTGCCGGGCGAGGAAGGACCTCCCGGGGGCCACTGAGGCGCCTGAACGGAACCGGATCCGGCCGGCAAGAGTCTTAAGGAGCAACCTCGACGGGTGTCGGCCCAAAGTGCCCACCCGCCGGGGCACGCCCGTTCTCTCCTGGTATCCTTTTGCTGCCCATGTTCGCGATCCTGCGAACACTGAGGCACTGCCCGACTCAGCGTCCGACGCCTGCCTTCGAAGGCCCAAGGAATCTCACCATGCATTTCCGCGTACCGCGCGCCCTGACCGCGCTGGCTCTGATCGTCGCCGCCGGCATCGGCGTGGCACAGATCATCCGACTCGACCTGCCGCAAATGGTCGCTCAAACCGACGACGCCGTGCTCGGCAAGATCGTCGCGGCCAAAGTCTTCCGCACGGACGGAACCAAGGCCGGACAAGTCCAGGAACTCTATTTCACGACGCTGACGATCGCGGGACGCTCGCTCTCGAACGATCTGCCGCTGACCGTTGATGTGACCTTTGCCGGCGGGATGATTTCGCCGAAGGTGGGCGCCTACAACTCGGAAGCGCCGGTCGAAGCGGACACCAAGGTCGGCAACGAAGTCGTCGCCTTCTTCAAGCACGTCGACGACCTGGGCAACGGCCTTGCGTGCAACGCGCTCTACACGAGCCACGGCGGTCTGTACCGCGTCTACACACAACGCGGCGAAGCGATCGTGCAGGGACGCGGCAACGGCTACGCGATCTCGTCGAACTGGAAACTGGACGCGCTCGACACCGAGATCACGCGCCTCAAGAGGAACTAGGAGCAGCACACCATGAAAGCACTTCGAATCCTCATGCCGGCCGCACTCGTTGCGTCCGCGGCTTGTTTCCTCGGCTCGTCCAACCTCGAGGCCTTCACGCTCGACGGAAACGTGCTCTCCCTGTTCGACCGCGACTTCCGCGTGTTCAACAACTTCACCGACCCCACCGCGAACGACAACACGGTCGCGAACAGCAACTACCCCGGCGCGCTCGGCGCCGTGCAGGCGCTGTGGAAGGGCGCGGCGGAATGGGCTTCGCAGCCGATGGGCAATGGTCAGGGCGACCCGTCGCAGGTGACCATCGGATCAGGCGGCGCCAACTTCGATCCCTACTTCGCCGGTCTGGCGACCAGCTCGGGCGTGATGGGCAACAACATCATGTCGGAACTCGCTGGTGCAAGCGGCGGCGTGCTCGCGTTCACGGAGTTGCCGGGCGTGCCGGGTGGCTGGCGCATCCTTTTCTACTCCACGTGGGAATGGCTCGACGGCCCGGGTTTTCTCGCCGGCAGCAACAATTCCTTCGACCTGCAGGGCATCAACTGCCACGAGTACGGGCACGCACTCGGAATGGGTCACACGACAGTCTCCGGCGCGACGATGGAACCTTCCGGCGGCCCGCTCGATACTTCGCTGCGTTCGATCGAACCCGATGACATCGCCGGTGTGCAGACGGTCTACGGCGTAAAGATTGCCGGCAAGCTGACGGCGACGAGTTACACGGGCAGCGGCGCTCCGCTGCGAGTCACGGGCACAAACTTCCCGCTGACCAATAACGAAGTCTGGTTCACCTCGAAGCTTCCGACGGCGGCGGCGGCGGCTTTGCCGATCAAGGTCACAGGCCTCGCCTCGACGGGCACGACGATCGACGTCAACGTTCCGGCCACGAGCGGGATCGGAGCGTTGATGGTTCGCAACGGTTCGTCGTCCGCGCATGCGGCGCTCTCGAACGCGCTGCCCTATGACCCCGCGACCTGCCCGAAGCCCGTTTCGTACTGCGTCGGCAAGCTGAACTCGGCCGGCTTCACTCCCGACATCACCTTCGTCGGCTCCAACAGTCTTGCGATCAGCGGCGGCACGATCACCATCGAGTGCAACAACGGTGTGCCGAACAAACCCGGCCTTTTCCTGTTCAGCGACAACGGCCGCGCCACGATTCCTTTCCAAGGCGGAACGCTGTGCATCGCACCTCCGGTCGTGCGCAGCCCGCCGTTCCATTTCGACGTTTTCGGCTACGCCTCGCTGCCGATCACGTTCGGCCCCTTCGAAGTCGGCATTTATCGAAATTTCCAGACCTGGTACCGCGACCCGCTGTCCCCGGACGGAATTCCGGTCGGCCTGTCGAGCGGAGCTGAAATCAAGTTCTGCCCGTAGGACGAGTTCCACGACTCGTTTCGATCCTGCGATCGGCATGACGCGCTGCGCGACATGCCGATCGCTCTTTTTGCATCGCGATCGATGACTCACGAAGCGCGCGCCTGGGTCCTGAATCTCGACGCCGAGCACGAACTCGGCGCGCCGCGGAACTATGCGCCGACGCTGCACTTGAAGGCGATCGTTGCGCGAGAGAGTCGCCGACTTTTGGGTCCACTCGTCGGACCGGACGACGTCGTGGTCAGCGAAGAAATGCTCGCAGCGGGCGGCGAACAAGCAGAGCGCGCTCGCGGACTGCTCGGCATGGCCTGGAGTCCGACGCCTCGCGCGCTCGCGCAACTGCGTGCCGCTGGTGCGCGGCCGATCGAAGAGCCGGCGTTGGAAGTGTTGCGCACGGTGAACGCGCGCGATTTCGCGGCGCGCTTGCGCGAGCCGCTGGCCGGGTCGAGTTTTGCGAAGCACGTCGCCGGGAGCATTGAAGTGGCGCTGGAACAACTCGCGCGCCCGGTGCCCGACGGCTGGCTCGTGCGACGGACCTTTGGAGCCGCCGGCCGCGGCCGACGACGCATCGCCGCGGGTGCTCCTGACGACGCGGAGCGCGCCTGGCTTGAGGCTTCGCTGCGCATCGGTCCGCTCGTGATCGAACCGTGGGTCATGGTCACGCGCGAATACACGCGTTCAGCGTGGGTGCAGAAGGATGGCGCGACGATCATCTCGCCGCCGTGTTTCCAGGCGACGGACGAAAACGGCGCGTGGAAACACACCGAGCGCGCCGAGCGCGGTGCAGTTTCAGGCGAAGATGATGCGCGCCTCGAGGAAATCGTGGAGATCGCCGGCCGAGCGCTCGCGAAAGCGGGTTACTTCGGCGCTTTTGGCATCGATGCGTACCGCCACCGCGTTCCGGGTTCGCTCGAAACCGTGTTGAATCCGCTGAGCGAAATCAACGCCCGCTTCACGATGGACTGGGCCACCGCGATGGCGCATCAGCCGCAGTCCGGCGAGGCCATCTCAAGGCTCGACGCATTCGTCCGCAGCTAGCGCTCGCGAAGCGGACAGTACGGCAGTACGGTACCAGGTTCGACTTCGACACCCGAGGCGCGATCAACCGGGCTACGCAGGTGTCGAAGTCGAACCTGGTACCGTA
>JAYUUV010000221.1:0-7893 GCA_043754695.1 Planctomycetota bacterium
CTTCTCGTCAACGCAGAACACCGCTGCGTGCTGCGGCGGATGCAGGTATAGCCCGATGATGTCGGCTGCCTTGGCCTCGAAGTTCGGATCGTTCGAAGCGAGGTATCCGTCGAGTCGGTGAGGCGCCAACGCGTGCTTTCGCCAGACGCGGGCGATCGTCATGTGCGAGACCTTGAGGTGCTCGGCCAGTTTGCGCGTGCTCCAGTGTGTCGAACCATCGGTCGGCTTGCGCTTGACGGTCCAGTCGAGAATGTGGGCCTCCAGCTTCGGAGTCAGGGTCGTGGGCAATTGGCCGGCATGGCGACTGAACAACCCAGCAAGCCGCTCGCTTTCAAACCGCTTGCTCCAGCGATCGATGAAGCTGTCCGTGCAGTCGAGCTTGTCGCGGATCGAAGCCCACGTGTGACCGCCGTCCAGCAGCAGGATCAGACGGGCGCGCCGCGCATCGTCGGCTCGACCTGCCTGGCTTGTGGATCGTTGGGTAAGTTGGGCCTTTTCCATCTCAGACAGGGCGATCGTGCTCATGGCACGTCATACTATCGTTTCAGTGGTTACAGTCCACTAGGCCCGACAGACCGGAATTCCATTCCTGGGGATGGAGCGTCGTGGACACGAGCGACTATGTCTCCGAGGTTGTCGAGAAGGCGCTGCTGGCACTGGGCGGCGCGGAGGATAAGTGGATCGCGCTGCTCGATCGGCACGCTGACTGGAGCGCGACCTGTCACTGCACCATGTTCATTGAGCCGCCACCTGAGCAGCAGGACGACTTTCCCTGCATCAGCTTTGAGCCTCCGATCCTGAAGCGGCTACTCGCCGCGCGAATGCAGCTGCTCATGAGCTTCACTTCCCATCGACCCGGGTGACCTGAACTCGGAACCCACCGGCTTCGCTCCAACCTGTACCCAGGCGCTCGACTCCATGCAGGCATGTCACGTAGAAGTTTCGATCTACCTCGGAGGCCGGGGCGTGACTCGATCCGAGTGCGAGAGCGCGCTCGGCTTCGTTGGAAACCACGCATTCACCCGGCCCGGCAGTGAAGAGTTTCATTCGTGGGGGAGGAGCACGGAGGGTACGACGGACAACGTCGAGGAGATTGTCATCCAGGCTCTGCGAGCATTGGACGGCCTGGAAGAGGCGTGGAACCAACTCCTGGATCGACACCCGGACTGGCGGGCGAGTTGCCTCTGCACGCTGAAGATTCCGGAGCCCGCTGAAGAGCAGGACGACTACCCGTGCATCTTGTTCACGCCGCCAGTCCTCGAGCGTATCGTCGAACTTCGCATGGAGTTGGACGTTGGTTTCACGTCACGTGAAATCGGACAACCGGATCGTTGGGCGTATTGATGACTGCCTTCGAAACATGCGCCCAAGTGGCCTGGGCCATTGGCGCCTTCCTCGACCCAAAAAACTCTGGATTTGCCTGCAGAAAGGTACGGAGTCAGGTGGCTTCGTCCACAGTCGGACAACGCTACTGTGGACGAACTCACCTGACTCCGTACCCTGACTCCGTACCCGGGGACGCGCTCCTTCGCTGCGTCGACAACCAGTACTTCTACATCTGCTGCACCGATCCGGGAATTCGTGATCGACTGCGTGTGTCGCTCGTCGTCGAATCGACGAGCGCGAGGATGCCGTAGACAAGCTGGAGTTTCCGTTTTAACTTCGGGGTCGGTGACTTCGCCCGAGGTCGCCGCGCTCAACTGTGGACGAAGTCAACTGACACCATACTCTTGTCGCCTGACACCGCAGTCGACCACCTCGATGTCCAAGACCTCCAGAGACTTTCTGGCTCGCCCCGAAAGCGAACGCGAGTGGCTTCAACAGAATTCCTGGTGCGAAAGATGCGTCGAAGCTGACCTTGGACAGGATTCCATCCTGGAATATGAGGAGGATGGGAAGGTGTACCTGGAGGGCAAGTGCAGGAAATGCAGGGGCCCGACTTGGTGCGTGATCACGGACAGACATCACGAGAGCTAGCAGCGACCCCGAGTGCTTCGTCAGGCGCGATCGTCCACAGTGACCGCCACAACTGTGGACGAAGTCACCTGACTCCGTACGTCACGGCAAAAACTTCTTCGTGTCGGCCAGCTTGCGCGGCAGATATTCCTCGAGCACGAAATTCAATCCCCACTTCGCCAGCGCCTGTTGTTCGGCGCGCACGCCCATTTTCAGCATCTGCTCGATCGCTGCGATCCACGGTTTGTGCGCCATGAAGAACGGATCGTTCTTGAGCGCGTCCTTCGCCCGCTTGATGTCGACTTCCTGCAGAGGGTGCGTCGCGTCCTCCAGCTTGAAGTCGTAAATATCCTGCGGCGTCACGCCGAGATAGGTCGCCTGCGGCACGCAGAAGAACCGGTTGATGTGCGCCGCATTGCCTGAGCCGACTTTCAACGTCCGATAGATGTTCGCGATCCCGTACGGGTCGCAGTCGACAAAGGCGTAGACCGGCAACTTCATCGCGTCCGCGAGCCGGCGCACGAACCTTCGCGTCGCGCGCGTCGGCACGCCGCCCGTTTCAACGAGGATGCAATTCACCGTCTCCCAATAGCGCTTGTCGTTCAAGCGCGAATACATACCGCCGGTTTCGACAGCGAGGATGAACTTCGCCTTCGTTTCGAAGCCGAGATGCTCGACCGAATGGGGGATGCGATAGGCGCCCGAGCCCATGCGGCTGACGTCGATGCGCATCGGTTGGCCGGAACGCTTGTCGATGTCGAGCACCACCAAGTTGCCCGCGACCGCGCCACCGTGTTCCTCGGGGTAATAGCGCAACTGCTCGCGCGACAAGCCATCGAGGCTCGCCAGAGCTTCGATGTCGTCCATCACCGTGTCGGACTCGACCTGCTCGTTGAATTTGCACTCGCCCCAGTTCTTGGACACGTAGTACGCATCCCGCTTCGTGGCGAAGTCGCCGTTCTCGACCATCTCCTTCGAGAGCGCCATCAGGCGCAACGTCTGCGCAAACGTTTTCACCGTGTTGGCGGTCAGCTGGCGCTTCGTCACGGCCTTGCCCAATTCAAAGTGGCCGATCTTCTTGTCGTAGCGCACGTTGCCGAGCGAACGCGTCGGGTACTTCAGCTCGGGCAAGTGCTCGGCCGTGATCGTGGCGCGCACTTTCGCCGCCGTGTCCTGGATCAACTTCAGCGTCTTGTGATCGAGCGCGTTCAATTCCGGGCGCGCGGCGGCCGGCTTTTTCTCAGGCACAGGTTCGGGCTTCTTCTTGGCCATGGCGTCAGATCTTGCGCGAGCGGTTCAAGGTGGATTCGAGCGACTTCACGGTGGCGTCGCGCTCAGAGTCGCCAAGGTCGAGGATCTCCTGCAGCGCGATGCCGATGTGCGGCAGGTACTTTTCGATGTACGAACGCTTGTTGAACTCGCTCTGCAGGCGCTTGCCCTTCCTTATATAGGTGGCGAGCTTGCGGCCGCATTCCTGCAGGCCTAGGCGGATCTCCTTCTGGATCTCCTCGTAGCCGGCGATCGCTTCCTTGGACTCCGAAGTGAACGGCACCCAGGCGCTGGCGATGTGGATCAAGACGGCGCAGGGGCCGATCGGGAGCGCGCCCTTGGGCTGCTGCAATCCATAGGACTTCCAGTTCGTCGCGATCACGCTGCGTGTGATACCGCAGGCGGCTTGCTGATGGAGCAGCGGCACGCGATTGGCGAAGCGCAACACGCGAATCGGTTCGTCGGCGTTGCCGACCAGGTCTTCGGTCTGCACGACAGTCTTGCGTTTTTGGATGCGGCCTTCGTCGGTCAGTTCGAGGCCGACACCGCCCGGTTTTCCATAAGCGATGCCGACTTCGATCGCGAATGGATTGCCGCGGTAGACCGACGGCGGCCGCGAGCAGGCGACGTAGAAGTCGGCTTCGATTTCTTTTTTCAAGCCCGACGTGACCAGCTCTTCGCCGATCGGCGAGATGCAGGTCGTCGGCGGCGACATGATTTTCGTCGCTTGGATCGCGGTGTGCAGCGCGGCTGCCTCCTCGCGCGCGATGCGACCGGGGTTGGCCTTCGAGGAAACTTTCGCGGTCTTGCAGATGTCCTCGGCGACCTTGGGGCCGACGCGGCAGAATTCTTCCTGCAGGAAACCCGAGAGCGTGCGCGACTGCGTTTCCTTGAGCATCGCGATCAACGCGCCCAACTCGACACCGTGAGGGTGCGGCTTGATCTCTTCGGCCTGCGGCGGCAACTGTTTGGTGCTGCGCTCGTAGCTCACCGGTTGCGAACCGCCCTCCGTGCCGACCGTCGGATCGATGTAGTGCAGCGTCAAGTGCGGATTCGCGATCGCGGTCTGCTTCAAGAACATGTCGACGGAGCGCAGACCCTTTTGGTACTTCGCTTCCATCTCGATTTCGACGCGCGTGCCGTGCTCTTTGGGCTTTCCATCGCGCTCCCAACTGACCACGTTCGATTCGTGGATGTCGGGTTTGTTGCGCGCGGTGTCGATCGACATCACGAACTCGTGGCAGTCGGCTTTCTTGCTGGTGCGCGAGAGGATGCGCACGGGTTTGCCGGTGGTCAGCTGGCCGTACATGCCGGCCGCGCTGATGCCGATGCCCTGCTGGCCGCGCGATTGGGCGAGCTTGTGAAACTTCGAGCCGTAGAGCAGCTTGCCGAACACTTTTCCGATCTGCTCGGAGACGATGCCGGGCCCGTTGTCCTCGACGATCATGCGGAAGTGCTCCGCCGTCGTCGGTTTCAGCTCGACCCAGATCTCGGGCAGGATGCCGGCCTCTTCGCAAGCGTCGAGCGAGTTGTCGACAGCTTCCTTGACCGCGGTGAGCAAGGCCTTGAGCGGCGAATCGAAGCCGAGCAGGTGGCGATTCTTGGTGAAGAACTCGCTGACCGAAATTTCGCGCTGGCGCGTGGCCATTTGCTGCGCGGTCGAGCGTCGGCCGCCGATCGCTTCCTCCGCCGTTGGCCCGACGGGCACGGGTGCCGCGACCGTTTCGGGCAACGCCTCGGCTTCGCCAGACTCGGCTTCGCTCTTCGAAGCCTTCGACTTGCGTCCTTTCGCGGCCATCTTGGACTTTGCCGGCGGCGCGGCGGGAGCTTCCTCGGGGAACAGACTTGCGGTGGTGTCGGGCATGGTGGCGTTCAATACGGCGCTGCTCCCTGTGTAGAAACGCGCGCGAACGGAATCAAGCTCCGCGTGACTACGCGAGCATCGTCCACAGACCGTACAGACCCAGGCCGAACAACAGAAGCGGCGGCGCCGAAGTCAGGCAACCGACCTTCAGGAAGCGCTGGTTGATCGAGCCGCCGCAGTTGGGGCAGGCCGCCGGTTTGGGCACGGGCAGTTTGGCCTTGCAGTGCGGGCAGAAGGGGCTTGCGATCAGGCGCGGCATCGGTTGGTCGTCATTCGGCTAGAACTTGCGGCTCGAGCGTGGCGTCGGCGAGCCCCAGGCGCGCGGCCTCGTCGCGAAAGCGACGCAACGCAGGCGCGAAGTCAGAGCCGGGATCATAGCGACATTCTTCGCTGAGATAGCGACGGCAGGCGTCGAGCGGCAGGTTCCAGGTCGTCGCGCCCTCTTGCGCGAGTTGCTCGAGCGCAGCCGGGCTGCTGCCGCGTTCGCGCGCGCGCGCGAAAGCTCGGATCTGCGCGGGCGAAAGCTCGACTCCATCGCGAACGACCCAGGCCGCGAAGACGAAGGACAACGAAAATGCCTCGGCCCAGGCCTGCGAGGGATTGAAGCTCGGCGGAGCTTCCGGCGAGAGCGTGCGCACCAGCGCCGGATCGCCGATCGAGAGCCAGGCGTCGGCGCCCGCGGCCTCGGCGCTGCCGCTTGCCGGTTCGAAAGCGCGCGGCGGAGGACGATTCTGACCCAGGGCGCGGCGCGCCAACATGATCTGCGCCAGGGCCTGGGCCGTGCGGCTCGCGGGATCGAGCGCCAGGCTCTGGACCTGATCGACCGGTTTGCTCAGGAAAACTTGCACGCTGGCGACGAAGCCGCGGCCCGCGATGGCTGAACCGGCCAGGTAGCCGTAGCCGGGGCGGCGAAAAAGCTCGATCGAGCTGACCAAGGCCACGTCGAGGTCTCCGCGGCGCAGGCCGTCCACCAGCCGCGCCGGGACCGCGTAGCTCAGTTCGAAGCCCGGCTCGTCGCCGAGGCCCGCCACCAGCGGCCGACCGACCAGGTAGGGGACCGCGCCGACGCGCAAGGACTTCGCGGACTGCATCGTCGCAGAGCTTGGGGCATCGCGGAGCCGCGCGCCAGCGCGAATCGTGATGGCACCCCCGTCGCACGTTACCTTTGGCGTCGCATGTTCCCGATTGCCGAGTTCCCCGATTACGCCCTGCTCGACTCAGGAGCGGGCGAGAAGCTGGAGCGATTCGGACCGCTGGTGTTGCGCCGGCCGGATCCCCAGGCTCTCTGGCGGCCGCACCTGGCAGCGTCGGCCTGGGCGGCTGCGGATCTATGCTTCGAGCGCGACGAATCGAGCGGAGGCAAACGCGGCAGCTGGCGTGTCCGGCCCGCAGCACCGTCGCTCGCTCTCGCCGCACAACCGCGCTGGGAAATCGGCTGGCGCGGCGTGCGCTGCGTGATCGAGCCGACGCCCTTCAAGCATGTCGGGATCTTTCCCGAGCAGGCGGCCAACTGGGACTTGGTGGAGCGCGCGGCGCGCTGTTTTTCGGGCGAGAAGCCGCGGCTGCTCAATCTGTTCGGCTACACCGGGACCGCCAGCATTGTCGCGGCGCGCGCGGGTTTCGCGGTGACGCATGTCGACGCCTCGAAGACCTCGCTGGCGTGGCTGGGCGAGAACGTCAAAGCCAGCGGCCTGGCCGCGGACGCGGTGCGCATCGTGCTCGAGGATGCGCTTGCTTTCGCGCGGCGCGAGGTGCGCAGGAAAGTCCGCTACGCGGGGATCCTGCTCGACCCGCCGCACTACGGCCGCGGGCCGAAGGGCGAGGTTTGGCAATTCGAAGAGCATCTCGCGCCGTTGCTCGAAGCCTGCAAGGCGCTGCTCGACGATTCCGGCTTTCTGGTGCTGTCCAGTTACGCCATCGGATTCTCGCCGCTCGCGTTTTCCAATCTGCTGGCGGAATTCGACGGCGGCCGCGTGGTCGCCGATGAACTGGCGCTCATCGAAGCGCGCGAATCCGGTCCCGCGCGTCACCTTCCCGCCGGCTTTTGCGCGCGTTTCGTGCGCGGCCTGGATTTGGACATCGAGAACTAGCGAGGAATCCCGATCACTGCCTGGACCATCCTCCACGACGACAACCATGTGCTCGCGCTGATCAAACCGGCGGGCGTGCCTAGCGTGCCCGACGACAGCCGCGACGAAAGCGCCTTCGATGCCGCGCGCGATTTCGTCAAGCAGCGCTACAAAAAACCGGGAGCTGTGTTCCTCGGCGTCGTGCACCGCCTCGACCGACCTGTCGGCGGCGTGATCGTGTTCGCGCGCACGAGCAAAGCCGCGGGAAGATTGTCGGAGGAATTTCGCGACAGCCGCGTGCGCAAGACCTACATCGCCCTGGGCGAAGGACGCGTGCGCGGAAAGGAGGGCGAAGTCGAGCAGTGGCTGCTCAAGGATCCTGAGCGCAATCTGGTCAGCGAGGTCGCCGCCGGAACGCCGGGCGCGAAACTTGCGCGCACACGTTGGCGCGTGCTCTCAGCCGAAGGCGAGCGCACACTGTTCGAATTCGAGCCGTTGACCGGCCGTTCGCATCAGCTGCGTCTCGCCGCGCGATTCCTCGGCGCGCCGCTTTGCGGCGACATCAAGTACGGCGCTCCGCGGCCCATGGACGACGGCAACGTCGCGCTGTTCGCCAAGCGCCTCGAGTTCGCCCATCCGACGACGAAGGAAATCCTCGTGCTCGAAGTGCCGCGCAGCCACCTGCCGGAGTGGGGGAGGTAAACGGTGTCAGACACCCAACCAGCCGACCTTTTA
>JAYUUV010000222.1:0-14539 GCA_043754695.1 Planctomycetota bacterium
ATCGCCTCGAGCCGCTGCTGCCAGTCAGTTACAGATCGTGTATTCCAAACCGTCCGACAACGTCGTGTTGTTCGGCGCAGCGAAACCAGGGTCGCGGCCCCAGCACTGACAATCGACCACGGTGCCCACAACCTGCAGTGCAGGAAGCGGCGTACCACCCAGCGTGCCGACGGCGAAGGCGTTCATGTCGATCGCGTACGCGCCCGAGCAATCGTTCGTCGGCAGAGGGGTGCCGCCGGAGTTCAACGGGATCGAACGCTTGATCGGCGAATTGACGCAGCGGATTCCGCCTTGGAACGGAGCCGCGGCGCGGCCGTTGATGCCGTAGAGCAAGAGTCCCGGCTTCTGGTTGCGAACGTTCGTCGCCCGAACGGTGAAGCCGGAGCCGATGGTCGCACTCGGCGAACCCGTCGAGCCGATCGTCGGCGTGCAACCCAGCGAGTTCACCTTGGCGGTGCAGTAGATGATCGGCGTGGCGCAGCCGCTCGCAGCGACCAAGCCGTCGAACGATCCCAGGCCGGTTTGCAGCGTCGTGCGCGCATAGCCTGCGGCCACGTCGAACGCAAAGAGGTTGCCCGACCAGTCGATCGAGAAGATCTTGTTGGACGTCGATCCCCAGGCGATGCCGCAGTTGTCGACGAAACCGCCGCCCCCTGTGAGTAGCGTGGGCGCTCCAGTGGACCGGTCGATGCGGTGCAGCGAACCGGGGCCTGCGTACAAGCCGACGACATCACCCGTGCTGCCGACAAAGGTCAGGCCGTCGAGGTAGATCCCCGTGTTACCGATCGGAGTCGCTGCGCCCGTAATGCGGTTGATTTCAAAGAAGCTGGTCGAAAGCGTCGATTGGCTGCCAAAGAGTTTGTTCGTGATCGGATCGTAGGTCAGGCCGAAGATGTCGTTGACGCCCATGCTGCCGATCAGCGTCGCGGCTCCGGTCGTCACGTCGACCTTGTAGAGCCGGCTTGGGTTGGTGCCCCAGCCATTGCTCAGGTACATCGTGCCGGTCGAAGAGTCGAACGCCAGATCGCCGAAATTGGTGGCCACACCCAGCGGTCCGATCGTCGTGATCACCAGTGTGTTGGTGTCGATCGTGCACAGCGAGTCGCTGGATTCTTGCACCGTATAGAACACATCCGCATTGGCGCCGACGCTCGATGCGATCAACGCCGCCGCAGCCAGAAATCCATTCCACTTCATCGAAAGCAATCTCCTGAAGAGCAAGGGGGGGACTTGTGCCGGGCAATAGCCGGCGCACAGGGAACCCATCCTACGGGCGCGTTGCATTTTCGGGGCTCGCGGGCCAGTCGATTGCATCCCGAGTGCGGCCGACCCGCGAGGCTGCTACGCGGGGAGCCCTACCGCCCCCGTGTTCAGGCCGAGCGTGGGGTGCATGAATTGAACCTGCCCGCGGCCGTCGTTCAGCAACAACTCCAGATCGCGCCGGACGTCACTGGCGTTTCTCGTACGTACGCGCCGGCGTCGCGAACGTGCCGCCACCAATAGAACAGCCCCTGAAGCGCATGGCCTGCCGGCTCACGACATGGCGCCATGCCAACTGAAGCGTGGCCCGCCGACTTCGGTACAGTCTCAGCGCTCCAGGCTTGCCCGTCTTCAAAGTGCTCGAACCTTCAACCGACTTCCCGCGGTTGTTCACAATGAAGCTCAATGCCTTGATTCGTTCTCTGTCCTTGCCCGCCCTGCTCCTCCTAGGTGTCGAGTCTGCGCAAGGCCAGGCTGACTTTCCCAAGAGGCTCGTTCGTCACCAGCTGATCCATACCGGAGCCAACTCACCGGGAACTGTTTCGGTCACGCATTCCGCGGGTGTGTACACGTTGGCTTTCAACGGCGACGAAACGATCTCGTATCGCCTCGATACTACGGATCCGAGCGTCGTGCAGGGCGCGATCCGGATTTACGAAGCCACCAGCGACTGCTGGCCGATCCGCGATGGCGGCGTGTGTTTCCGCACGAACGCCGGGCTGTGTTTCTTCCCCTCGCAACTAGCGCAGTACACGACCCTGACCAGTGTGCGCACGGCCATCAACGCGGTGGCGCTCGATTACACGCTTAATTTCGAAGGTGTCCACAGGATGCGGACGACCTACGAGCTGACCGGCAAGAATCTGCGCATCCACGTGCAGGACGTCGATCAGAGTCCGGCACTGCTCAAGGGCTGGGCGGGTCTCTACGTCGGCGCGACCATGGGTACCGAGGAGCCGAAGTACCTGACTATCCAGGGCGCGCTGTGCACGCCGATCGTGTTGTTCCGCAAGGGAGCCGCGCACTACTTCCTCGGCAACATGCTCGACATGGTGAACAGCAATTCCGCTGACGCGAATCTGCTGCGCGACACGTTGGTGCCCGGGATGACCAGCGTGCGTTATGGATTCGAGACCTACAACCTCTACAAGAAGCAGGCGAACGGCGAGATTTGCGGCTTCATGGACGACACGCTCAACCTGACCATCTCAAGCAAGATCAAGGACGTCCTGGTCACACCGACTTGGCCCGCGTCGCCGTACCGCGAACTCTTGACCGGACGCCTGATGCTCGACTTGCCGACCACGATCTGGAACGACCATCCGGCGTTGTGGGATTTGTTCGAGTCCTGGGGGCTCGACGACATCGCCGGCTACTACTTCAAGTGGACGGGTTCTGCTCCGGAATGGCTTGGAGAAAGTCTGGGGCCCGATTGGTATCCGGCCTCGAATCCCGCGCTTTTCGCTGCTGCCCTCCAGCAGGGAGCCGCCAAGGGATACGTGCTCGGATGCAACACGTCGTTCTCCATGATGCCGATCACGGCTCCGCCCGCGGTCTATGACACGACGCACATCGCGCGCAGACCCAACGGCACATGGAAACTGGGCGCCCAGACTTCCATACCGAACATGGCGGTAAGCGCAGCCGGGCTGCACGCCGCGCGCGAAGCGCCGCTGATCAAGAACAACTACGGCGCGACGATGGGCTACGTCGACATCCAGACCTACGCCGCTCCCAATGGCGGCGCGGACGGCGACCACCTCGACCAGTTCAGCGGCACGGGTTGGGCCACCACCATCAAGCAGGGCATCCGCGATCAGCAGACCTGGCTGGGCTTCCTGGCGGACACGTACATGGGGCCGATCGCCGGCGAAGGCTCGATCGCCACCGACGTTTCGAGCCGCGAATGGCTGTGGGCCGGCTACTGCGACAGCGTGCAGCGCGTGATCAACAGCGCTTCGGGTCTCAGCGGCGGGAACCTCCATCCGGCCGGCTCGCCGCTCGCGCCGACCAACTGGCCGGTGATTCCGGAGTACGAGGTGCGCGTGATGTCGCGCATCCAGGCCAACCATGGCAACGGATACTTCGATCGCTTCTTCGGCAAATCGGACGGGCCGGGGATCGTCGACATGCAGACCGGCTTGCCGATCATTCCGCTGACCGAGGCGGCGCTCGACAGGTACCGCGCCTACGTCTTGACCTACTCGAAGATGACGCACTTCGAGTGCAACGGTCCTTACAACGGCCTCGGCAACTATTTGACCTTCAACGGAATGCTCAAGTCGTACTACCTCTGCCTCGCGCTGCAAAAGCGCTACTACGAAGGCGCAGCCACGCAGATCGAGTACATGTATCAGGGCCAGCTTCAGACGTTCGAGAACATCGTCTTCCAGACCGAGACCTGCGACAGCTTCCGTCATCCGCAGATCAAAGAGACGTTCTCGAACGGCGTCGAGTTGTACGTGAACCACAGCACGAGCGCCTGGTCGGTCACTGCCGGCGGCGTCGCCTATGTGATCCCCGAGGACGGTTTCGTCGCGGTCCAACCCGGAACGGGCTTCGTGGCCTTTTCAGCGATTCCGCCCTCGACCGGCGGCCAGCAGATCGACTACTGCTACGCGCCCAACGAGTATGAGTTCTTCGATGGTCGCGGCGCGATCAGCGGTTATGGCAACCTCGACACGGCCGGCGTCAACCACCTGAAATTCTTGAATTTCGTGCACAACGTGACCGGAACCGAGACGGTGGGCGGCGCGATCACGCTCAGCAACGGAACGCCGCCCAGCGTGCTGCGCGTCGACATCCTGCCCGCGCAGCTCACGCTCTCCACCGACAAGCGCCGCGGCATGAAGGCGATCGCGACGTTCAGCAATGGCGCCGTGCGCAACGTGACCAGCCTGGTCGACTGGTCTTCGAGCAACAGCGTCGTGGCGACGATCAACGAAGGTGCCGCATTGACCGCCAAGAACATTGGACAAGCGACGATCAGCGCCACCTCCTTCCAAGGAGCACCCGTCACACCGGCGACGATCACGGTCCTTCACTGAGCGCCGAGTCGGCCGTGAGAGGGTCGCGCTAGCTGCCGGCCGTTTCGACTTCGTCCGCGCGCCCGTGCGCAGGCGAGCTCGAAGCGGCCGGAGGCCTGAATACCCGGACAGCTGCCGCCCCTGGATCCGCCGTCCTCGCGTGCGAGCGCCGTGTTACTTCGCCGCGCCGTAATTCGCGGGAAACATTCGCCGCTCGACCGCCTCGATCACGATGTGCAGCACCTTGATATGCACTTCCTGGATGCGGTCGGAAGTTTGCGCCAGCGGCACGACGATCGGAATGTCCACACGGCCGAGCAACTTGCCGCCGCCCTTGCCGAGCAGGCCGACGGTCTTGACGCCGCGCGCCTTGGCCACTTCGCAGGCGCGCAGGATGTTCGGCGAGTTGCCGCTGGTCGAGATCGCGACCAGGAGATCGCCGGGCTTGCCGAGCGCTTCCACCTGCCGCGCGAAGATCTCGTCGAAGCCAAAATCGTTGGCGATGCAAGTCAGCTGGCTCGGATCGGCGAAGGCGACGGCCGCGAGTGCCTTGCGATTGCCGCGGAAGCGGCCGGTCCATTCCTCGGCGAAGTGCATCGCGTCGCACATGCTGCCGCCGTTGCCGCAGGACATCAGCAAGCCGCCACGTTCGAGCGTGGCGGCCGCCGCTTCGGCGAATTGATGCACACCGGCCAAGCCGGGAGGCGTATCGAGGAACGCGCGCAAGGTCAAGAGAGCCTCGTCGAACGAGGCGCGGATCGGATCTGAAGCAGTCATGGTCGGATTCTCAGGCTGTGGGGGGCCGATCACAAGTGCGCGATGCCATTGAAGGCGCCTGTGCAATCAACCGATCCAGCTCTTCGCGCAGGCGCGGCAGGATCTCGTCGTACTTGTAGGCGCCAAGATCGGCTTCCCCGCGCTTGAGGTTGACGTAATTCGGGCCGCACCACAGACCAAGGTCCGCGTCGTCGGTTTCGCCCGGCCCGTTCACTCGGCAGCCCATGATCGCGATCGTCAGATCGTGCTCCTTGGCGTAGGCGGTCAGGCTGCGCACGTCCTGGGCGAGGTCGATGAACTTCTCGTTCTCCACGCGCGAGCACGAGGGGCAGGCAATGATGTTCAAGCCGTGAAAGAAATTCGGCGGCACCGATCGGAAGCGATCGTGTTCGATGTCGTCGATCAGCTCGCGCCCCACGGCGATTTCGCGGCCCTTGTCATCGAAGGGCAGAGTCAGCGAAACGCGCAGCGTGTCGCCGATTCCGCGCGCCAACAACTGCTCGAACGCGATGCGCGTCTTGATGATCCCCTCGGGCGGCATACCCGCCTCTGTGACACCGAGGTGGATCGGCACGTCGGGCCGCGCGGCGGCGAAACGTACGTTGGCGTCGATGACCAGGCGCGGATCGGAGTCCTTGATCGAAACCAGGTAGTCATGGAAACCGAGTTCGTCGACCAGCGCGCAATGATCGATGGCGCACTGCGCGATCGCGCCGACGTCGTCTTCGGGGAAGCGCACTTTGTACTCAGGCGCGATCGAGCCCGCGTTGACGCCGATGCGCAGCGCAAGCCCATGTTGTTTGGCGACCCCGACCAGGAAGGCGACCTTTTCGCGCGTCGTCTTGTGTTTCTCGTGATGGTGCAGGTGGCCGGGGTTGTAGCGCAGCTTGTCGACGAAGGGTGCGACCTTCTCCGCGAGCCGGTAGTTCTCCTGCAGATCGACGGACAAGCGCGCGCTGGTCTGCTTGCGGATCTGAGCCAGCGCCTCGACGTCGGCCACGCTGTCGACCGCGATGCGGATCAGATCGGCCCCGGCCGCCTCGAGGATCCTGACCTGGCGCAGGGTGGCCGGGATGTCCTGGGTGCGTGTCGCGGCCATGCTCTGGACCGCAATCGGTGCTTCGCCGCCGATCGCGAGGCCTCGGACCGAGATCGTGCGCGTTTTCCGCGGGGGAATCATAGGTCGAGCATCGTAGTCCCAGCTTCGCCTCGGATCCTCACCCCGGCGAGCGGGCCGGAGCGGTTTCCTGCGCTTTTCATGCCCCACCCGCAAAGGAAACTGCGGACTAGGGCCCCGGAGTCGTCGTCGACTCAAGCGTGCACTGGGCTCCATCCCCCTCGCGAGCCCGTGCACGCTCGACCGACTCCTGGGATTCGTCCCAGAGAGCCCCACCCGGACCTGAGGCCGGGTGGGGCGCTTTACCGAGCCAGGCACCCATCCAAACTGTTGCGGGGAAGCAACAGCGCTGTGCGAGGTTCGGCCGCGTCGAGCTGCACCGGCAACGGCGCTCTGATAGCAACGGCGGCAACAGTTCGGACAGGTGCCAGGCGTACGGAGCCAGGCACCCATCCGAACTGTTGCGGAGGCGAGACGGCGGGTACCGCGAACTTCCCCTCGCAGATTTGCATGATGTCGTCGTGAAGGCAGCTGTTGCGGTTGTTGGCGGTGGAGTGATGGGGGTGCGCACTGCGTGGGCGTGCGCGAGGCGCGTCGACTCTGGGAAGTCCGCGGTGCTGCTGTTCGAACGACGGGCTCTCGCTGCAGGTTCGTCAGGGCGCTCAGGCGCGGTGCTACGGCAGCATTATTCGAGTCCGATCGTGGCGGCGATAGCGCGCGACTCGCTGGCAGAGTATTCGACGCTCGAAGAGCGCACTGGACATGCGATCGGTTTTCAACGCTGCGGCGTACTGACGATCGCCGGGCCGCGCACGCCCGAGATGATGGAGCGCGTGCGTATCAATGTCGCGATGCAGCGTTCGATCGGAATCGACACGTGCATCGTCGATGCGGGCGAGATGCGCAGGCTCGTTCCGGGAATCGAAGTCGACGATCGCGCGATCGCTGCCTACGAGCCCGGCGGAGGATTTTGCGATCCCGTGCGCGCGGTGAATGCTTTCGCGGAGCTGGCGCGCGAGAGCGGAGCGGTCGCGCACGTCGGTTGCGAAGTTCGCGGCGTGATCGTCGAGCGTGGCCGCGCGGTGGGATTAGAAACGGACCAAGGCCGTGTCGAAGCTTCTGCGATCGTGCTTGCCGCCGGTCCGTGGACTTCGCGATTGTTGCAGCGACTCGGCCGCGAACTGCCGCTCGAAGTCGTGCGCCCGGAGCAGCATTTCCTGGACAGTCCCGGGGAGCATTCCAGTCCGACAGCCGCGCACCCCGTGCTGCTCGATCTCGAGCTTGGTTACTACACGCGCTGCGAACCCGCGCGCGCGCGCACGCGCATCGGCGCGCTGGAACATACGGCCGACAAGCGGATCGATGACCCGGACAAGCTCGACGAAGTCGTCGGGCCGGAGTTCATGCGCTGGGCACGCGCGAAGCTCGAACAGCGCATGCCGCTCTATCGCTCGCGCGCCGATCAAGAGCCGCAAGCCGCGTGGTACACGCTGACGCCGGATTCGCAGCCGATTCTGGGCCGGCTTGCGGGCATCGAGAATCTGTTCATCGCCGCAGGTTTCAGCGGCCACGGCTTCAAGCTCGCGCCCTCGGTGGGCGAAGGACTCGCGCAATTGGTCTTCGGCGAGAAACTGACCGCCTTCGACGCCGCCTTCTTCTCCGCCGACCGTTTCCAAGGCGGCCGAGGCAGCGATCCGACAGCCTTTGGGTTGTAGCGGGCGGCAGAGCCCGTCGTGCTTTCGCCAAGGATCTGGGGCCGGCGGCGGAGGAGTTCTCGAAGCCGCCGCCCGCCTGCGATCTGTTCATGGAGCGCGTGAGGCGCTGCTTGACGTGCCCATCCGAATCACTGCCCGACCGTGAATTCGAGCGCGTTCGATAGCGTCGTGTTGTTCGGCGCCGGAAAGCCGGGGTCGTGGCCCCAGCACTGGACGTCGACTACGGTGCCCGGAACAGTCAGATAGGCCGCCGGTGTTCCACCGAGTGCGCCGACCGCGAAGGCGTTGAAGTCGAGCACGTACGCGCCCGAGCAGTCGTTCGGCGCGGAATTGCCGCCGGAGTTCAGCGGAATCGCGCGCCTGAGCCGAACGTTGACGCAGCGCAGTCCGCCTTGAAACGGCAGGGCAGCCTGACCCGCGTTCGAATACAGGTACAGGCCGGGCTCATGGTTGATGACGGTGAGAGTCGAGAGCGTGAAGCCGGATCCGGCCGTGGCACTGGAAACACCTGCGAAGCCGATCATCGGGACGCAGCCCAACGAGTTCGTCTTCGCCGTGCAATACAGCGTCGGAAGCGCAGTCAGATAATCCAATTGAAGACCGTTCTCGGTCGCGAAGCTGGCGACCTCCAAGAAGGCGATCGTCAGCGAGCCGCCCGTGACCGTGATGCGGTGCTTGGCGTACTGTTGGCCCTGGAGGTACACGCCGGTGAAATCGAAACCGCCGACGTTTTGGATCGGATTGATCGAGCCGGGCACATCGACGCTCGTCACGTAGATAGTCGGCGCATCCGGAGCCCAGGCGTAGGAGTACACGTCGTATACGCCGTTCTGCAACGCGCTGATCGTCAGCGTCACGGATCCATCGTGACCACCGTCCAGCAGGAGTTCGTCGTCACCAACCGTGATTGGGTTGTTGGAACCGAAAGACCAACCCGCGGCTGTGGAGGCCGTGATCACCGTCGCAACAGTTGCACCCGCGGTATCGACGAGCGGGCCTGAAGTTCCCCCGATCATGTGGTTCCAGGTGCCCGATTGCGCGGCACCAGCGCCGAGAGCATTGGAGGGCTGTGGGTTGTAGCTGCTGAAATCGACGTTGATGTTCTGCGCATCAGCGTTGGCAGTGAGCAACAAGGCAAACGCAACGACTGCGCAAGCTCTGAACTTTGTGGACACGAGCATTCCTCCGAAGTGTGGTGAGGGGCACATCCCGGCTGTGCTCCATGAACCTGACGCCGTCCGCGCAAGTGAGGCCCATGGGAGATGCGCAAGTGTTCAGTCAGCCTATGGCATACATCAGATTCCGGGAAGCGCGGTACGGAGCCAGCCTCGACTCCGCCGCTTTCGCCATCCTCGTGCAGCGGCTGACTGCGGCAAGTCCTGAGCGAAGAATCTCGAAGTCCAAGAACGGACCCACTAGCTCCCGACGGCGAGCTGAATCAGCCGTCATCGTTGGCGCAACTCGCGCCCTGCGCACTCACTCGGCGGTCGCCTACGCGCTCTTCGAAACCGCCGTGATCCGCACGCCGTAGCTCTGGTCGATCGTCACGATTTCGCCGCGGGCGACGATCTTGCCGTTGACCAGGATGTCGACCGGCTCGTGGGATTCGCGGTCCAGTTGGATCAACGAGCCCGGCGCAAGCTGCACCAGGTCGGCAAGCGTCATGCGCGCACGACCGACCTCGACGGTGACGCGTACGGCGACGTCGAGCAGTTGCGCGAGACCGAGGGGGCTGCCCTGGGCCTTGTCCGCGCCAAGTTCCTCGAGTTCGGTCTTGGAGACGCTCACCTGCTCGGGCGTGGTCGCGGCGTTTGTGTCTGTGTCGCTCATGGTGGAATCAGAATCGCTCACCCCTGATCGTCCTTTTTGCCGACCGAGTGGAGCCTGAGGGCGAGATGTCCCGCGGACGCACCCAGAACGGCGTTGGCCCAAGGGCGATCCTCGGCCCAGACCTCGAGTGGCGAGTTGGTCTGGACGCCGAGCGGAATCACGTCGCCGACCTGCAAAGCCAGCAGATCCGCCAGCGGCAGGTCGGCCGCGCCCAGGCGGGCCGAGATCAACAGCGGGACGTCGCCTAGATGCTGCGGCAATTCGAGTTTCTGCTTGGCGCTTGCCGGAAGAGCGTCTTGGGACGCGGGCGGCGGCAGGTAGAGGCGCAGGGAACTCGTGCCGGTCGGAAGTTCCAGTTCGAGCAGGATGAGCAGGCGGCGCGGGTCGTAGCGCGCGCCGGCGTCGCGCGGGCTGCCGATTTCTTCGAGCAACGTGGCCACGCGCAATCCATCGAGCTTGAAATTGAGTTCGTTCGCGAATTCGCGCAGCACGCAGTTGGCGACGCGCTTGAACAGCATGCCTTCGACGGAGGTGAGCTTGCGCGGTTGTGAACCGGCGGCTTCGGGCGCGCCGAGTGCGAGCTCGAGCGCGGCGACGGCGGCGACGGAATCCCAAACGACCCAGCATGGCTGAGCAGCGGTCTGGAACGGCGCGACTGCCATCGGCGGGCGCAGCTCGCTAATCGCCGTCTGCGCGTCGATCTCATCGACGTCCGAAAGGCCGACGCGCGCGCGCGCGCGCAGCACACTGGACAGCTCGCGTTCCAGCGCCGGCAGGATGCGCACCAGGCGCTCGCGCAAGTCGCCGCGCTGTTCGACGGAAAGCCGCTGCGGCCGCGCGAAATCACGCGCGGACACGGCGCTCGTCGGCAGCGCGCCCTTCGGCGCCACTGCGGCGAGCACAGCCTCGAGCTCTTCGGGTTGCAGCGGACTTTTCACGCGTTCGGTTGTCCTACTGGACCAGCAGGGAATCCTTGAAAATGCGACGGACTCGGCCGGGGACGCCCACGGGCACAGATCCGCTGAACCCCGTCTTGAAGCCGGTGCAGTCCAGGTACACGTACTCGCCAGATTGGTTGATCACCTTGAGGTTTCGGTCGTGATCGGTGAACGGAATCGACGTGCCGGCGTCCAGGGCGATGCTCTTGGCCGCGCCATCGACCTTCAACGCGTGCTCGTGCAGCAGGCCGCGCATGGTCGATTTCATGTGGTCCTCACCGACGCGCAGACCGGATTTGGGATCGGGCTGGTAGGGCGTCATCGCCTCGCCGACGTAGACGGGGAAGAGCACGGGATCGACGGCCTCGCGCACTTCCTCGAGGAACAAGTCGACCATCGCGGTGTCGGTGATTTCCTCAGGCGTCTTCGTGCCCGCGACTGTGAGCAACGCATCCTTGAGCATCGCGAGGTACAGCGGATCCTCGGCCGAGGCGCCGCCGCCGTGGCCGCCGCCCGCCGCGGCACCGCCGAGTCGGCCTTGGACGTAGGCGTCCGAGTAAGCGTAGTACTCCGCCTGCAGCAACATCGCGACGTAGCGCTTGCCACCGGCGCGGGCGAGATTGGCTTGGATCTGATCCTTCGAGAGCTTGGCCACGAAGGGCCCCTCGAGCTGCGGCACGTGGACCTTCTTGGGCACGGCCATCAGCGAGGCCACGAAGGCCACGGCGAGCACCGTGACCACGCCGCCAACTCCAATCAGCAAGCCCTTCTTCTTGGACGGCGCTGCCGCGACTTCGGCGGCAGCTTCTTTGCCGCCCTTGGCATCCTTCGCATCTTTCTTGTCGGCCATGTGAGTCTCTTTGGGTTCCTAGGATTCGCGACGGGGTTCGACCAACCGCGCGTCGACGCAACTGTGGTCGGAAATATCGGAAGTGTCCTCGGTCGCCCAGGCGCGGGCTTCGAGGCGCTGCGGCACGAAGCCGTGCTTGTCGACGAGGTAGTGTTTCACCGCCTGCGAGCGCGCGACGGCGAGCCAGGCATTCGAGCCCTGGAAGCGCGTGCCCGCGTCGAGCGAGTGGCCTTCGAGCAACAAGAGTTGCCCGTAACCAGGCCGCAGGGTTTCGGCGATTGCGTCCAGGTAGGTTTTCGCCGACGCGGATAGCTCCGCGGAGTCCTTCGAAAAGTGCGCGATCAAAGGCTGGCGCATCTCCGCGAAGGGCTTGAGCGAACTCTTGAGCAGTTGCGCGATCTCCTGCGAGTCGCGCACTTCGAGCCGGCCGTCCTGGAATTGTTCGTCGGACAACGCCTCGAGGCCGAAGCGCTCGCGGTACATGTTCGTGCGCTGCAGTTGTTTCTCGCCCTTCAACGCTCCGTCCATCCCGCCGGTCTCGAGCGCGACGACAAACGGACCTAGGCCAGCGGCCGTCAGACCCGCGTCCTGCGTCGGCGCCATCGTCACCAGGATGATGAAGAAGCACAGGAACAGCGTCATCATGTCGCCGAACGAGATCAGCCAGGGCGGCGGGCCGTGGTGCGGATGTTCTTCGTGGGGCTTGTGACGCTTGTGACCGCCGCCGGCATGACCGCCGCCGCCGTGCGCGTCGGCGGCTGCATGCGCGTCGCCCGCAGGCGCAGCGTGCGCGCCGGCGCCGGGTTTCGCCGGCGCGTGGCCGGGGGCGGGAGCGATCGCCGGAGCGTGTTCGGTGGTGCTGCTCATGACGCGCTGGTGCTAACGGCCGCCACCGAAGTTGGCCGAGGTTCCACGGGCGTTGATCGAGATCAACCGCAACTCGACGCGCCGATTCCACGAGCGATCCAGCGCGCTGTCGTTCGAACGGCGCGGCCGTTCGCTGCCCCGACCGGCGATCTGCAGCAAATTCGCGGGGACGTGCCCCGAGTCGACGAGCACGCGCGCAGCGGCCAGGGCGCGCGCCGCGCTCAGCGCTTCAGCATCGGGGAAATCGCTCGTCGGCTTGAAGTGATCGTCGGTGTGGCCCTCGACGACGATCAAGTGCGTGTAGGTCTGCACCGCCTTGCCGACGCCTTCGAGCAGATTGCGCAGCGTAGGAGTGAGTTCGGCCGAACCCGGCGCGAAGGAACACTCTTCGCCGAACTGGATCGTGATGCCGTCGAGCTCGGGCGAGAGCGCGAGCGCATCCTTCAGACCGCCCGCGCCGCGCTGGCCCTCCAGCGCTTCCGCGATCGTGTTCAAGATCGGTTCCGGGGGTGCGTCGCCGGCCGGATAGCCCGTCATGTTGGGGAACACGCCGCCACGGCCCTTGAGGATGCCGACACCCGCGCTCTTGACGTCGCCCTTCGACGAGGTCGAGAAGGTCATCATCATCAGGAAGAAGGTGACGAGCAGCGAGATCATGTCGCAGTAACTGACGAGCCAGCCCTCGCCGCCACCGTGTTCTTCGGCGTGTTTCTTGGCCACGGGAGTTTCAGCTCACGGACTCGCGCATGTTGGGTGCGACGAAGCCCTTGAGCTTTTCCTTGATCAGCTGGGGTTTTTCGCCGGACTGGATCGCGATGATCCCGGCGATCATCAGTTCGCGCAGCAGATACTCCTGCTTGGCGCGCACGTCGAGCTTGCCGGCCATCGGCATGAACATCATGTTCGCGGCGAACGCTCCGTAGAACGTTCCGACGAGCGCGCCGGCCATGCCCGCGCCGATCTTCGACGGATCGGACAAGTTGGAAAGCATCTGCACCAGACCGATCAACGTCTCGACCATTCCGAAGGCCGGCGCGAAGGTGCCGAACTGCTCCAGCATTTTCTTGCCGTTGGCGTGGCGTTGTTTTTCGACTTCGGCGTCGACCTCGAGGATCTCGCGCACCGTATCCGCCGAGAAGCCGTCGATCACGAGTTGAATGCCCTTGGCGAAGAACTTGTCGTCGACCTCGCGCAATTTGGATTCGAGCGCCAGCAGACCTTCCTTGCGCGCCAGGTTCGTGTACTCGATGATCCGATCGATCTCTTTGGTCGGCGACGGGATCGGATAGAGGAACGTGCGCAGGATGACCTTGGCCAGCATCTTCACGTCCTCGAGGCGGAAGTGAATCATCACCGCCGCCAGGCTGCCGCCGAACACGACCGCGAACGCCGGCGGGTGAACGAACAGCACGAGGCCCGCCACGCCGCCGCCGTGCATCATCGACCAGACGATCAGCCCGAGGCCGAGCACGAAGCCGAGAATCGTCGAGATGTCCATGGGGTGGGGCGAGTTACGAGGGGCCGGACGCGCGGGCGAGGGGCGCCCGTGCTCGTGCGACTATCGACCTCGGACCGGAGATCGCTGTAGCGGCCGTTCCCGGCCTGTGGCGGGGCCCGCCGAAGTCCTCGCCGCAGGCAGGAAAGGCGGCCCCTCTTTGGATGTCCGGTTCGAGCGGCTCTCGGCGCCTCTTTCCCGGGTGGCGGCCTTCCAGATTCTTGAGGGGGGTGGGGTCCCATCGCGATCAGGGACTCGCGGACGTCCGGCACGAGCTGGGGCGCTGGAGAAGGCGGTCGAGTGCCGCCCTGCAACGACGATGTCGGGGTCAGGATTGCGCCCGTGTGTGCAGTAGGGGCCAACCTTGCAAGCCTCTTTTCTTCGGTGTTGCTGGCCTGGCGAGCCTGCCCGATGGCGGTACTCGCTCCACTTCGACCACGCCTACATCTAGAACTACTACTTCCTCGCCGCCGGGCAGGTGATTCGCGCGCAGTACTGGAGCCGCGATCCAGGGTTTGCGGCGCCGAGCAACATCGGGCTCACCGACGGGCGGAGCTTTACGCTGCTGCCGTAGAGCTTGGCGCCGGATCGGCGTGCTGGCCCTGGAGGGGCCTGACGCGCGATGGCGCGGTCGGGGATGATGCCGAGGAGGGGGCGGACACAG
>JAYUUV010000223.1:0-12386 GCA_043754695.1 Planctomycetota bacterium
CCCGGCCGGGCAGGGTTGATAGCCTCTGGAACGGTGCCTCTCGTGGCCGCCCGACCAGCACGCTATCCTTCGTCCCAGTCGCAACTCACGGTGATTTGCCCATGCGCCCTATCCATCTGCTCCTCGGTCTCGTCCTCATCCTCGGCTCCGGCGCGGCTGCCTTCGTCGCCACGAACCTGGCTTCTCACTCTGAGCCCGCGCAGCCCGAACTTGCGGCTGCCTCGTCACAAGCTGCCCCCACTGGCCTCGACGCCGCGCACGCGCGCGCGAACGAGGACAAGCTGGCGATGCTCAGCGCGCGCGTCGATGCGCTGAACGATGAACTCGATAGCCTGCGCAGCTCGACCAATCGCGCCCCGGTCACGGCGGCCTCGGCCCCCACACAGCCGGTTTCGGTGGCTGGCAGCGTCGCGGTGAGCGAGGAGCAGCGCCAGGCCGTGCTGACCGTTCTGGCCGAGGATCGCGCCCGCCAGGCAGCCGAGGCCGAAGCCAAGCGCGTCGCCGCCGATCTCGACGCCGCCAAGCGCAGGGCCGCGCGCATCGCCAAGGATCTGAGCCTCTCCCCTGGAGACGAAGCGCGCCTCGCGGACTTGATGGTCGAAAGCGGCAAGAAGCGCCAAGACATGTTCGAAGGCATGCGCAACGGCAATTTCGACCGCGACACGGCGCGCACGCAGATGGAATCCTTCCGCACCTGGCAGACGGATCAATACACGGTCGCCTTCGGCGCCTCGATCGCCGATCAGATCATCCAGAGCGAGGGTGACCGCATGGGCTTTGGCGGACCTGGCGGCGGATTCGGCGGCGGCAACGGCGCAGGTGCTGGTGCTGGCGGCGGTCAAGGCCGAGGTGCGCGTCGCGCCAATGGAGGCGCCGCTGGCAACGCGGGCGGAGCTGGTGCCCCGGGCGGCGTCGGCGGGGGCCAGCAGCAAAACTGAATGGCGACGCCGCTTGCCCGGACATCCTCCCGCCTGTGCGGGTGGCTCGCTGATCGAAAGCTACCGACTCTTCTTCGAGCGCCGGTCTATCGCGCCTATGCGCGCGCGACCGGCGCCGATCTTTCACAGCTGCGCCTCGAACTCGCCGACCACCCCTCGCTGGGCGCGTTTTTCATTCGCCGCCTGAAGGACGGTGCCCGGCCCTTTCCGAGCGACCCCCAGATCCTGCCCTCGCCCGTCGATGGCCGCGTCCAGTCGCTCTGCCCGATCGAACGTGGCACGGTCCTGCAGGCCAAGGGACGGCCCTACGCGGTTGGGGAATTGCTCGGCGACGAACGCGCCGCAAATGAGCTCGAAGGCGGCCATTCCTGGACGATCTACCTCTCGCCGCGCGACTACCACCGCATCCACTCGCCGCTGGACGCTGCACTCGCATCGCTCGTCTGGTTGCCCGGTTCGCTTTACTCGGTCGCACCCAAGGTGCTCGCGCGGCGGGCCAAAGTGCTCTCGATCAACGAACGCGCGGTGCTACGCCTGGAGACGTCGCGTGGGCCGTTCTTCCTGGTCGCCGTCGGAGCGCTCAACGTCGGTCGCATCCGTGTGGTCGGCGTCGAGCCGCACGCAGCCGCGCCCGTGCCGGCGCTGCGCTTCGCGCGCGGAGAAGAACTGGCGCGTTTCGAAATGGGTTCGACCGTCGTGCTGCTCTCCCCGCGCGGCGGCTATGCACCCACGGCGACGCTCAGGCAGGGCGACGCATTGAAAATGGGCGAGCCCATCGGCAGCCGCAGCGCGCCCTAGAAATTCCATGGTCCTCTCTCCGCGCGAACGCCGGCTGGCGCGACTCTTCACCGTCGTCGTGCTCGGCGATTGGGAACGCGTGCGGCTCGAACGTCTGGCTGCGCCGGCCGGCGAACCGGACCGCGGCTGGCGCGAGTGCGTGTTGCAGGCGCATGTCTTCGCGGGCTTTCCGCGCGTGGTTGAAGCCTACGGAGTGCTGGCTGCCTGCGGCGGACTGGGCCAGTTGGAAGCCGACGAGTTTCTCGCCGAAGCAGATCAGCCCGCGCGCGGCCGAGCGCTTTTCGAGCGCATCTACGAAAAGGACGCTGCGCGCGTGCGCGAGATGTTGCGCGCCGGACATCCCGACTTCGAACGCTGGATCGAAGGCCACGCTTACGGCCGGATCCTTTCGCGGCCCGGACTCGACCCGCGCATGCGCGAGTTGCTGGCCGTCGCCGGACTCGCCGCCCTCGGACAGGATCGCCAGATGGCGAGTCACGCGCGCGGAGCCTTGCGCTGCGCGGCGACGTCGGCGGAAGTCAACGCCGTGCTCGAAACGGTCGCCGGCTTGATCGATCCCCAGCGCCTGGAGCGCGCGCGGCAAGTGATCGCGCACTTCGCCGGCGAAAAGTAGTCACTTCTTGCCCAGGCCGGCTTCGATGCGTACGGCCTTGAGCAGCACGGGTTCGAGCGAGCGCAAGACGATGGTGTCGCTTCCGCCTTTGCCCTGCGGCCGCATCTGCGCTTGCTCTTGGATCTTCACCCCATTGAGCGTGGCGATCAGATTGCCGCGACCCTGGACCAGCTCGACGCGCAGCTTGTACTGCTTGCCGCGCTCGAGCGCGGCCCTCGGCATGCCTTTGTTGTTGTCGAGCAGACTCAACAATTCGAGCAGCGCGGAATCGCCGCCGGCAGTGCTGGCGACCTGAGCCTTCTCGCCAACTTCGCTTCCGGCGAACCCGATGTGCCAGCCCGCGACCGAGACGAGGAACCGCTGCGGAGGTCCGGAGCTCTGCGGTTGTTCCCATTCGATCTCGACGCTCATAGCGGCCTCGAGATCCAAGGGGTCCTCGAGCAGCAGCCGCGGCCAGAGTGTGCCGTCCTCCAACTCGGCTTTCGAATGTTTGCGGCCGGCCGACCAGCCGTCGAGGCCGCGGTTCCAGTCGCCCATGCTCCAGCGCGGAAACGCCTCGCTGCTGCAATCGTAGGAAAGCAGCACGCGTTCGCTGCGCGGGAAGCTGGTGAGCTTCGATCCGTAGAGCTTGAGCAGCTGATCCTCGGGCGTGAGCTTGACGGCGGTCGCAAGCGAGTTGCGCAGGTCGCGCAATTCGAGCTCGTGTTCGCGCACGTATTCCGTATCGCTGTATCCGTTCAACAGGTCGGTGATGCGCCTGATGCGATCGGCTTCGCGCGTGTGCGCCTTTTCACGCTGAATCAGGTTGTGGATCACCTGCGCATCCCTCTCGCGCTCCTCTGCCTTGGCGGAAAGTTCACCGTGCGCCTGATTCAGCCGCGCTTCCAGTTCCTTGACCAGCGCGGCGTGACTTTCGCGCGGCAATGGGCCGGAGTTGAAAGCCTTCAGCGCCGCGTCGGGGTCGCCTTCGCGGAAGCGGAACAGCGCGCGCACGAGCCGGTCGACGCTGTTCGGTTCGTCCTTGGGGTCGACGCGCAGACCGGCCAGGCGCTCGATGCTGCCCGGAACGAGCAGCCTGGCCTGCGGATCCAGGCGTGGTTCGCGCAGCGCAAAGACTTCGGACTTTCCACCGAACGCCAATTGGAATCCGTCGCGCAGCGGATCGACGCCGAGTTGAATGCGGCCGGTGTGGGCGATCGAACCGACCAGGATCGAGTCGAGGCCTGGCTCGCCAAGTCCGCGCACGGCGCGCGCGAGCAGACCGTCGAGCAGGATGGCCTCGCTCATCCGCTCCTCGATTTGTGCGTGCACGGGACGCAGCCAGTCCTCGTCCATGCGCTTGCCCCATGCGGCCGCGATTTCCGAGTACCTGCGCTCTTTCCACAGCGCAGCCAGCTGCTCTTCGACCGCGGAAAGCTCCTCGCGCGCATCGGTGACCAGCAGCTCCTCCTGCAACTTGGACAATTCCGCGCGCGCGCGATCGAGTGCGGCGTGCGACTTGTCGGCGACCTGGAGCAGCATCTGCTCCTTGCGCAGCGAGTTTTTCTGCAGTTCCTTTTCATACGCGGCGTCGATGGCCGTGGCCGCGTCTTCCCCAAGGACTCGCCTGCGCAGTTCGGCTTCGATCGCTTGCGCCCGCGCGACCAGCGCCTGTTCGAGCTCCGTGTCCTTGACCTGCCAGGCCTTCGTGATCGTGTCGATCTCGGAATCGACCTTGAGCAGGCGCACGCTGGCGAGTTTTTCGTCCACTTTGGCCGGCGTCAGCCCGCGGGCACTGATTCCCGCAGCATCCAGGATCTCGCGCACGTCCCTCGCCAGCAAGCTCAGCGCCGAGTGCCACGCTCCGGAAGCCACGGCACTGCGAGCCTGCGGCAGAACAACACCGTCGTAGTGAGCATTGACCTGTTTCAGGAAGCGGTCCAGCGCGGTCTGCTCGTCCGTCTCGACCTGCTCGCGCAACTCGTCAAATCGCAGGCGATCCTTCACGGTCTCGCGCTGGCGATCGTTGGCTCCAAGATCGCGCGCCAGGCGCAGCTCGGCCTGCGCGGACACGAGCGCGGCGGCGCTGACGAAATCGCGATCGCGCGAAAACGCCGTGTCGTATTCGCGCTTGATGCGCTTGCGCTCTTCGCTGATCAGCGTGTCGAATCGGTTCTGGATGCTCGCGCGCGCGGCCCAGTAGTCCGGCTTGTACTCGGGAGGGACGCCCTTCTCGCTCAATTCATCCAACCTGGCCAGGGCGTTGCCGGGCGCGCGTCGGTCCTCCGATTCGGCCGCGGCGAGGATCGCTTCGAGCGGTGCCCAGGCAGCGTGGGAAGCGTGCTGGGTCAGGCCCTCCGGGATGTTGGCGGCCCACGGACGCCACCAGACGAAAGCGCCGACGGCGAACGCGAGCGCGACGCCCGCGCCGATCCAGAGGTTGCGACGCTTGCGATCCGCTTCGCCGGCCACAGGGTCGAGATTCCGCACGGACACGCGCACCGCGCGGCGTTCGCGCAGCGCTTCGAGGTCGTGCAGCAGTTCGCTGGGCGAGCCATAGCGCTTCTCCGTGCTGCGCGTCAGGCACTTGCGCAACACCAGGCCCATGCCCTGCGAAAGGCTGGGTTCGAGTTCACGGGGATCCGGAATGTGCGCGTAGAGCACGCCGGAGAGAATTTCCGCGACGCTCTCCCCGGTGAACGGCGGCCGTCCGCACATCGCATGGAACATGCTGGCGCCGAGCGACCAGATGTCGGAGCGCACGTCGACCGCGCCAGGATTGCGCGCCTGCTCGGGCGAGAGGTAGTGCGGCGTTCCCAAGGTCCCGCCCGACTTCGTCAGCAGCGGATCGTCCTCGCTGAAGGCCAGGCCCAGGTCGACCAGCCGCGCGCGGCCGTGGGCGTCGACCAGGATGTTCGCGGGCTTGATGTCGCGGTGGACGACGCCCTGTTCGTTGGCATGCTCGAGCGCTTCGCAAAGCGGAATGAACAGGCGCAGTGCTTCGCGTTCGCTCAGGCGTCCCTTCTCGCGCAGCAGCGCCGACAGCGCCGGCCCGTCGACCAGCTCCATCGCGTACCACCACATCCCATTCGCCTGGCCCATGTCGATCGCCGAAACGATGCCAGGGTGCGCCAGACGCGCCGTCGTGCGCGCCTCGCGCTGCAGGCGGCGCACGGCATTCGGGCCGGCGTACTCCGGGTGCAAGACCTTGATCGCGACCTCGCGATCGACGGCCAGTTGAACCGCCCGGTAGACCGTGCCCGTCGCGCCGCGGCCGAGCACGGACTCGACGCGGTAGCCGGGGATCTCCGGCAGGGCTGCGCTCGCGGGAAGTTTGGCGGGGTCGTTGGCCATGGACAGTTCGGTGCCAGGGAGCGCGCCCTGGCTGCGTCACTATATAGATGTCGGCGGTATCGTCGTTTCGGCTCCAGGCCCGGCGAAATAGCTGCCTCTGACTTGCGCAGTGGCCTGCTATTGCGCCTGGAAGCTCGGGTCCCTTCGGCCCCTGTCCTCGCGGGCACGACAAAAAAAGCCCGAGCCGGAGATAACGAGTTGGAAACCAAGCGCTGGTGGATGGTGGGTCACGACGACAAGACCTGGGGACTGTTCGAAAAAGCGCCGCTCGCGGCGCTTGTCGCTGAAGGCAAGCTGCGGGCGGACGGGCTGGTCTGCGCCGAAGGCGAGACGCGCTGGACCCCCATCGGATCGGTGCCCGAACTCGCCGATGTCACCTGGCCTCCGACTGTGCCAGCCGCTCCGAGCCCGGCGGCAGCGCGCTCCCCGGCGCCGATGACCGCCCTCAATGGCGGCGCCCAAATCATCCGGCCCAACGAACTCGACCCGATCGCAGGCTGGCCGACGGTGTTCCTGTCCGTTCCGACGCTCAGCCTGTGGGGCGTGTTCAGCTTCTACCGCACGATGCGCGTCTATCGCCGGCTGGCGCAGGTCCAGTCCACGAATGCGGAGACTCTGTTCTGGATCTTTGTCGGCATCACCGCCTTCGGCGTGGTGAGCCTGCCCATCGGACTCGGCTGGCCCGTGCTCGTGGGTGCGGTGATCGTCGGTGCATTCCTGCTGCGCGAAACCCTGCGTCTGCGCGATCTCGCGATCCAGAAACTCGTGCCCTCGCTGGCGAGTACGCCGGGCCTGTATCCCGCAGTGAAGTCGGACGACTGGCATTTTGGCCTGTGGATCACGGGCGCCGTGTTGTGCGTCACGGCCCTGGGAGCGATCATCGGTGTGCCGATCCTGGTGGCGCAAGCGCTCGCCTGGTTCGAGGACTGGAATCGTCTGGCGCTGATGGCGCGCGGTCCGACACTCGCCGCCACGCCGCAGCCGGCCTGAGCGGCAGGCTCAGCGAAACAACACCGGCCGCGCGGGTCCCCAGACTCGCGCGGCCGGTCGCTTTTCGTTGACGCGCTAGAACTTCCCGGCCAGACCGGGATGATCCTTGGCGATGCGCGTCGCACGGAACAAGGCCTTCTTCGGCGCCTTGCCGGCCTGTTCGGCGGGTTCGACCTCGCCGCCGAGGGGATTGTAGAAATCCCAGACGATCTCGCCCGCGCGCGTGACTTCGAAAACTCGGCCGCGCGCGCCCTCGCAGATCAGCGTGTTGCCGTTCGACAGCCGTTGCGCGCCGGAGATGAACGGCGAAAAGAAGCGCTCGGGATCGTTGTAGCTCCAGGTCAGCTCCGTCGGCCCGAAAGCCTCGCCGGGTTTGCGCGTGAATCCGCTCGCCGGATCGAAAGGCAGCGTGAATTGCTCGACCTCCGAGTACTCCTTGTCGTTGTGCTCCTTCTCCTTGCGGCCGCTGCCGTTGTTGAACACGAGCATGCTGAGTTCGCCGGGCTTCGCGCCGGGCTGCCAGGTCACGTTGTGCTGGTAGAAGAGCTTGCGGCTCTCCTTTTCGCCGATGCCGTAGTTGCGTGAATGTCCGTAGCGGTAGAGCAGATCCCCGCCGTGACCGCGCTTTCCGCCGCTGGAGCCGGCGGCTTGCGCGCTCGTAGTCGAGTGATCGATCACCCAGACCTCGCACAGGTGCGGCGTAGAAACGGCGATCAGATCCAGCTCGGGCAGGTATTCGATCGCATTCATGTGCAGCCAATCGGCGTCGTACTTCTCGTCCTTTTTCTTGGGCTTCTTAGCGGCGCCGTCCGCGGGCTTCGCGCCGTCCTTGGGCTCGTCCTTGCCGCCGGTGTAGCCCAGACCCTGGATCTGCTTCTCGCGTTCTTCGCGGGCCTTGCGCTCTTCCTCGGTCTCCGGCGGATCGAAGCGATGATCGGCGTTGATGTCGATGCGGCCGGGAAAGTCCTTGGGGTCGCCGAAGTTCGGCCCCTTCTCGCGCACGTCCTGCACCAGGTGGTCGAACGAGCGCCATTGCCAGACGATTTCGCCGCCGGACGGGAGCGTGGGCTTGATCTCCAGCAGCATGTCACACCACAGACCTTCCTCGTGCACGCGATTGGGTGAACGGCCATGATCGAAGATCTCTTCGGGCGCGTGATATTCCCAGGCGATCGCCAGGATATTTCCGTTGGGCAGGCGCGAGATGTCGTGGTGCGTCGTGCGCTGATCCGTGGCGAGCTCGTATTCCCAGACGAGTTTCCCGTTCCAATCGAGCTCTTCAATACGACCGCCGATTCCGCCGGCGTGAAAGCGCGGGTTGCTCTCGATCATCGCGGTGCGCAGCAAGTGGCCATTGGGCAAGAAGTAGACGCCACCGGCGGGCACGTACTTCGTCTCCCAGGTGTGTGCGGTCTTGCCTGCCATATCGACGAGGTGCACGAGCTTGGAATTGAGCGGCGAGATCAGCGTGTAGCCGTCGAGCGCCGCCGGCAAGTGCGTGCGCAATCCGCGCTCGCCCTCGACCTTGGCGAAGGGAGGTTCTTCGTCGGGCTTCTTGGCGTCCGCCGCGGCGGGTTGGGCAGGATCGTCGCCCGCAGCCGCGACCGTTGCCGAAGCGGCGGCAGCCGGCTTCGCCTCGGGCGCGGATGCGGCCGGCACTTCGGTCGCGGTCTTTTCGCAGGCCGCGAGCAGGACAATGGGCAAGAGACTGAACCAAGCAGCAGCGTGTTGGGGACGGATCATGCCGCGGATTCTGCCAACTTGTTTGCCGCCGCGCACTCGGCGTCCCGCTGATCAAGGCACGATCATCTTGACGCCGGACGCGGGGCGTCCATCGCGCTGGGCCAGCTTGAAGCGCACGCTCCAATCTGCCGGCCAGCAGGGAAAAAGCTGCCTTCCGCTCGAATCCTCCTGCAGCAACATCAGTTGCAGCATGAGCATCAGATTCGAACCGTGACACTGGTCGGGCAGCCAGTCGAAGTTCGGCCCCCACATCGTCGGGAAGCGAAAACTCGCGCAGCTGTTCGCGACTTTGGCCAGCAAGTTGGCGCGCGCCTCCTCGACCCTGCCCAGCAGCGCGGCGTCCTGACCGTCCTGGGGCCAACCGTTGGTGAAGCGGTCTTGCCGCTTATCGTAGGCAAGTTCCGCGGCCGCGAACAGCGCCGTGTCGCGCCGCGCGAGGCGGAACGGAAACAGCGCGTAGAGTTCCGGCGACTCGCAGTTGCTACGCGTTGGGTCAAACTTTTCGGCCGGGGCGAGCACCAGCCCCCCATCGGGCGTCGCAGCGGTCGGAATTGGCGGCAGTGAGTTCTTCACGCGCAGGATCAACGCGCGATCCTCGGGCGTCAGCGACGCGCCGTCAAGCGCCGTCAAGCGCTGCGTGATCTCGTGCAATCCGGCGACGCAAGGCAGGTCGTTGACTACGCCGTTCCAATACGTCTCCAGCACCTGTGTCGGCGAAATCACGAGCACGTCCTTCGCGTCGCGCTCGAAGCGCGTGTCGAACCACTCGAGCGTCGCACGCGCGATCGGCAGCACTTTTTGCGCGAGGAATTTCCGGTCGTGCGTGCGCTCGAAAACATCCAGACCCAGCGCCACGAGTTCAGGCCCCTGGTTCCAAGCCCATTGCCAATACGGACACAGCACTTCGCTCACGGCGTGCCCGCTGCGATCCCAACCGTAGTCTCCGTTGGAGTACGTGCCGAGGATCGTCATCGTCTCGGGGAAGTAGGCGCCGCTCGCGCCGTAATAAAGCTTGGCGCGCGCTGCGCACAGCGGCAGCGCGTCGAGGTACAGATCGAAGAGCGGCGCGATCATGTCGTAGTCGGCGCAGGCCAGCATCGCGTGATATGCAAGGCGCGTGTTCTGCCACCAGTACGAATCGCCCCAGCGCCGCCAGTCGGGGTTGAGGTCGGGTCCGCCCGCGAATTTAGGCTCCACGGTGAAGATCGAACCGTTGAATTTGATCGGGAAATGCCCGCGCCCCGCGCAGGCCTGCACCCAGCGCTGCAGCAAATAGGCCTGCGTGATGCGCGACGGCGGATGCGGGTCGCTCGAGAGTTCGGACGCGGGCCACGGGTCGCCTTCGACGAAAATCCACGAGCGCGACCAGAAGGCGTGCCACCAGCGGCTCGTGTTGGCGCGCGCGTCAGCGAGCCTCGCGCGTGTCCACGCCTTGCGCACGGATTCGATCCAGGTACTGACGTCCGCGCACTGCGACGAGTCGGTGGCAATCGCGAGTTCGAAGCCGCGCGTCGCAGTGCGCGTCTCCAGCACACGCTCGCTGCGCTTGACGAAGTCCGCGCCGGCCATCCATCCGCCGAAGGTGCGCTGCAGCAGAGGATCCGGCGCAAGACTCGCGCAGGCGGACATGCCCTGGTGCTCGAGCGTCAGCGCGCGCACGGAGTGTTCGTTGCGGTGGTACCAGACTACTGCGTCGGCCTGAGCGACGTGACGATCCGCACTCTCGACGACTTCGACCGCGTCGGGAGCATCGCGCATGATCCAGCTCGACTCGAGTTCCTTGCCCAGCAGACGTCGCGGCTCGTTGCGCCAGCATTCGAGGGTCGCGCTCGCGCGCATAGGACGATCACTGCGCGCGCTGACGTGGACGGTGTCGTGCTCGGCGTCGACGAAGAGTTCGAGATCGATGGCTTCGCCCGCGGGTCCAGCATGAATCGCAATCCTTCCGTCGCGCAACATCAGTCGTTGTTCGAAAGCTCGGCCGTCCGCGAAGGGATTGGGTTCGACGTGCAACCGGATGCGGCCCAATTTCAGGAGCCGCGAGGCTTCGCTCCAGGCGTCGGTGCGTGCGAGATAAAAAACCAGATCGCCGCCGCTCTCGGCCCACACGTTGAGTCCCAGTTCGCCGTTGCCGATCGGCATCGAGCCCGAGGCATCGGCGCTCGGACTCTGCCAGACGACGTCGTAGAGGTCGAGGTCCGCGGGCGCCTGCTCGAGCGGAGCGCGCGCGCTCGTCGCACTGCAAGCCGAAAAAAGGAGCGAGCAGAAAATCGACGCCGCGAGTCCGTGCGAGTTGAACATACGCTCGCCACGTTAGCGGCGACCCCCGCCCGCGTCTGTGCTAGTGCTTGAGCTTGGCGTCCTCGGTCCAGGGATCGCTCACGTGACAGGCGCGGCCGGTGCGCGCGATGTAGTCCTGGTGATACTCCTCCGCGGGCCAAAATGTCTTGGCGGGTTCGACCTGGGTCACGATCGTCCGCTTGCCAAAGCGTCCCGACTTCGCCAGCTCGGCGATGTAAGCCTCGGCCTCGCGCTGCTGCGCTTCGTTCACCGTGAAAATGCCCGAGCGGTATTGATCGCCATAGTCCGGACCCTGACGGTTGAGTTGCGTCGGGTCGTGCATGACGAAAAACGCTTCGAGCAAGCGCCGATAACTAATACGCGCCGGGTCGAAGACGACCTTGACGGCTTCCGCGTGTCCGGTGGTGTGCGAGCAGACCAGGTCGTAGTCGGGATGATCGACCTTGCCCTGCATGTACCCGCTCTCGGCGCTGATCACGCCTTCGCCGAGTTGGAAGTAGTGTTCTATGCCCCAGAAACAGCCGCCGGCGAAGTAGGCGATTTCGCTCTTCGGTGCGCTCGCGGCGCTGTCAGCAGCGGAAGCGAGCGGCTGACTCTCGGGCGGCAGGCCCTCGCCGTTCTCGAAGAAGCGCAGCGAGGCCGAGTTGAGGCAGTAGCGCAGGCCGGTGGGCCGCGGGCCGTCCTCGAAGACATGCCCAAGGTGCGCCGCACAGCGCGCGCAGTTGATCTCCGTGCGCAGCATCCCGAGCGTGCGGTCGGAGTGTTCGGCGACGTGCGCCGGGTCGAAGGGCTGAAAGAAACTCGGCCAGCCGGTGCCCGAATTGAACTTCGAATCGCTCGCGAACAGCGGCAGGCCGCAGACCACGCAGACGTAGGTTCCTTCCTTGTGATTGTCGACGAGATCGCCACAGAACGCCGGCTCCGTGCCCGCGTTCTGCGTCACGCGATAGCTTTCCTTGGACAATTTCTTCGCCAGCGCTGCGACAGCCGCGCGGGAAAGCGGTGTGACGTCGTAACGGGACTTGGATTGATTCATGGCCATGGTTGGATTGCCTTTCGATCCCATCGATTCTTGCGCGGAGGGCTGCCTGGCAACGCCTGGCCCAGCCACTGATCTGGATTCAGCCGCCGACGTGTCAATCTGGCCCTGCGCTCCTCGTTCACTGGCCCCGCTACAGGCACTCGGCAGCACGAGCAAGAGCAGGGCAATGGCCAGGGCCGCGATTGTGTTCGTTCCACGCATGACGGTGATTTCTGTCCGGGCCACGGTTTGTGACCGGGCCAGGAGACTTGTTCCTCTAGCCTACGAATTCGCTGCGCCGGCGCGCTCAGATGCCGGAATGTCGCACTTGTTTCAGCCCCCGGCCAGGAACCACTGGCGCCAGGCCTGATCCGCATCGCGCATGTTCATGCCGCTGGCGGCTTGGAAGGCGCGGTCGTACATGGCCCGGCGCAGCGGTGCGGCCTGCATCACGCGCTCGGGCGATTTCGGCGCGCCGTGGCGCAGTTCATTGTGGAACGCGCGCAGCCCCCCGCCGTTCTTCTGCTGCTCGAGCCACTCGACGATGGCCATGCCGGCCGCAATGTCGGCCAGCTGCAGGTTGGCGAACTCGAGCTGCGAGAGCTTGTCGAAGTTCGGCACGGCCTTCTGCTCGAGGGCGGCCTTCAAG
>JAYUUV010000224.1:0-4895 GCA_043754695.1 Planctomycetota bacterium
GGCTGGCTCCGTATCTCCGCTATGGCATCCACAGCACGCTGATCGCGTTGCTCACGTTGAAATTGCTCGCGGTGCAGAACGCTGCGTTGTCGCGGAACCAGGCCTGGTAGATGCGCGTGCCGCCGATCGCAGGCACTTGGCCGCGGACGGAGATGCTCGTGCCGCCCAGACCGGGGTACTGCGCGGTTCCACCGCTCGCGACTTTCGCGCCGAGGCGGATCGTCGGGCTGCTCGTGCACAAGAGACCGTCGCCAAAGGGCACACCCGCACCGGCGTTCTGCGCGGCTATGCCTTGCAGGAAGAGCACCGGACTGTTCGGCATGCTGCTCGAAGTCAGCACGAGCGAATCGTTCGAGACGCTCGCGACGCCGCTCGCGGTCAGCAAGGCCCCGGCCGCATTCGCCGAGTTGGCGCAGCCGTGACCGGAGGCTCCGAAGTTGCCGCACGGACACGCGCTACCGCTGCCATCGCCCGCGCATTCCGTCGTCGCGCCGCCAAAGCGATCGACGATGACAATCGCATACGTAACGTTCGGCGCGAGCGAGCACTTCAGGGCCACGAAACGGCCGTTGGGGCTGATCGCGAGCGAGCCCGCGCTCTGGAACAACTGATTGGCGGTCGTTCCGCCGACCGCGGTGACGTCCTTCTGGAAAATGAGTTGGTTGTCGACGAAAACGGCTTCGTTGCCGCTGTGGGACGGAATGGTCCCGCCATACCACGCGAGTTCGCCGCTCGCGCTCATGCAGCGATTGCTGAGCGAGATGTTCGCGAGAATCTCGCCCGGCGCGCCCGAGAGCGCGAACGACTGCCCCTTGATCCTGAACGCAGCGCCGTCCCTGACGATCAACGAGCGGAAGTCGCTGAGACTGCCAAGAAATGCCCAGTTGTTGTCGCCGATCGCGCACTGGGCGGAGCCCGAAGCAATCCACGTCTGGCCGGCGACGACCGACGGTTGCCCGTCGCGTGCGAGCACGCTGCTCGTGCCGCCGTTCCACAACATCACCGCGCCATCGGCGCCCGGACCAGAGGGGACCAGGCCTGCGCTGTAAATCACTTGCCCTGCGGTGTTGATCGACTGTTGGCCCGGCCAAGTCGCCAGCGAATTGACGACACCTGGTTGCCCCGCAAGCTGCGCGCCGGTGCGCGCGACGAGGCTCTCTCCCGCCAGGTTGTTCTGCGCGTCGAGCGAGAGCACGGAGAGGAATCCGCTGACCTGCGGATTGCCGCCTAGAACGCACTGGCCGGCGAGCAGGATCTGGTTCGAGCGCGAGATTTCCACTCCGTTGAGGTCGGCATACGTCGTGTTCGCCGGCCACCCTGTCGCAACCACCACCTGATCGCGCTGCACGATCACATGCCCGCCGCGAAAAATTCCTTCGCCGTTGTTGCCGGGCTTGGAAAACGCGAGGTCGGCCGCAATCTCGCCGCGGGCATCGATGGAAGCGAAGCCGATGCCGTTGATGGTCGAGCCCGCGATGCCTGGCGTCGGACCACCCTGCGCTGAATAGACGACTCCGCCGCGAATGAGCACGTTTTGGTTTCCCTGAGGCGTGCTCACGCTGCCGGCGTACGACCAGGTTCCGTCGTCGGCGATTTCCACCGGAAGGTCGTTGAAGGAAATGCCGTTCACCGTTCCGTGGCCCGGGAGCACGTCGCCGTTCTTGAGCGCGACGAATGTGCTCTGGGCCTGCGCGGAGGTTGAAGCAATTGATGTGAACAAAACGGATGCAAGAACGTGCAGTTTCATGGTGAGTGGATCGGTGTCTGACTGGTATGCGCGCCGGACGGGCGCGACATGCCGCTTGCGGCCGGCAGTAACATCCGGAAACGGGCGAGCGCGTTACGGAGCGGGCAGCTCTTTTTTCGAATTCGACGCAGGCGGGCCGCGATCGCGTCGCGCCGGAGTACGAGCAAGCCAGACTTGTCGTTCGAGCCTCGGCTCCGGGCTGCGGACGAGACGATGTATCGGGCCAGGCAGAAGCGCGGCGGAAGACTGGTGTCCGCGGGCTCGGCGCCGACTGATTTCATGCGCGGTCTCGGTGCAGAACCAAGCACGAAATCAGTTGACAGCGACGCCGGGATGGGCACTTGTTCGCATGGAACTAAGCAGATGTGTCCATGGTCGCTTCGCGCCCGGCAGCCTTAGGTTGGTGAGTTGCGCCGGGAGCGCACGGAGGATCCGCGACGCAGCGAGGCCTGTCCATGGCGCACGGACCGCATCCGCGGGGCGGGTCCATCCACTCGCGCACCGAGCAAGTCCGTAGGAGATCCGATGACTGACAACTTCACGACCAACCATCCTCCGTTCCGCACTTGTGCAGCGCGCGCGCATCGTGAGGGCTCCGCCGCGCTTCGAATTTCTATCCCGATGCTCGCGCTTTCGCTTCTCGCCGGCGCAGCGAGCGCCGCGCCGCAACAGCCCACGATCTCGCCGTTGCATTGGATGCAGGGCAACCAGGCCAGTGGCGTAGCGCGTGAAATGCAGCAGAGGCCCGCTGTCTCGTGGGGTTCGAATGCATTTCTCGCAGTCTGGACGGATGGGCGCGCTCGTGTTCCGGCCGAATTCGGCGTGCAGAGCGACGACGACATCTACGCGGCGCGCATCGACGCGAGCGGCAATCTGATCGACGCTACACCGATCGCCATCGCGACCGATTACGGCTTTCAGCGCGACGCGCAAGTCGCTTGGAACGGCAGCAACTGGCTCGTCGCCTGGACCAGCCAGACTCCGGGGCCCTCCTTCTACGATGTGCGGGTCTGGGCCACGCGCGTGTCCGCGAATGGAACCGTGCTCGACGCTCCGTTCCAGGTCGTCCCGGTCGGCTCGGGCTACACGCACGTCTTCTCGCTGACGAGCAACGGCTCCGATTGGTGCGTCGTCACGCAATCTGACTCCGGCAGCGGCCTGGTCGCGTCGCGCGTGTCGGCCAGCGGAAGCGTGCTCGATCCCGCGGGCGTGCTGCTCGTGCCGCCGACCTACTATCTCTTCTTCAACGAACGCATCACGTCGGCCGGTGGCGAGTACCTGCTCGTCTACAGCGGCCTCAATTCTGCAAAGGCGCGCCGCTTCAGCTCGACACTCGCGCCGATCGGAATTGAATTCGACGTCCCCGGCGTGCATGTGAGTTCGAACGGCGCCAGCTACTACATGCTCTGGACCGACAACACTTCGCTCGTCGGTTCGCCGATGTCTGTCAACGGCACGCTGTCGATTCCACTCGGCGCGACGTTGGTGCCCGATGCCGGAGGGATCAGCGAGATCGCTCAGCCGAGCTTTGACGGAACGAATTGGTGGACCGCCTGGAACCACAATCAGGCGCCGCTCGCGGCGCGGGTCGCGGCCAACGGAACCGTGCTCGACCTTGGCGGCTTCGTGGTCGACCCGACGCATTCGACGTACACGTACTCGGTGACGGTCGGCGCGAGTTTGCAGGGCGGAGCCCAAGTGATGTGGACCGACGGGCGCACGGAGCTGTGGGATATCTTTGGCGTGCACGCCGCGGCAAATGCACAACTCGGCAGTGCGCGGGCAATGGCGCTTTCCGCCAGTCCCGAGCGTCGGCCGAAGCTCGCCGCCGGTCCGAGCGGCGAGTCTCTGGCCGTAGCTGTCAGCGAGTTTTCAGGCGCGCACCGCATCCTGGCCTGGCGTCTCGACGCGACAGGCCAGGCGCAAGATCCGCAACCGATCCAGATCGCCAGTTCCATTGACGCGACGACTCCGAGTGTCGCTTTCGACGGCGTGCGCTATCTCATAGCGTGGTATTCGGGCGGCAACGTGGTCGCCAGGCGCATGCTGCCCGACGGGACATTCCTCGACGCGGCGCCTTTCAACGTGATGCCGGGCTGGGCACCCGATGTCGCGGCGCTTGGCGGCGTGTTCCTGGTCGTAGGCATCAACGCGCCCGGCAATCCACAGTACGCCGGCCCGTTCTCGCGGCGCATCGACGGCGCGAGCGGAGCGTTGCTCGACCCCGCGCCGGTCGCTATCGGAGGCTCGTACACGCGCACGGTCGACGTGACGAGTTTCGGTCAGCGCTGGCTGTGCGTCTCACAGCGCAACTTCACTCACGACGACTCGCAGTCGGCCCTCGACGCGGTGTTCATCGACACCAACGGCCAGCCGAGCGCGACGACGACCGTCGTCTTCAGCGGCGCCGGCGCTCCGGCGGTCGACGTTGCAGGCTCGAAGGCGTTGATCGCCTATCGAACCGGCAGCTCTGCTTCAGCCAACAACGACCTCGCCGCGCGCATCCTGAACGATGACGGCAGTTTTGCGACGACGTCGTTCATGATCTCGACGGCATCGGGAGCCGGTTGGGCGAAGCAGTTTGCTCCGGCCGTCGCGTGGGGCGGCGTGAATTTCATCGTCGCCTGGGAAGATCAACGCAATCAGGCGAACTTCTTCGACGTGCGCAGCGACATCTACGCGGCGCGCGTCGACCAGAACGGCAACGTTCTGGATCCGAGCGCATTCCCGCTGGCCAACGCGCCGGAGCCAGAGTGCTATCCCGCGCTGCTCGCCAACAACGGAGCAGTCCTGTTCGCGGCTTCGATCCTGCGCACGAATGCGCCCTTCGCGGCCTATCGACTCGGAACGCGTGTGCTGGTCGAGGGTTGCCAGACGCCGCACGCGTACTGCACGGCGTTGCCGAATTCGTCGGGTCTGCCCGCGGCGATCTCGTTCGCCGGCAGCGCGAGTCTGTCGCTCAATTCGATGACCCTCGACTGCAGTCAGCTTCCGCCGAGCGGAGTTGGGCTGTTCATTTACGGAGCCACGGCGTTGGCACCGTCGATTCCATTCGGCAACGGAATACGCTGCGTGGGAGGACCTGTGAAACGACTGCCGCCGCTTGGCATTCAGGGGGGCCACGTGACGCAGCTCCAGGATTTTGCTG
>JAYUUV010000225.1:0-38178 GCA_043754695.1 Planctomycetota bacterium
GGCTGGCTCCGTACCACCGTTGATAGCAGCGGATTCGAACTTGGCTCCATCTACTTGTTCGCAAGCACGGGCACGGTGAACCCTGTTCCGTCCCATACGCGCTGCTGCGCAACGACGAAATCGGTTTCCTTCGCGGCGTAGATGCTCGACACGAACTTCTGCGGATTGCGATCGACGAGCGGGAACCACGTGCAGTGGATCTGGATCATCAAACGATGGCCCTTCTTGAACGTGTGCAGCACGTCCTGCAAGCGCAGCTTGCACTCGGTCTCATGGTTGGACACGAACGGTTCGGGCTTCGACGGGTCGTTGCGGAATCGTCCGCGCATCACTTCGCTGCGCACGAGCATCTGAAAGCCGCCGAGGTGCTCGCCGACACTGAGCGCATCCGCGTCCTTGGGATCTTGCGCGTCGGGCGGGAACTCGTCGATCAACTTGACGATCCAGTCGCTGTCGGTGCCGGAGGTCGAAACTTTCAAGACGGTGTCGAGCGGCCCCGCGAGCGTCAAGTCGGCCGCGAGTGCTTCGCTTCGATAGCAAAGCACATCCGGCCGCGTGGCGACGAAGCGTTGATCGTCGGTCATGTACTCGCGCGTCATTCCCGTGGCTACGGAATCCGTAAAAGGCACGGGGTGCGCGGGGTCGCTGATGAATTCGTCGTACTTCCACACGGGGCTATCCCCCGAATGCCCGTCGTCGTAGCCGCGGAAAACCTCGAACCCGGACGACAGCACGAACTGCTCGACCTTCGCCTCCTTCGGTGGCCACGCATCGAAGCTGCGCCAGACGTTCGCGCCGCTGTCGAACACATTGGCCTCCGCCGGCGCGGCGACTTTGGCTGCGTGCAAGTAATGCTCGAAGAACGCAAGCTCCATGTCCTGGCGATAGCGCACTCCCGTCTTCTCGCCAAAGCGCGCGTTGCCCAGTCGATCGCCGTCGCCGCGCGACCATCCGCCGTGGGCCCACGGGCCCATCACGAGCACGTTGTAGATGCCGGGATTCTGCTCTTCGATCGCACGATAGGTGTTGAGCGCACCGTACAGGTCTTCCGCGTCGAACCAGCCACCGACGGTCATGACCGCGGGCGCGACGTGCTTCAGATGAGGCAAGAGATTGCGCGCGCTCCAATACTCGTCGTAGTTGGGGTGTGCGACCATGTCGTTCCACATCGCGACTTCATTGTGGAACCACTTCTCGTTGACGTTGGCCAGCGAGCCGAGTTCAAGAAAGAAGCGATAACCATCCGGCGTGCCGTGCTCCAACTTGAACGAGCGCTGTTGCGTCGGCTCAGGGCGTGGACGGCCGAAGCCGGCCAGGAAATTGAAGGCATGCGGTAGGAACAGCGCTCCGTTGTGGTGGAAGTCGTCGTACCACCAGTCGGCAATCGGAGCCTGGGGCGAAACGGCCTTCAACGCGGGATGCGCGTCGATCATGCCGGCCGAGGCATAGAAACCCGGATAACTGATGCCCCACATGCCGACGTTGCCGTTGTTGCCGGGCAAGTTCTTGACCAGCCAGTCGACCGTGTCGAAGGCGTCGCTCGCTTCGTCGATCTGCGACGGCTTGGACTTGCCCTCGATGTGCGGGCGCATGTCGACGAAGCTGCCTTCGCTCATATAGGCGCCGCGCACGTCCTGGGAGACGAATGCGTAACCCTTGTCGAGGAAGAGCTTGCTCGGGCCGAGGTTTTCAGCGAGGACTTTTTCGCCATAGGGCGCACACGAATAGGGCGTGCGCTTGAGCAGGATCGGAAACTGCTCGGACGATTTCTTGGGCGTGTAGATGCTCGTGAACAGTTTCACGCCGTCGCGCATCGGCACGAGCACCTCGCGCTTGTCGAAGTGCTCCACAATCCAGTCCTTGCCGAACGGCTCCTGCGCAACCGAGCGACCGGCGAGCCCAAGCGGAGTGATGACCAGGACGCAGAGGCAGAGACATGTGCGCATGGCGCGAATCCTATCTGCCCCGGTAATCCGCCGCCGTTTCTTACAAAGCAAATCTCCGGCGGTCGCGGCCATGACGGCCACTTGACGCCGGGTCATCGTCTTGCGAAGTTCGTGTAAGAAACGGCGGCGGATTACCGGGGCAAATATGAAAGCGACACCTCCAGGCTGGCCGCGCGTTGCGAGCGCGCTGTATTACCAGGATGCGGGCGCGGCCATCGAGTGGCTGTGCAAGGCGTTTGGATTCCAGGTTCGGATCAAGATCGACGGGCCGGGCGGCAGTGTCGAGCATTCGGAACTCGAGCTTGCCGATGGCTTGATCATGGTCGGAAGCGCGGAAGTGAAGCGTGCCTGGAGCAAGAGCCCGAAGACGCTCCAGGGCGCCAACACACAGAGTTTGATGGCCTACATCGACGACGTCGAAGCGCACTTCACGCGTGCGCGTGCTGCCGGCGCGAAAGTCGTTTCGGAGCCGAAGACCGTCGACTACGGCGAAGAGTATTGGAGCGATCGCGGCTACGAGTGCATCGACCCTGAAGGTCATCACTGGTGGTTCATCCAACGCCTGCGCAATCCGAAGCCGAAGGCGTGAGACTCTGTGCCGCTACGTCGGCGGCTTCAATTCGATCTGCACCATCATGTGCTGCTCGTCGAGCACGGCCTTGACCGGCTGGCCGACGCGCGTCCAGATTCCCAGACTGTCGTCGCTGCATTGCTCGAGCCAGACCTCGTAGGTTCCGAAGGGCAGACCGTTCAGCCAGGCGCCGGTGGTCTCGCGCCCGTCGAGTTCAAATTCCTCTTGCGTCAGGTTTCCCGCGGAACCCTGCGGCACGACGCCCACTTGCCAACGCGACTCGGCTTGCTGCTTGGAGATCTGAACGTTGACCATGAGCGAGCCGGGCTCGCCGACGACGAGGCGCAGGAACGGCATGCTCGTGTCGTGGAGCCGAGTCATGCGCCCGAAGGATCCCGAGGCCTCCAGCACGATTTCGCCGGCCGGCAGTCCGTCGAGGCGGTAGCGCCCCGCGCCGAGCAGCGCGGCGCTCTGCAACGGCGGCCCGTTGGAACGCAAACTGATTCGCGCGCGACCCTCGAACAGCGAGCCGTCGCGCTCTACGAGCTCGACTTCGACGGAGCGCGGCAATTCGAGCCTGATCTCGACGGTTTCCGAACGGATCGGCTGGAGCCTGACGGACTTCGGCGCGAAGCCCTCGGCCATCGCGAGCAGCGTGCAGCGACCGCCGTATATCGATTTGATTTCGACCTCGCCGTGCTTGTCGAGGGACTGGCCTTGGAAGCGCGACGAACCGCCTTGATCGTAGACGTAGACGAGGGCGAGCTGCGCCGGCGTGCCGTCAGGAAAGAGCACGCGCACGCGCACGTTCTTGCCCACTTCGTCGAAGCGCAACTCGACCTTGCGGTGTTCTCCTGGCGCGAGCGGCGGAATCTCGACTTCCGACACGATTCTGGTGCCACTCTTCAGCGCGGCCTGCAGCGGCTGTGCTGGCAGCAGCCCCGAAATCCTGCAGTGACCTGACTTCTCGGCCGCGCATTCGAACGTCGTGGTTCCGTCGCCGCTCGAAGAGCTCATGCTGCCGCCGAGGGTGCGCAGGCTCTGCGGGCCGTCGCTGTCTTCATCGACAAAGATCGGAGTTGTGCCGCGCACTTCGACGCTCAGTTGGTTCTCGTTGTCGCTCATCCCCGGGACTTCGAATTCGAGCGTGCAGACGCCGTTCAGCGTTGCGACGATCTCGCGCGCCTCCGCCGGCACAGGGAAGCGCGCGCTCTGATATTCGAACGCTTCCACCGCAATCGTGGCATCGTTCTGATTGACCTTGATCGTCACGCGGCCCGTCGCATCGCTGCGATCGGCCGAGCGCTGCGACGGTTCGGGCCAGGGATAGGCCTGCGCACTCGGGATCGGACGGCCAAGAGCGTCCTGCACGAGCACCGCGACCTCGCGCGTTCCGAGCGTAGCCAGATCGCCCAGGTCCCACACGCCGTGCATCACGCGCGGCGCATGGAATTCGAAGGCATTCGAACCGCCGCCGTCCTCTTCCGCGACCGTCACGGTCAACAAGTCGAACGGCTGTGGCGAAAAGACTCTCTCCACGCGGCCATCCACCCCGGTGTGGTCCCCGGTGGTGGTCGAATTCGAACTGTTGGCTGTCTTGGTCTCGCGCTTCACAGCGACGGAGGCCTTCGGCAAAGGCGCGCCCGTCGGATCGACGACACGAAGACGCAAGCTGAGCCCAGTGACAAGTCGCAGCACGAGGTCGCTCTTGGGCTCCGGAACGTTCACGCGGCGGCCGTCGTGCTCGTTGTGGGCGCCCTCGATCAGGTAGGGGCCTGACCAGCGGATCGAGCCGGCGGCCTTGGGTGGCAGGCCGCGGAACACGAACGCGCCGCTCGCGTCGGTGATCGCGCGCGGGGCGAGGACTTTGGCGTCGTGACCGTCCAACCGCTCCATTACGGACATAGGAACAGAATGGACTGCGCCCTCCAGCCGGGTTCGAATCCAACTCAGCTCCAGCGGTTCGGGCGGTGCGCCGCCGTCGATGCTTACCGAACCCGCGATGATGGAACCGTCGGGCAGACTCAGGGTCCGTCGGCCTGCGGAGAGTTCGAGTTCCCCGTACAGCAAGTCCCAGTCCGGGGGTAGCAGCGCGTATTCCGCAGTTCCGCTTCCCGCCGCAAACTTCGCGATCCCGCGCGAGTCCGTTTGGGAATCTCCGAGAACCTCCTGCCCGCGAAACAGCACGATCGATGAGGCCACGACGGGTGCGTTCGCCGCGTCGAGAACGAGGACCTCGAGCCGATTCGCATCGACTTCAAAGCGCTGCGTGGTCGAGTCCTTGCTCGCCATCGATGTCTCGTCGAGCGACGGGCTCTCGATTGCTTCTGCCGAACGCTGCGCGACGGCTTGCCGATCAGCCTCGAGTTGCTCGCGCGACTCGAGCTCGGCGACGATCGCGCGCTGGCGCGATTGGAACTGCAGGACCACGACCGCGGCCAGGCCAAGGCCCAGCGCGAGCGCGATCAAGAGCAGCAGCGAGATACGTCCTGACTTCATGGCGAGCCTTTCGCTGGAGCCAGCATAGACAGCGCGGGCTCGTTCGCGTTGCCGGAGCCTCGGGCGGCTCAGTTCTTCGGCGGAAGATCTACCGACGGCGCGTCGTTTTCGAGCAGCGGATCGAGCGCGATGAAGCGTGCGAAACTACCGTCACCTTCCCAGCGCAGGGAGTCCGGCAGGTTCGGCAGTTCTTCGACTTTCGCCGGATAGCGGCCGTGTTCGAGGCGGAAGGACGCGGCGCTGATCGCGGCACGGGCCAGTTCGACTTCAGCGGCTCCGCGCCGCATTGGAATCCAGATGCTCGTGAGCCTGGGCAGCAGGTACGGTGCGAAAAGCCCGTCCTGGTACATGTTCGCGGCCCGCAGGGTCGCCTCCGACTCGCTGCTCGCGGCGAACTGCGCAGGGCTCAGCTCGCCGGCTTGCGCGCAGCGCACCATGACTCGCCGATAGCCCGCGAGCTGATCGTCGAAGCAAAAGCGCAGTGCGAGATCTCGGCCGGGGCGAATCAAGCGTTCGAGCCCATGGGAACTCAACGAGCTGAGCACGTTCGGATCCCTGGCGAATGCGCGAGCGAGATAGCTCAGCATGTAACTCTCCTCCATGGCCGTGGCTTCTCGAAACCTCTCCGACAGTGACTTCGCGGGCGGAAGCATGAACTTCGCCAGCTGGTCGGCGCGCAGCGCTTGGGCGGCGAGGATTCGCGGCAGGCCGCCGAGCGCCTGCCTGCGAGCCACGTCGGCGGCGAGCGCGGTGATCATCAGCTGCGACTCTTCCACGTGCGCCGAGAGCCGAAGTCCGGCCTGAAGATCCGCCAGCGCACCTGCGAGATCGCCATCGGCCGTTCGCAGACGTGCTTCCAGGACGAGCGCACGTTCCAGGCTGAGCATCATCGCGATCGGCGGCAGTGGGGCGAGATCGTGTTCGTCCATGCTCTCGAACAGACAGCGCGGAAGGCTCGTCGCCGCGCGCAATTCGTTCAATGCAGTCGCAGCCTGCGCCACGGCGGCGCGCAGTTCCTTCGAGATCGGATCGAGCGTGCTCTTGGGGCTCAACGCATCGGACCACCTGTCTTCATCGAGCACACCACCAGGACCCGTCAGCTGCGCCGCGAGCTGCGTGTAAATGGGGGCGGCGTTCGATTCAGGAGTCGCCGGAGGCATTGCGCGATAGGCGATGCGACCTGCTTCGAGCTCGAGTTTCGTCGCCGCAAGCGCCTGCCTCAAGTCGAGGTTGACATCGGTGGTCCAGGCGAGAGCCAGAGTCACCGTTGCGCCCATGCACAAGAGCAGTCGCGGCCAGTCGAGGGCTCCCGGTTCGCAACTTGCCCTGCGCAACAGAAAGACGCTGCCCGCGAGTTGAGCGAGCAGCACGACGGCGCTCGCAAGCCAAGGGCAAGACTCGAGACCGTTGACGAAGCGCAGCCACGCACAGTCGAGTCCCGCCGCTAAGTTGGGCAACACGGTCACGCTTGCGAGTGCGAGTGCCGCGCCGCGCTGCATTCCCCTCGTGCGCAGGCGCACGATCCACGGCAGCGCCGCGGCGAGGACCAGCAGCGGCAGCACAAGTCGCAGGCACCAATAGGCCAACTGAATCGAGTTCATTGCTCCTCCAGCAGGTCAAAGGCCGGCGTCGCCACGGGCGGCGCGATGCGCGGCACGCGCGCGTTTGCGAGCAAGAGCTGCATGCGCTGCCCTTCGCGCAGATCGAGACCGAGTTCCGCGGCCAGGTTTGGCGCCAGCACGGCCGCGGGTGTGCGAAGTTCACGCTCCTCGACACGCGCTGAAGTCGAAGCCAACGTCAGGGCCACGAGCAGCGAAAAGCCCGCGGCCACACTCGCTCCCAAGCTGACGTTGCGTTCGCGTCCGCGCGCGGCGCCGAGCTGGCGCAGGATCCGCGCGCGCAATTGCGGCGAAGTCGGCGCTGCAAGCCGCAGCGCCAGACGATGTTCCAAGAGTTCCAACTCGGATGCGCTCATCCTTTTCCCCCCAGGCTTTGCGACAAGCGCTCCAGCGCATAGCGATAGCGACTCGCGGCGGTATTCGGCGAGATCGACAAGGCCTCGCCGATTTCTGCGAAGGTCAACTGTGCTTCGAATTTCAAGGCGAGCACCTCGCGTTGATCCATGGGCAGCTTCGCCAGCGCGCGTTCCAACGTTTCGCTGCGTTCCGTGTCTGCGCCCTCGTTCGATTCGCTCGCAACGGATGCATCATCGCTCAACGGCTCCTCGCGCCGCCGTTCGCGGATGCGCAAGCTGGCGTTGCGCAACACCGCGAAGGCATAGGCGCGCGGCGACTGTGCGCGAGCGAAAGCGCGCCGCGATTGAAACAGGTTCAAGAAGGTTTGTTGCACCGCATCCTCCGCATCGCCGCGCGAGCCCAGCAGCGTGCGCGCGAGCGCGAGCATTCCGCGCCCATGACGGTCGAAAAACGCGCCAAAGGCCGCGGGGTCGCCGCTCGCCAGCAGGGCGCGCTCAGGGTCCTGGGCTTCATCCGCCATGCGGGCTCGCGGGGAATGAGCACGGCGAGCTTCGCATTTGTCTAAGGATCGCGGTTTTCCGCGCGCGACCCAAGACCGCCGCCGGAAGCGAATCCAAGAAAGCGGGAGCCGCTCCGGCAGGAAGCGGCTCCCGTTGGAACCAAGTCGCGCACGGACAGAACCGGCCTGGCGAGGGCAGAGGGGACCGCAGAAGTTCCTGTGACTTCCCGGCGGCGGCGATCGCACGCGGCCGCCGATTTTGGAAGTCCACGGGGGAGGAGGAGGGGGCAATTTTTTCCCCAGAACTCCCGCACTGCGCCCTCACTCGGGCCGGCCCTTCCGCTCTCGCGAGCCTGGGACCACAGCAAAACTACCCCGCCAATTCAGGGCGAGCGAAAAACTTCCGCCGCGACGATCAAACGTGGTGGACAGGTCCGTTCCCCGCCGCGGCAGCCAGCAGCGTGCGGCGTACGTAGACCGGAATCATGGCCTTGCGCCAGCCGGCGTCTCCGGGAATGTTTTCCAGCGGGTGCGCGCGCTTGTGGACCAGGCGCGCGAGTTCGCCGACGCGTGTCTTGAAGTCGTCGCTGTCCAATTTCGCGCCGACAAGCATCTCGCCCGCCTGTTTCACGCGCATCGGTCGCGCGGCGAGCGCCGTGATCACGAGATCGGCGCGCGCGACGCTTCCGTTCCCATCGACATCCAGTCGCGCCGCCACGCCCAGCAGCGGAAAATCGATCGAGCCGCGTTCGCGCAACTTTCCGTAGGCGCCGCGGTGGCCCTGCGGCGTCGGCGGGAGCGTGATCTCGACCAGGATTTCGCCGGCCTTGAGTTTCTTGTTGAACACACCGTCGCTGAGCCAGAAATCTTCGATCTTCACGGAGTGGCGGCCTTCGACGCTTTCGAGGCTCAACTCCGCATCGAGAGTCATCAACGCCGGCGCGCTGTCGTTTGATGCCGCGGCGACGCAATTCGCGCCGCCTTCGACGACATGGCATTTCGTGCCGTCTTTCTTGATGCAAAAGCCAAGCGACTGGCGCCAGAAGTAAGACTGGTTGTACCACTGACAGCGCGTGTCGAGCAGCACGTTGCCGCCCAGCGTGCCCATCGTGCGCAACTGCGGTCCCGCGATCAGGCTCGCGGCCTGCGCGAGCGCGGGCGCGTGCGCCTGGACCAGCGGACTCACCGCAACCTGTTCAATCGTGGTCATCGCTCCGATCACGAGCGAACCGTTGGCCACCAGGCGGATGCCGAACAACTCCGGAATGCGCGCGAGACTCACCACCAGCGCGGGCGTGAACAACTCGTGCTTCAGATTCGGCATCAGGTCGGTTCCGCCGGCGATGATCAGCGCGCCAGGGCCGGCCTCGGTCAGCAGCACGATCGCTTCGCCGATGCTCGTCGGCGTGGCCAGTTCGAATTTCGGGCAGCGCAACATCAGCGATCTCCTCGCGCGGCCAGAGCAGTGGGGGACTTGGCCGCTTGCGCGCTTTCCTTTTCGCGCAACAACTCGAGCACGCGCCCTGGCGTGAACGGCAGGTGTTTCATGCGGATCCCGACCGCGTCGAAAATCGCGTTGGACAAGGCCGGAATCGACGAGTGCAACGGACCCTCGCCCGCTTCCTTCGCGCCGTAGGGACCTTCGGGGTCGAGGCTTTCCACGATCAGCGCGTGCAACTCCGGTGTGTCGACCGAAGTCGGCAGGCGATAGTCGAGCAGCGACGGTCCCTGGTGCAGGCCGAAGCGGTTGACCCTGTGCTCTTCGAGCAAGGCCTCGGCGATGCCCATGTAGACCGAACCCTCGATCTGGCCGGCGACCAGCATCGGATTGAGCGCGCGGCCGCAATCGTGGGCGCACCACACGTCGTGCACCGTGATGCGACCGGTCTCCGTGTCGACGCTGGCCTCGACCACGTGCGCGGTGAACGAGTACGCAGGCGACGCGCCGATCGAACCGCCGCGATAATCGCCGCCGAGTGTCGGCGTGTTGTAGGCGCCGGTCGATCCGAGCGTGTCGAAGTGTTCTTCGGCGATGTGGAAAGCCGCGACGGTTGAGAGCGACTTTTCCGGATCCTCGAGATCGATCACCACGCCGGGCATCAGGCGCACGCGCGCGGCATCGACCTGCCAATGCTTCGCGACCGCGGCGACGATCTGCGCGCGCAGCTTGCGGCAGGCATCGATGGTCGCGTTGCCGACCATGAACGTGACTCGGCTCGAGTACGCGCCCAAATCGACCGGGCACAAATCGGTGTCGGCGGCGACCACGCGCACGTGCTCCACCGGCACACCGAGTTCCTCGGCGACGATGTACGCGCACATCGAATTGGAACCTTGACCGATGTCGTTGCCGCCGGTGAAGACCGTGACCAGGCCGGAGCGATCGAGTTTCAACTGCACGCCGGCTTGCGGCAGCTTGTTCGGATACACCGGATAATTGGTGCCCGAGATGTACATCGAGCCCGCGACGCCAAGACCGCGGCCGAAAGGCAGAGATTCGCGCTTCTTTTTCCAGTCGGACGCGCGCTCGACATAGGCCAGGCATTCGAGGAAACCGTTGGACGTGATGCGTTGTCCGTTGACGGTCTTCGTCTGACTGCCCTGGAAGTTGCGCCGACGGATTTCGATCGGATCGATGCTCAATCGTTCAGCGATCTGATCGAGCTGGACTTCGAAAGCGAAACGCGGCTGCACCGAACCGTGGCCGCGCTTGGGTCCGCAGGGCGGCTTGTTCGTGAACACGCGCGTCGAATCGAAGCGGTAGCTCGGGAAATCGTAGGGGCCGGTCAGCAGTTGGCCCGCGTAATACGTCGTGACCAGGCCGAAGCTCGAATAGGAGCCGCCATCGATGACGATCTTCGCGTCCACCGAGGTGATCCGTCCGTCGCTCGAAGCCGACGTGCGGTACTTCAGGAACATCGGATGGCGGCCGCGGTGCGCGTAAAAAACTTCTTCGCGCGTGTAGAGCATTTTCACCGGCCGGCCGGTGAGCATGGCGAGCTTCGAGACGCAGAATTCAAGGCTGAACGGATCCGACTTGCCGCCGAACGCGCCGCCGAGGCAGGGCTGGATCACGCGAATTTTTTGCGCCGGCAGTTCCAGGACCTGCGCCAGCGCGCGATGCACGTAGTGCGTGATCTGCGTCGCCGACCACAAAGTCAAAAGTCCGTCGGCGGAGTACGTCGCCACGGCGCAGTGCGGCTCGATCGGCGCGTGGGTCGAGCCGTGGAACGAGTACTCGTCTTCGAGCACGAGATGCGAAGTTCGCGCCAGCTCGTCCACCGCGCCGAATTCCAGGCGCACGTTCTTCGAGATATTGCCTTCCTTGCGGCCCTCGTGGATCGCCGGATCGTGGCGCACGAGCGCTTCGAACGGATCGAGGAACGCGTGCAGGACCTCGTACTCGACCGCGATCAGTTTGAGCGCGGCGTTCGCGGTGTCCTCGTCGACTGCCGCGACAGCCGCGACCGGATCGCCGATGAAGCGCACTTTGTCAACGGCCAGCGCGTTTTCGTCCTGGGTCCAGGGAATCACGCCGTATTTGATCGGCATGTCCGCGCCCGTGATCACCGCGTGCACGCCGCGCAGCGCGCGCGCTTTCGAAGTGTCGACGCTGCGGATGTTCGCGTGAGGATGGGGCGAGCGCAGCGTCTTTGCGTGCAGCATGCCCGGCAACTGGATGTCGTCGGTGTAGACCGCGGCGCCAGTCGCTTTCGAAAGACCGTCGACCTTGCGCAGCGGCTTGCCGACAACGTTGAACGATTCGCCCCAGGGCGGTCCATTGCCGTGATTGTCGCGCGCGGCCATCAGTCGTCCTGCTTGATTGCCTGCGTCGAAGCGGCGCGCCAATCGCACGCCACGGGCTGGGGGCCGCCCGCTTCCGCGACGGCGAGTTCGACCGCCTGGAGGATCTGAGTGTAGCCCGTGCAGCGGCACAGATTGCCGGCCAGCGCCTGCTGGATCTGTGCGTGCGTCGGCCGCGGGGTTCTTTGGAGCAACGCGCGCGCCGAGAGCATCATCCCCGGTTGGCAAAAGCCGCACTGCAGCGCACCGCAGCGATCGAAGGCATTCTGGATCGGGTCCGCGCCCTGCCCGCCGTCGCGAATATGCGCGGGCATCAGACCCTCGATGGTCGTGACTTCGTGGCCTTCGGCCAGAGCGGCGAGTGTCAGGCAAGCGAGTTGCGGCTTGCCGTCGAGCAGCACCGTGCAGGCCCCGCAGTCGCCCTTGTCGCAACCCTGCTTGGAGCCGGTCAGTCCGAGCGCATAGCGCAGCACTTCGAGCAATGTCCAATGGCTCGGCGCCGCCACCGGGACGTTGTCCCCGTTCACCCGAAGTCGCAGAAGACGCATCGCGGCGATTCTCGCCCTCCGCCCTGCGTGCCGCAAGGAGCGCCGGAGCGCCCCGCGGTTATCAGGAGGTCCCGCGAGGCGCGCCGGGGACAGACTTTGGAGCGCTCGTCGCGCGCAGGATCGCGGGAATTGCGGCCACGCGGTCCCTTGGACGGACGGAAGCTCCTCGAATCTGCCCACCAGACCCTTTCCGAAATCAGGCTCGCTGACTGCGGAAGTCGGATCTGGGGCTTGTGACGGGTAGAACCCGCGACTGGCTGCGCGGTTTCGGCGCGTTCCTTCCGAATTCGAGGCCGGGCCCGGCACGTCCGCTTCGTCGGTCCGGCCTGAGGATCGAGTTCGAATAGCCGGGACCGATCTCCAGGACTCTCTGGGCCGGGCTTTCGCGAGCGAGCCCGAGGCCTGCTCGACATCAAAGCCATGGGCGCTAGGGTGTGCACAGATCCAAGGCCCGCCTCCACGCACGCCGAAACTTGAGCACCCTCCTTCGCAAGCGCCCCTCGCTGACGCAGTGGATCCTGATCTCGATGCTGATCGGCATCGCCATCGGCAGCTACTTCCCCACGGCTGCCGCCGAGCTCAAGCCGCTCTCGAACATCTTCCTGCGGATGATCAAGTCGCTGATCGTCCCACTTTTGTTCAGCACGCTGGTCATCGGCATCGCCGGTCACGGCGACGACATGAAGAAGGTCGGCAAGCTCGCGCTGCGCTCGATCGTCTACTTCGAAGTCGTCACGACCTTGGCGCTTGCGGTGGGGCTGATCGCCGTCAACTGGATCAAGCCCGGGGTCGGCATCACGCTCGAGGGTGTCTCGGCCGAAGCCGGTCTGCAGTTCGCGCAAAAGAAAGTCACCCTGGGCGGCGTCTTGGAACACACCGTGCCGCAGAGCTTCTTCGAAGCGGCGGCCGCCAACGAAGTGCTGCAGGTCGTCTTCTTCGCCATCCTTTTCGCCGTGGCCCTGGCGCGCGTGAAGGGCGAGCCGAAGCGGATCATGCTCGCCGTGCTCGAGAGCCTGTCCGAGGTGATGTTCAAGTTCGTCGGCATCGTGATGGCTTTTGCGCCCTTCGGCATCGGCGCGGCGATCGCGGTCACCGTTTCCAACAGCGGCCTGGGCGTGCTCAAGAACCTCGGCCTGCTGGTGCTGACGCTTTATGGCGCGCTGATTGTTTTCGTGCTGCTCGTGCTCGTTCCGATCGCACTCTTGTTCAAGGTTCCCCTGCGCCAATTCATCGTCGCGGTCAAGGAGCCGGCGTTGATCGCTTTTTCGACCGCGTCCTCCGAGGCCGCGCTGCCGCAGGCCATGCAGGCCATGGAAAAGTTCGGCGTCCCGCGCCGCATCGTCGCCTTCGTGATGCCGACGGGCTATTCGTTCAACCTCGACGGTAGCACGCTGTATCTCGCGCTCGCTTCCATTTTCGTGGCGCAAGCAGCGGGCATCGACATGCCGCTCTCGCAGCAGCTGATCATGATGTTGACGCTGATGCTGACCAGCAAAGGCGTCGCCGCCGTGCCGCGCGCTTCGCTGGTGATCCTATCCGGCGCACTGGCTTCGTTCGGCCTGCCGCTGCAGGGCGTGGCGGTGATCCTCGGCGTCGACGCGTTGATGGACATGGCGCGCACTTCGATCAACCTGGTCGGCAACTGCCTGGCCACCGCGGTGATGGCGCGCTGGGAGGGAGAATTCCGGCGCGAAGATCTGCACGTGGTCGACGACATGGCTGGAGACGTCTTGCGCATGCCCGACGCGCACGGCGAGTAGCGGCGCCGAATTGGAAGCGTGGCCTGCGGATTCGCAACGCTGCGCTCGAGCCGCGCGCGGCTGTCGATCGGATTCAGGCTCGTTCCTGAAGTGCGGAATTGTCGGCGCGCGGCCTGCGGTGAGTGAGCGATGAGAGCACGCCGACCGCCACCGTGATCGAAGTCCCGATCAGCACGTACCAGGGCCAGGCCACACGCGCGAACGGGCCCAGCGCTTGCGCGAGCGCTGGATAGGTGGCGGAAAGCTGGCTCGCGAAAACGACGAAGACCATCGCGACGATGCCGATGCCAAGTCCCGTGAGCGCATCGCGCTGCACGGCGCGCGGCCAAAAGTTGCCGAGAAAAAAAGTGCCGAGCAGACCGCCATACGTGAACGACGCGATTCCCAGTGCGAGCACGACGACCGGTGTGCCCTGCTGCTTGAAGAGCAGCGCGCCGGCGGTGAGCAGCACGCCCCAGGCCAGCGCGAAAAGCTTGCCCGCGCGCAGCGTGCGCGCTTCATCGGCCGGGTGCGCGGTCAACGGCAAATAAATGTCGTGCGTGGTCGCCGCGGCAAGCGAGTTGATCGCGGCGGAGTGCGTGCTCATGGTCGCGGCGACGATGGCCGCGATCAAAAGCCCGACCAGCCCGCTCGGCATCTCCTCGACGATGAACGTCGGGAAGACCGCATCCGGTGTGGCGAAGACTCTGCCCTGGTAGTGCACGAACAGGCCGATACCTATGAAAAGGAAGAGCGCGAACTGGCAGGCGACGACAATTCCGCTGCCGATCACGGCGCGTTGCGCGTCCTTGAGGCAGCGCGCGGACAGCAATCGTTGCACGATCAGCTGATCGGCGCCGTGCGAAGCCATGGCCAGGAAGGCTCCGCCGATCAGGCCGGCGAAGATCGTGTGCGCACGATCGAGGCCGGTGTAGGCGTCGAAGAACTGCAACTTCCCCTGGGCACCGGCCGACGAAAGAATCGCGCTCCAGCCTCCTTGCGCGGAATTGCCGAGCAGCACCAGCGCGGACAGGCCTCCGAAGATATACACGCTCGCCTGGACGAGTTCGGTCCAGACCACCGCGCGCATGCCGCCGCGCCAGGTGTAGACGATTGTCAGCGCGCCGAGGATCACGATCGCCGCGGGCATCAGCGCCGCGCTGGGCACGCGCTCGCCAAGAATCAGGGCGACAGGGATCGCGGTCGCGAACACTCGCACGGCGTCTGCCGCGGCGCGGGTCAGCATGAAAACGATCGAGGTCGCGCGGCGCGTGGCGATTCCAAAGCGCTGCTCCAAAAGCGCATAGGCCGTGACGATTTCGCCTTGGAAGTAGCGTGGCAGCAGGGCATAGGCCACGACGATCCGGCCGAGAATGTAGCCCCCCGCGACCTGCAGAAATCCGAGGTTCCCGATGTAGGCGAGCCCAGGAATCGAAATGAAGGTCAGCGCGCTGGTCTCCGTGGCGACGATCGAGAACATGACCGCCCACCAGGGAATCGCGCGCGCGGCGACGAAGTAGTCCTTGGCGTCCTTTTGCCGGCGGCCTACCCACAGGCCAAGCAGCGTAGTGCCGACCAGATAGGCGACCAGCACCGTCGCGTCGAGAACTGTGAATCGTGCGCTCATTCCCGGCACTTGGCCGAATCGTCTTGCTGGGATCCTGCGAGCTAAGGCCTCGCTCCGGAGCAACTCGTCTGGCATCGTACAGCCACCCGACACCCATGGACCAACTGCGAAGTGCTCTTGGCGCGTTGATCATCATGGGGATCGCGTTCGCGATCTGCCCGCGGGGCAAGCGTCGGCATGTGAACTGGCGCACGGTCGGAGTCGGATTCGGTCTGCTGCTCGTCGCGGCTGTGATCGTGCTCAAGACGCCGGCCAGAATCCTCTTTGTCTGGGCGAATACGGGCATCGACGGGCTGATCGGTTTCGCCGACCACGGCGCGCAGTTCGTTTTCGGATCCTTGGCGCAGCCGGGGCAGCCGGCCGGATTCATTTTCGCCTTCAAGATCCTGCCGACGATCCTCTTCTTCGCCGCGTTGACCTCGCTGCTCTATTACCTGCGGGTCATGCCGTTCATCGTGCGCTGGATGGGGCGCTTCCTCTCGCGCGCGCTGGGTACGAGCGGGGCCGAGAGCTTTTCGACGGTCGCCGACATCTTCGTCGGCCAGACCGAGGCGCCGCTGGTGATCAAGCCCTACATCGCGCTTTTGACGATGAGCGAGCTGAACGCCTGCATGGTCGCAGGCTTCGCCACCACGGCGGGGGGCGTGCTCGCGGCGTACGTGGTCATGCTCCAGGACTACGTGCCGGGAATCGGCGGTCACCTGATCGCCTGCAGCGTCATGTGCGCGCCGGCGTCGCTGATCATCGCCAAGCTGGTGCTGCCCGAGACCGAAGCGCAAAAGACCGCGGGCGCGTCGCAGATCGAAATCCCGCGCAGCTCCGACAATCTGCTCGGAGCCCTGGCGGCGGGCACGAGCGATGGTGCGCGACTGGCCGTGAACGTCGGCGCCATGCTGATCGTGTTCGTCGCCCTGACTTGGATGCTCGACGCCGGCATCGGCTGGTCGAGCTCCTTGGTGCTGGAGACGCCCTTGAGCCTGGAACAAATCCTGGGCTGGGTTTTTTCGCCGCTGGCCTGGGCGATCGGCGTGCCCATGGACGATGTGCACAAGGTCGGCGGCCTGCTCGGCAGCAAGACGGTCTTCACCGAGCTCTACGCGTATACGCACATGAGCGAAATGCTGAAGGCCGATCCGCAGTGGCTGAGCGAACGCGGCCGGCTGCTCGCTTCCTATGCGTTGTGTGGCTTCGCGAACCTGGCCAGCATCGGCATCCAGATCGGCGGCTACAGCGCGCTGGCCCCGGAACGGCGCTCGGATCTCGCCAGGCTCGCCTTCCGCGCGATGATCGCCGGGCTGCTCGCGACCTGCCTGGTGGCTTGCGTCACCGGCATCTTTCTGTAGCCGACGCGCGAATCCTTGGACCGATGCGAGCGCTCGGCCTCGCCGGTAACTAAGATGCCCGGCCTTAACTCCGGCAGACCGGACCGGGAACCAGCAGAGTGGCGAACATCGACTCCCCCAAACTGAAGATCGGCATTCCCAAAGAGGTCCATGCCGGCGAACGGCGCGTGGCGGCCGTGCCCTTGACCGTCACCAAGCTCGTCAAGCTCGGCGTCGAGGTGCTCATCGAAAGCGGCGCCGGCGAAGCGGCCAGTTTTCACGATCAGTCCTACGCCGAAGCGGGTGCGCGCATCGTCGCGGATGCCGCGGCGCTGTGGGCCGAAGCGGACTTGATCCTGAAGGTGCGGGCTCCGGAACTGAATCCGAAGCTTGGCCGACACGAGGCCGACATGCTGCGCGAGGGCAGCCGGCTGATCTCGTTCCTGTGGCCGGGTCAGAACGCGCCGCTCATCCAACAATTGGCCGCGCGCAGGGCGACGGTGCTGGCGATGGACGCCGTGCCGCGCATCACGCGCGCGCAGAAACTCGACGCGCTGTCGGCCATGGCGAACATCGCCGGCTACAAGGCCGTGCTCGAAGGCGCGAACCGCTACGGTCGCATGCTCGGCGGCCAGATCACGGCCGCCGGCCGCATGCGCCCGGCCAACGTGCTGATCGTGGGCGCCGGAGTCGCGGGTCTTGCGGCGATCGCCGCGGCGCGCGCGCTCGGCGCCGTGGTCAAAGCCTTCGACACGCGCGAGGCGGTTCGCGAGCAGATCGAAAGCCTCGGCGGCCAGTTCCTGAAGTTCGAATTCGAGGAACACGGCGAGGGCGAAGGCGGTTACGCCAAGCAGATGTCCGACGCCTACCTCGCGGCGGAGCAGGCGTTCCTCACCAAGCACTGCAAGGACGCCGACATCGTCATCACGACCGCGCTGATTCCCGGCAAGACCGCGCCGCAACTCATCACCGCGGGCGCGGTGGTCGAGATGCACGCGGGTTCCGTGATCGTCGACCTCGCGGCGGAGCAAGGCGGGAATTGCGCATTCACGGAGCGCGATCAGATCGTCGAGAAATACGGCGTGATCATCGTCGGCCTGACCGATCTGACCAGCCGCATGGCGACGCAGGCGAGCGAGTTGTACGCGACCAACGTCTACAACGTGCTCGAAGAACTCGTGAAGGACGGCCGCTTCGTGCTCAACCTCGAAGACGAGGTCCAGCGCGGCATGCTCGTGCTGCACGAGGGCAAGCTCATGTGGCCGCCGCCCAAGTCCGAGGTGCGCGCGGCGGCGCCGCAGCCGCCCAAGCCCGCACTCAGCGCGTCGAAGGCGCCGCCGAAGAAGATCGCGTCGCCCTGGCCTGCGCGTCTGGGATTCGTGGCGCTCGCGGGATTGCTCGCGCTCGTCGGAATCAGCGCGCCGCCGCAGGTCCTGCCGCACTTCACGGTTCTGCTGTTGGCGGTGGTCGTCGGCTGGCACGTCATCTGGAACGTGACTCCGGCCCTGCACACTCCGCTGATGAGCGTGACCAACGCGATCTCCGGGATCATCGTGATCGGCGGAATGTTGCTGGCCGTCGGACCGACGCTCGGCATTCCTCAGGTGCTCGGCGCAATCGCCGTATTGGTCGCCGCGATCAATGTCGCCGGCGGCTTCCTGGTCACGCATCGCATGTTGAAGATGTTTCGGAAGTAGCCGCGCGCCATGACGATCACTTTCGCCAACGCCACCTACGTCCTCGCGAGTTTGCTCTTCATCATGAGCCTCAAGGGGCTCAGTCAGCCGTCCAGCGCGCGGCGCGGGAACTTGATGGGCACGCTCGGGATGCTGCTCGCCATCGTCGTCACCGGCGCGCTGCTTTTCTCCCAGGAATCGCTTGGCCACGGACCGGCCGCCGCCTCGACCTACGGCCTGCTTGCCGGGGCGATCATCGTCGGTTGCCTGATCGGTGCCGTGCTGGCCGCGCGGGTCGCGATGACCCAGATGCCCGAACTGGTCGCGATGCTGCACAGCTTCGTCGGCCTGGCCGCCGTGCTCGTCGGCATCGCGACGCAGATGAAGGGGCCCGAAGATGCCTCGGGCGGCCTGACCCACGTCCTCGAAGTCTTCATCGGCGTGTTCGTCGGCGCGATCACATTCACGGGATCGATCGTGGCCTTCCTGAAGCTGCGCGGTTCGCTCAGCGGCCGGCCGCTGCTCTTGCCGGCGCGCCACTTCCTGAACCTCGCGCTCGTCCTAGGCGCCGTCGTGGCGTCGGTGATCGGGATTCCCGCCGAGCCCGCGACCGCGCTCAACTGCCTGCTGGTCGTGACCGTGCTCGCGAGCCTGCTCGGCGTGCACCTCGTCGCTGCGATCGGCGGTGGCGACATGCCGGTGGTGGTCTCGATGCTCAACAGTTACTCGGGCTGGGCCGCGGCAGCCGCCGGCTTCATGCTCTCGAACGATCTGTTGATCGTCACCGGCGCGCTGGTCGGCGCCTCGGGCGCGATCCTGAGCTACGTGATGTGCGAGGCGATGAACCGTTCCATCTGGAACGTGATCTTCGGCGGTTTCGGCACCGAGGGCGGAAAACCAGCGCTCGCCGCCGCGGGCGCGGTCGGCACGGTGCGCGAGACGAACGTGGACGAGGTTGGCGATCTCTTGCTGCACGCCAAGCACGTGATTTTCGTGCCCGGCTACGGCATGGCCGTCGCCCAGGCCCAGCATGTGGTCAAGGAGATCACCGAGCAGCTGCAGAAGCGCGGGGTCACCGTCCACTACGCGATCCACCCGGTGGCGGGCCGTCTGCCGGGCCACATGAACGTGCTGCTGGCCGAGGCCGGCGTCTCCTATGAAATCGTCAAGGAGATGGAGGAGATCAACGCCGATTTTCCGAAGACAGACGTTGCGGTGATCATCGGCGCCAACGACATCGTCAACCCCAGCGCCCTCGACGACGCTTCGAGCCCGATCTACGGCATGCCGGTGCTCGAGGTCTGGAAAGCTAGCAAGGTCGTCATGCTCAAGCGCTCGATGAACGCCGGTTACGCGGGCGTCGACAACCCGCTCTGTTACCGGGAAAACACCCTGATGCTGTTCGGCGATGCGAAGCAGAGTGTCTCGAAGCTGCTCGCCACGGTTCAGGCGCAGGCCTGATTGCGGTTCACCCTCCGCGCTCGATTTCGAGCCGCCCGCCGTGCGCTGCGACCGCCTGGCTTCACCAAGGGGCAAGCGGCCCGCGGACGGCCGGCGCAACTCGCGATCCTTCTGCCTCGCGCCCGGCTCGGCCCGGTGAATCAACGGTAGTCTGGCCAGGAGTGGGGTGCTAGGCTATATGGTGCCCACAGCATGCTGACCTCGACCCGACCTGTTTCGCTGCAGTCCCACACTTCAGCGTCCCCTCGGAGTCGGCCCCTGCTGTCTGAGGACGGATTACGATCCGCCATGTCCGCACGGCTCCGCAACATTCGACGCCATCGTTTCCCAGCCTCCTTCGTCGCCTCCATCACGCACTGAAAGCCCCCGGAATTCCCAATGGCTCTGAACCCCGAACCCGAAGTCGAAGGCGAACCGGCGGCTGAAGAGCTGGCCACGCAGAACTTCATTCGCAAGTGCTTCCAGAACTCGCCGTGGTTGACGATCGCGCTCCTGCTGCACGTGCTGCTGTTCACGATCCTTGCCATCGCGCGGCCGGGTCACGAGGTGCCGATCCAGAACATCCCGATCTCGATGGCGGTGGGCATAGATCTGCCGCCGCCGGTCGAGGTGCCGCCGGCGATTCCCGACCGCGAGGTACCTCCGGACGAACAAGAGGGTCCCGTCAACCTCGACCCGGACTATGTTCCGGAGGCCCTAGCCGGTCGCATTACCGAGGCCACCGAAGAAGTCGACTGGAGCAAGGAGGCTGGCGAGTTCAACCCCGACCCTGACGCGACCTGGGACAAGCCCAGTGGCGCGACCGGCGGCACCGCGATCGGCGCCGGCAAGGAAGGACACTTCGGTTCCGTCTCTCCGTTCAGCTCCCGTCGCCTGGGCGGCGGCGGCCGGGGCGGCGGGGGCGGTGGTCAAGGCGGTGGTGGTGGTCCGGGCGGCAGGAAGACCGAAGACGCGGTCAACAACGCGCTCAAGTGGCTGCGCAACCACCAGTCGCCCGACGGGCACTGGGACTGCGCGGGTTTCTCGGCGCAATGCAAGGGCACACCCTGCGACGGACCTGGCTCGTCGGCCCACGACATCGGCGTCACCGGACTCGCGCTCTTGTGTTTCCTCGGTGCGAATCAGACGCACCAAGAAGGCTATTACCGCGAGACCGTCAAGAACGGGCTCAAGTACCTGCGCAGCCAACAGGACGAAGACGGTTGCATCGGCCAGCGCATCGGCCAGCACTTCATGTACGACCACGCCTGCGCCGCGCTGGCAATGACCGAAGCGTACGGCATGACCGGCGAACGGCAGTTCAAGGAGCCGGCGCAGAAGAGCATCAACTTCATCCTGCGCGCGCAGAATCCGTACTCGGCCTGGCGCTACGCGTTCCCGCCGGATGGCGACAACGACACGTCGGTCACGGGCTGGATGATCATGGCGCTCAAGAGTGCGAAGATGTCCGGTCTCAAGATCGACGAAGAAGCCTTCAAGAGCGCGATGAACTTCATCACCGAGATGACCGATGAGGCGACCGGCCGCACGGGCTACACCGAGCGCGGCACCGCACCTTCGCGTCTGAACGAAATGATGCAGCTCTTCCCCGCGGAGAGGAGCGAAGCGCTGACGGCCGTCGGCATCCTCGTGCGCATCTTCTCGGAGCACGATGCCGACAAGGATCCGATGATCGACAAGGGCGCCGACCTGCTCGCGGCCCGAGTTCCGATGTGGGAGAAGGACACGGGCGACATCGATTTCTACTACTGGTACTACGGCTCGCTGTCGATGTTCCAGGTCGGCGGACAGCGCTGGGACAAGTGGAATGCGGCGCTGAAGACCGCCTGCCTCGACCACCAGAACAACAAGGTTGACGAGGACCGACTCGGTTCCTGGGACCCGATCGATCCCTGGTCGGCTGCCGGTGGGCGCGTCTACTCGACGGCGGTGAACTGCCTCAGCATGGAAGTCTATTACCGCTACGACAAAGTCTTCGGCGTGCCCAAGAAGGAACCGAAGAAGGTCGAGAAGCCGCCGGTCGAGAAGGCCAAGGGCGGGTAGCGCGGACGTGTCGCGGCGAGGGCTGCGGCAAGACGCGGATCGGTCGCTCAGGCCTCTGAGGCAATCGCGATTTCGTCGAGGAAGATCTCGCCGAGTTCCTCGGCCTTGCGATCGCCGACGCCCTTGACCTGGCGGAACTCCGCGGCGGTCTTCGGCCGGCGCGCGGCGAGTTCGGCCAGCGTGCGGTCGTTGAAGATCAGGTACGGCGGCACGCCCTTTTCCTGGGCCAGTCGCCGGCGCAGCGCGCGCAGACGTTCGAACAGTTGCGTCTCGAGCGCGCCGGCTTCGGTAGAAAGCCCCGCGACCGCCGCGACGCTCTGCTTGGTCTTCGAAGCCTTGGACAACTTCGGCAGCGCGAAAAGCACCACGCCGCGCTCGCCGCGCATGACTTCGACGCCGGTCTGCGAAAGGAAAAGCGTCGGGTATTCGCCGTTGGCGACGCGCAAATGTTCGAGCGCGACCAGCTGATCGATCCAGTGGCGGATTTCGCGCGCCTCGTTCTGGCGCAACAAGCCGTAGGTCGAAAGTTTGTCGTGGTTCGCGCGGCGCACGCGCTCGGTGTTCGCGCCGCGCAGCACGTCGGCGATCTGCGCCGCGCCGTAGCGCTGCTCGCAGCGCACCACGCACGAAAGGATCTTCTGCGCGACGATTTTCGGATCGTCGATCGGGCGCAATTCGCCAAGACATACGTCGCAGGCGCCGCAGCCCTCGGGCTTCGAGCTCCAGCGCTCGCCGAAATGTTCGACCAGGTATTTGTGCCGGCAGACCGCGCCGCTGGCGAACGAGAGCACTTGACCCAGCCGCGTCAGCGAAGCTTCGAGTTCGGCGATCGCGTTCGAAGCGCCGGCGGCCGTCGCCTCTTCGGCGCTGCGCGTCATCAGTCCTTTCCAGCCGTGATAGTCCGCGGCCGAATACAGCATCACGCACTCGGCGGCGAGTCCATCGCGGCCCGCGCGGCCTGATTCCTGGCTGTACTGTTCGATGCCCTTGGGCAGGCTCGCGTGCACGACGAAGCGCACGTCGCTGCGGTCGATGCCCATGCCGAAGGCGATCGTGGCCACGATCACGTCGATGCGCTCGCTCAGGAATTTTTCCTGGTTCTTGGCGCGCACTTCCGCGGAAAGCCCGGCGTGGTAGGGCAGCGCGCGCACGCCCGCGGCCGCCAGATCGCGGGCGAGTTCGTCGACGTCCTTGCGGCGCAGGCAGTAGACGATGCCGGCCTGCTCGGGATGGCGCTGGATCACGCCCAGCGTCTGGGCGAACACATCGGCGCGCGGCTGGAAGCGATAGGTCAAATTCGAGCGGTCGAAGGTGCCGACCAAGAGCAGCGGATCGCGCAGGCACAGTTCCTTGGCGATGTCCTCGCGCACCGCGGGCGTGGCGGTCGCGGTGTAGGCCTGCACCGGCAGATGCGGATAGCGCCGGCGCAGTTCGCCGATCTGGCGGTACTCGGGCCGGAAGTCGTGGCCCCAGTGACTGATGCAGTGGGCTTCGTCGATCACCATCGACGACAATCCGGCGGCCAGCAATTCTTCGAAGAAACCTTCGAGCAGGAGCCGTTCGGGCGCGACGAAAAGGATGCGCAGGCCCTTATCGTTCAGCCGTTCGCGGACCAGGCGTTTTTCGCCGGCGTCCTGGGCGCTGGTCAGCATCGCGGCCGCGACCCCGTTGCCGACCAGGCCATCGGCCTGGTCCTTCATCAGGGAAATCAGCGGGCTGACCACGACGGTCAGGCCGGGCAGGATCAGCGCCGGACCCTGGTAACACAGGCTCTTCCCGGCGCCCGTGGCCAGCACGACCAGCGCGTCGCGGCCTTCGAGCGCGGCGTTCATGGCCTCGGCCTGCAACGGACGCAGGCTGGTGTAGCCAAACGTCCGCCGGATGGCCTCGGCCAGGGGCGCGGGCACGCTTGAACTGGGATTGGAGCGGGTCACGAACACAGCGACCGATTGGACCGCACGCCGGTTGCACTTCAAGCATGCAATCGCACGGATTTTTTTGGCCGAAGCGAAAGAAAATCAGCGCGCGAAGATCTGGCCTTGGTCCTCGAAGGCCTTGAACTCGAGCGCGTTGCCGCTTGGATCCTTGAGGAACATGGTCGCCTGCTCGCCGGCCTTGCCGACGAAGCGCACGTGCGGCTCGATCACGAAGCTGACTTTGCGGCCGCGCAGGCGCTCGGCCAGGGCCTGCCAGTCCTGCCAGGCGAGGATCAGGCCGAAGTGGGGGATCGGCACGTCGTCGCCGTCGACCGGGTTGGTCGCGTTGCGCGCCCGGATGCCCTCGACAAGGTGCGCCGAGAGCTGGTGGCCGAAGAGCGAAAAGTCGACCCAGCGCTCGGCGCTGCGGCCTTCTTCGCAGCCGAGCAATCCGCTGTAGAAGTCGCGCGTCGCGGCCAGGTCGTGGACGGCGAAGGCGCAGTGGAAAAGCGGGCGTTCAGCCATGCTCAGTCCTCGGCCCAGTTGCCGGCCAGCGCCCCGTCCTGGCTGAAGGTGCGCGACTTGCGCGAGTTGTAGACGCTGACGAAATAGGTGCAGCGCTTGCAGACGTCAGGATAGTCGCCGCGTTCGTGGCGCTCGATCAGTTCGCTGATCGCCGAGCCGGCCCAGATCTTCGACAGCGCTTCGTCGTTGACATTGCCGACGATCAATTCTGCTTCGACATCGCGGCAGGCGCAGGCGTTGACGCGGCCGTCGGCGAGCACCACGGGCTTGGTGAACAAAAGTTCGCAGGCGCCGCGTTTGTAGGGCATCACGCGCGGCCGCAAGCCGACAGCGCCGAGCGCCTCGGGCGTGACCTTGCCGGCCCACGAGTCGTAGTCTTCCATCGGCGCGATCTCGAGCAGACCGCGTCGCGCGTAGTCCTCGAGTTTTTTCTGCAACTCGTTCTTCACGCCCGGCCACGGGCAGCGCAGCGCCAGCGTGAACGGAATCTTCGACTGCGTGCGCTCTTTGGTCTCGAGGAAGGCGAGCACGGCGTCGCGCGCTTGCCCGAATTTCTTGACGCCCATGATCGTGTTCCAGGTCGCTTCGTCGAAGCCGCCCCAGGAAACGTGCACGTGCAACTTGGAGGCGTAGGCCATCAAGCGCTCGGACTTCTCGGCGCCCATCAGGATCGCGTTCGTATAGAAGCTGATCCCGCGCACTTGGCTCTGCGCCATCAGGAAATCGAGCCGCTCGAAGAGGAAGCGATCGACGAACGGATCGCCGACGATCGGTGTCAGCGAGACGTGCTGGCCGCCCATGGCGAGGTAATCGCGGACCACGCGCTCGAACAACTCCTGCGACATGACCATCTTCTTGCGTTCCATTTGCGGATAGGCGCAAAAGACGCATTCTGCATTGCAGGTGTTCGTGCCCTCGACGTGCAGGCCGCGCGGAATGTGGCGCAGGCGCTCCAACTCGGCGCGGATGCGGCGGCGCGAAGTCCGAAAATGCCATTCCGTGTCCAGCAGGTCGAGCCAGTGGCGCGCGCGCTGGCGCCAGGACTCGGGCAGGCTGTTGCGGGCGAGCGACTTGAGGCGACGGATGGGGGACATGGCGCAAGCAAGAGTCTACCCCGTGGACTTCGCTGTTCCGCGAGCGCGTTGCAACCACGCATGCCAGGGCGGAATCCTCAGGAATCCTGTCCCTGCGGAAATTTCGCGAGCAGAACCGTCACGACGCTGAGCAGTGGATCTATGCACTGCGCGCCGCCGGTCGGCGCCAATTACCCCGCAGCACCGCTCTGCGGGAAATGTTCGCGGCCCACCCACTACGTGCACGAGGTCGTCCCAGGATGGCTCAGTTCAATCCGTTCCGATGGATCCGCCAGCTCGCCAGGAATTCCCCCTGGGTCGTCATGGCGCTCGCGTTGCATGTCGTGATCATCGCTGCATTGAGCGTGAACTATCTCGCTGGCGGGCGGGTCGTACCGACGATCGAATGCCCCTTGGGTATTGGTGTGTCGCCTCCCGCTCCGGTCGTGGTCGAACCGCCTGCCGTGCCCGAGCGCAGAGCTCCGGAAGAAAACGTCCCGGCCGAGGTGGTCGACAACCCGATTCCTCCGGACTACACGCCGCAGGAGGCCAGTCCCAATCTGGCTGAAGAGGTTGGCCTTCCCGATTCGAATTCCGACGGGGACGCCGGCGGGGGCAGTTCCATTCCCGCGGGCAATGGTCCCGGCAATTTCGGAAATCGCACCAGTCCATACACCGGCCGCGGCAACGGCGAAATGCCGCACGTCGGTCGCGGCCACGATGGCCCGACACAGCACACGGAACAAGGCGTGCGCCTCGGCTTGATCTGGCTGCTCCGTCACCAGCAGGTGGACGGTTCTTGGAATGCGAGCGATCTTCCGGGCTGCTGCGTCAATGGCAAGAGCTGCGTGCTCGCGTCGGAGAAGTTCCCCGAGTTCTGGCAGCAGGGCCTGACCGGCCTCTCGCTGCTCGCTTTTCTCGGCGCGGGCTTCAACTTCGACTCCAAGCAGTTCGTGGTCGACACCGTGCAAGCGAAGAAGCTCTTCTTCGGCGAGTCGGTCAAGAGCGGCCTGAAATGGCTGAAGAGCCATCAGCAAGCCGACGGTTCGTTCGGGCCCGATCAGCACGTCTACAACGAGGCGATCTGCGCGCTTGCGCTGAGCGAGGCCTACGGGCAATCGCACAACCTGCTCTGGAGAGAGCCGGCCCAGCGCGCGATCGACTGGCTGGTGCGTGCGCAGAAGCAGAATCCGGACGGCACGAGCGCTGCGTGGGGTTGGCGCTACCACTCGCGCGCCGACGTCCAGGCGCTCAAGGACGAACTCGATTCGCGGGCGGCCGCGGTCCAGGCGCGGAAGGCGCCGCTAGACGCCGCGAAAGAAGAACTGGCGCGCGCGCGTGCGGAACTGATCGCCGGCAAGGACAAGGCGAAGCCCAAGGCTTTTGCGCAGGCGCTCGAAGGCATCGAGGACCAGCTCAAAGCGAACGAAGTCGCGCTCGACGCATTGAAACCGGAGATTCAGGAAGTCACCGCCGGACTGCAGCGCGTGATTCCCGAGCTCTACGACTCCGACCTGTCCGTGACCACCTGGGTGATCATGGCCTTCAAGTCGGCCGAAGCGGCCGGCCTCAAGGTTCCGCGCGAGGCCTATGTGGGAGGCAAGCAATTCGCGCTCGCGGTCTCGACCGACGACGGCCGGGCCGGTTATCTCTCGCGTTCCGGGGTTGGCCGGCCCGTCATGGGCAAGGGCGACCAATTCGAATACCACCACGGCACGCTGGGCGCACTCTCGATGCTGTGCCGTACCTTCGTGGACCACGACATCGAGGATCCGTTCCTGGAGAAGGCCGCGCAGCTCTTGGTCAAGGACCTGCCCGAGGTCTCCAAGGACCGATTGTCGATCGACTACTACTATTGGTACTACGCCAGTCTCGCGCTGAATCAGTTCGACGGCCCGGACAGTCCGCGCAAGGGCGGCCGCTACTGGGGCGCGTGGAACGAGGCCATGAAGGCCGCGGTGCTCGAAACCCAGGATGGCACCGAAGACGCCTGCACGAAGGGGGGCTGGGTCACGGGTGATCGCTGGTCGCTGAACGGTGGTCCGATCTACGCAACGGCGATCAACGTGCTGACGCTCGAGGTCTATTACCGCTACGCGAACGCGTTCAAGTAAGGCCATCGCCCACCGGGCCCTGTGCGCGTCGCCTGAAGACTTCGTCACGGCGCGACCAACACCTTTGGGCTAGCAGCTGGGGTCTGATTTGCGTCACCATCCCGAAGCGCCGGTATAGGCACATTTCGAACCGATCAGCGTCGTGTCCCGGGGCTCTTCTGGAGCGAGCCGGGAGCCACAGAAACTAGGGCACCGACGGCATGGACGAAACTTTGACCCAACGCTACCCTTAGCCACCCTTCACTGGAACGGAGGCCTCCCGAAGTCGCCCTCGGCACGTTCCGGACGCCCCTGATCGCAATCCCACATGGCTCAGTTCAACCCAGTCCAGTTCCTCAGGCAGGCCGCCAAGAACTCCCCTTGGGTGGTCATCGCCGTGGCGCTGCACGCCGTGATCATCGCCGTCATGAGCGTGATCTATCTGGCCAAGGATCGTTCGGCGGGCATCATGCCGCCGACGAATATCACGCTGAATTCGAAGCTGGCGGAGGTCGTTCAGCCGCCCGAGCCGATCGAGCGCAAGGCTCCGCCCAAGAACGAGGAGGAGGAGGTCGTCGACTATGAACACGACATGCAGTACATCCCTACGGACCTCGCGACCGAGGATCTGACGAAGGAAGTCGGGGACCCCAATCTGGACGCCTCGAGCAACGGGGCCACGGGCGGAACGGCGATCGCCGCGGGCGCGGGACCCGGGCACTTCAGCGCCGGGCTTCCGAGTGTCTATGCCACGCGCCGGGTGGGCGCCGGCAATGCAGGCCGTCCCGGTGGTCCGACGCAAAGCACGGAAAAAGCGGTGCGCGAAGGACTGCTCTGGCTGATGCGCCACCAGCTGCCCGACGGATCGTGGAACGCCGCGGCGCTGCCCGGCATCTGCGTCAAAGGTCCGAAGTGTGTCGCCGAGGACGCCAAGTTTCCCGAACACTGGCAGCAAGGCCTGACGGGTCTATCGCTGCTGGCCTTCCTGGGCGCGGGCTACAACTTCGACTCGAAGCAGAACTTCGTCGACACCGTTCAGGCCAAGCGCATCCGCGTCGGCGACGTGGTCAAGAACGGGCTGATGTGGCTCAAGAAAAATCAGCAGCCCGACGGCTCCTTTGGGCCGGATCAGCACGTCTACAACCAGGCGCTCTGCGCGCTCGCGCTCAGCGAAGCCTATGGACTTTCGAACGGCAACCGCGCCTGGAAAGAGCCTGCCCAGAACGCCATCGATTGGCTCGTTCGCGCGCAAAAGCTCAACCCCGATGGCAACAAGGGCCTGTGGGGCTGGCGCTACCACTCGCGCGTTGACGTCCAGGCGCTCTGGGACGAGATCGAAAAGCAGCGCATCGCGATGGATGCCGTGCGTCAGCCGCTGCTCGCCAAGCGCGACGAACTGAAGACCAAGCGCGCGGAGCTCGAGGCCCAGAAGGACAAGCTCAAGGCCCCGGAATACGACAAGCAGCTCAAGGAACTGCAATCCGCGGCCGCCGAGGCCGAGACCAAATTCAAAGAGACGGAGCCTGAGTTCCTCAAGATCGCCCAACGACACAAGGCGATGACCAACGAGCTCTACGACTCCGACCTTTCGGCGACCACCTGGGTGATCATGGCCTTCAAGTCGGCCGAAGCCTCTGGGCTCACGGTTCCGCGCGAGGCCTACGAAGGCGGCAAGAGTTTCGTGCTGTCGACTTCGATCGGCGACGGCACCGCCGGTTACCAGCACAGCAACCAGGCTGGACGCAAGGTCGACGGCCCCGGCGACAACTTCCGCTACCACACCGGCGTGATGAGCGCGCTGTCGATGCTCTGCCGCACCTTCGTCGATCACAACATCGACGACCCGTTCCTCGAGAAGGCTGCGCAGCAGCTGGTCAAGGACGTGCCGGAGATCGGCAAGGACAAGCTCTCGATCGACTACTACTACTGGTACTACGGCAGTCTTGCCTTGAACCAGTTCGACGGTCCCGACAGTCCCCACCAGGGCGGGCGCTTTTGGGATCAATGGAACCGCGCGATGCAGGACGCGGTGATCGGCAGCCAAGACGACACCGAAAAAGTCTGCGCACGCGGCGGCTGGGTGGCCGGCGATCGCTGGTCGCTTTCGGGCGGCCCGATCTACGCCACCGCGATCAACGTTTTGACGCTTGAAGTCTATTACCGGTACGCGAACGCTTTCGGCTCAGGCAAGCGCTTCGAGGCCGTTGCCAAGCCCAAGTGACCGGACTCGAAGCGATGCACCAGAACACACACGTACGCACAGCTTTCCTGGGACTTTTCCTGCTGGCTGCGCCTGCCGCGGCTCAGAGCACCGGCATCCTCGGCCGCGACGACGGCGAGTTCGCGCGCCAGCTCTACTCCAAGGGCTGGACCGACCTGGCCCAGGGCGTCGGCAAGGCGATGGACGTGCTCGAGAAGGACCCCAAGACCGACCCGATGTCGGTGCTCGAGGTGCGCGCGGTCGGCCTCGATATCAAGTTGGACCTGGCGCGCCGCGAGACCGATCCGGTCAAGCGCAAGCAGTCGATCGCCGAGGTGATCGCGGCCAAGGAACAGATCGTCGCCGATTTCCCGCGCTCGCCGATCGGCCGCAACACGCGCGACAACCTGCCCGACGCCTTCCGTCAACTCGGAGAGGCGCTGACGGAGGCACTGGCCAAGTCGACCGACGCGGGCGAACAGGCCAAGCTGCGCAGCGAAGGCGAGTCGGCCTTCGAGCGCTCCGAGACCGACCTCAAGCAGCGGCTCGAGGACTATCGCGAGAAGCGTGTTGACGATCCGGCTGCCGACGTGCAGTACATGAACGCGCTCTTCAATCTCGGGCGCACGCAGTATTTTCATGCGCGCTTCTATCCGGCGGGGGATCAGCACGCGGAAATCCTGCTCGGCATGGCGATCACGACCTTCGAGGACCTCGGCCTCGACTACGGAGATCGCTTGCTCAACTTCGAGGCCATTCACCACATCGGTCTGTCGCACAAGCTGCTCGGCAAGAGCGACGACGCGCTAGGGGATTGGGACTACATCATCGACCGCCTGCGCGAGGGCTTCGACGCCGACGCGCGCGGCCGCGTGCAGTTCCCAGAAGAAGTTGCCGACCTCGTGTCGAAGGTCACGCTGCAGAAAGTGCAGCTGCTCGCGGAATTGAATCGCACCCCCGAAGCGATCGCGGCCGCCGACGATTTCTGGACCAAGACAGTCGAGCCGGAGTCGGCTAGTTCCGGTTTCGCTCTGCTGGCGAAGAAGGCGGAACTGCAAGTCGGCGCCGGCGACACAACCGCGGCCGGCGATACCGCGAAGCGGCTGATCGATCTCGATCCCCAGGGGCCGTGGGGCAACAAGGGCCGCGAGTTGATGGTCAAGCTGATCGGCGCAAGCTCGGGCTCGAAGCTCGGCCCCGCTGAAATCTTGCGCGTTGCGCAGAACCTGATGGGCGACGGCCGACTCGATCAGTCGATGGTCGCCGCGCGTCAGGCGCTCAACGCGGCCAAGGGCAACGCCAAGGAACAGGACATCGGCTCCAACGCGATGTACTTGCTAGGCCAGATCTACCGCAAGCAGGGCGACTTCTACTCGGCTTCGCTGGTCTGGGACATGACCTTCGAACGCTATCCGAAGGGCGAAGCATCTCCCGACGCTCTGGCCGGTTCGATGGACTGCTACTTGAAGTTGAATGCCAAGGAAAAGCGACCCTTCTACAAGTCGCGAGCCGCGGAGCGCGGGAAGACCCTGGTGGGCACGTTCCCCAACCACCGTGCGGCCGGGAGCGTGCAGCTGGCGGATGCCCGGGCGCTCAAGGAGGAAGGCAAGTTCCTCGAGGCCGCGCAAAGTTTCCGCAGCGTCCAGCCCAATACGCCCAACTACCCCGAGGCCCAAGCTCAGGCCGGCCTCTGTCTCCTGCGCGAGGGCCAAAACCTTGCCAGCGAGAAGAAAGTCGATCAAGCCAAGCCGCTTTTCAAAGAGGCCGAGACGGTGCTCACCAAGGCACTGGCCGAGATTGCCAGCGCCAAATCCAAGTCACTGGACCAGGCGGTCCTCGGCGCCCTGACGACGTCCGAGTATGTCGCGTTGACCTCGCTCGCCCGGCTCTACCTGCAAGATGCCGTCGCGAAGCCCGATCTGGCGCTGAAGACTCTCGAAGGCACCGACGAGCGTTTCAGTTCAGACTCCGGCGCGATCGAGGGCATCTGGCAGATCCGAATCAGCGCACTCGAGAAACTGGGCCGCACCGACGAAGCCGTCAGTCTGTTCGACGGACTGCTCGCGAAGCAGACGGATCGCTCAGGCCTTTCTGGAGCGGCCGGAATCTTGGCGCGCTCGCTCGACACGCGCGCGGTCGAGATGACGAAGACTCCCGCCAAGGCCCAGGCAGCCAAGGAGTCTTGGCGCAAGTCGGTCGCGTACTACCGGCTCTCCGTTCAGCCGATGCTCGACGATCGCACGAAGGCGCGCGCCTCGCAGCTCGAGCCTGTCGCCAAGCGCCTGCTCGAACTGGGCATGCAGTTCAACGGCGTGCCCGAGGAGGTGACCAGCTTCGTCGCCTGGGACGCTCCCGCGAAACTCGCCGACAGCGAGACGTGGGAATCGTCGGCGACGATCTATGCGACGGTGATCGAACTGGACCCGGCCAACTACCGCGCGCGCATTCGCCTGGGCCGCGTGCTCGGCTTCCTCAAGGAATGGAAGAACGCGGCCGGGGTTTACGCCGCGATGTTCGAGCAGCAAGCCCTGGTTCGCCCCGACAAGCAGGGCTTCGACATCCAGGTCGTTCAGAACATGGAAGGCTTACTCGACGCCTACCTCGAGTGGGGCGTCTGCGAAGCTCAGACTGGAGTCGCCGAGAAGGACGCTGGCCGACAGTCGCGCGCCTCGGGCATCTTCGACCTGCTGGTCCTGGGTACGACATCGGGCAGCCCGCTGTGGTGGAACGCGAAGTACCGCCAGATCCAGACGTTGTTCGAGCGCGGCATGTACGAGCCCGCGGACGTCGCCATGCGTAACCTCGAAAGATCCACGGCTAAGGACTTTGCCGACGCGCCGGCCATCCTGAAACCGAAGTTCATGTCCCTGCGAACCGAAGTCCAGAAGATGGTCCATCGCGATCAGCCGCCCGTAAAGACGCCCGAAAAGAAATGAACCTGATGAAACTCAAGACCGGATCTTTCCTGGCGGCGGCGCTGTTCGTGGGCGCATTGCCCATTTTCGCCCAGAAAAAGGGCGAAGGCGACACCGTCAATTTGCGCGACGGCAAACAAGTCCAACTCACGATCGACGCCGAGAACTGGGATGCGATCGTGGGCAAGGGCTCGCCTCCGATTTCCTGGGACACCGTGCAGAGCGTCGAGTACGCCAACGCCGGCGACTTCACCAAAGCCGTCGAACTTTTTAACGCCGGCAATCTCCCCGCCGCGCAGAAGCAGTTCGCCACGCTCAAGAAGGACTCGAAGCTGCGCAAGATCTTCAAGCAGCAGGTCGCCTTCGACTCGGCCTTCGCCAGCGAGCAGGAAGGCAAGTTGGACGAGGCCATCGCCGGCTACGACGACGTGATCAAGTCCTACGACAAGGGCCGCTTCCACGTGCGCGCCGCCGAACGCATGGCGGCCTGCATGATCGCGAAGAAGGACGTCGAAGGCGCCATGAAGGCGGTCGAGGCGATCGTCGCCGGAGTCGATGCCGAGCCCGCGCTTTCCGCCGCGCTTGGATTGATCCGCGCGCGCTTGCTGCTCGAACAGAAGAAGCCGGTCGATGCGAAGCGGCTGTTTGCCGCGGCCGCGTTGGCCACTGGCGCTCCCGCCTGGGTCGTGTTCGAGGGCCAACTCGGTGAAGCCACCACGATCCTGCGCGAGGGCAATGCGGCGGATGCCGAGCTGCGCTTTCGCACGCTGACCAAGGCCGACGCATCTCACCACGTGCTGGCCGGCGCGTGGAACGGCCTCGGCGACGTCATCTCCGAGCGCGGCCGCGCGAAGAAGGACATCGATCAACTGCTCGACGCGCTGTACTGCTATTTGCGCGGCTGCACGGTCTACGCGCCGCTCGCTGGGGACCCCAGCGACGAGTACGAGCGCTCACTGGCCGGTTCGTGGCTAAGCTTTGGCTACGTCGCGGACCTCGAGACGAACAAAGAAACCAAGGCGAGCTACCGCGCTCGCGCCGAGGAACGCAAGGCATCGCTGAAGAAGGAATTCCCCTTCTCGTCGTACCTCGACAGAAAATAGTCTCACTGATCCCACCACTCATCTCCCCCCTGAACGCCCCCGAAGTCTGATGAAAAATCTGCGCTATCTGATGATCACGGCCCTGACCGCCGTTGCCATGTCCCTCTCCGCCCTGCCTGCGCTCGCGCAGGAAGTGGCTGGGCACAAGAACAAGACGATGCTCGACTTGTTCGAGGCGACCGGCGCGGTCGGCTGGATGCTCGTGGCCTGTTCGGTCGCCGGCACGGCCCTCGTGATCGAGCACTCGATCAACATCCGCCGCGTGAAACTCGCCCCGCCCGATTTCACGGGTGAAGTCGAGGCCCTGATCAACGAAGAAAAGTTCGACGAAGCCATCGAGCTTTGCAACGAAGAGGCCGGGTACTTCGCCACGATCGCCGGCGCCTCCCTGCGCATGCGTCACGCCGGGTACGAGCACATGATCGACGGCCTCGAAATGGCAGCCCAGGAAGAGACCTTCAAGCTCAATGCGAAGATCTCCTACCTCTCGTTGATCGGAAACGTCGCCCCGCTGCTGGGTCTGCTCGGCACGGTGACCGGGATGATCGCTTCCTTCCAGGAAATCGAGCGACTTAAGTCCCCGACCCCCGGTGACTTGGCTAAGGGTGTGTACGAGTCCCTCGTCAACACGACCATGGGCCTGTTCACCGCCATCATCTTCTTGACCCTCTACTTCGTGTTCAAGAACAAGGTCACCAAGATGACCCTGTCCATGAACCTGCAGGCGGTCGACATGCTGAAGAACCTGGCGACCGGCTCGAAGTCGCACTAAAGACTCCCCGACAACCACGGGAAAACGGGAAAAGGGGCAACAAGAACCATGGCAAGAAGAGTGGCACCGGCGGTCAAGGAAGAGGTCAGCTGCAACCTGATCGCCATGATCGACATCATGTTCCTATTGCTCCTTTTCTTCATGCTGGGCGCGGACATGTCCCAGCGCGAGCTGGCCGAAGTCGTCCTGCCCAACGCCGACCAGGTCGAGCAACAGAAGAAGGAAAAGTCGGACACCGACGAATTCCGTACGACCGTCAACGTGGCCCACCGGCCCGATGAAGGCAACTTCCGCTGCGCGATCAACACCAAAGGCGGAGTGTGCCGCGAGCCCGATCACTGGATCTACATCATCCGCTCCGAGGAGTTCACCACGGAGACGATCAGTGCTCAGGTGAAAATGCTCGCGGAGGCGGCGCTGGACTCGGAAATCCACCCCGTGGCGCAGAAGCGTATGTCGAAGCGCAAGATCAACGTGCGCGCCGACAAGTTCGCGCCCTACGGGCACATCCAGAACCTGATCACGCTGTGCGGCATGGCCGGGATCTACATGATCGAGGTCGGTGCGGCCCGGCCGCCGGAAGAAAAGAAACAATGACCCAGACAACGGAGCAAAACCATGGCCGGCGGCGGTAGTGACGAAGACAACCCAGTAGGGATCAACGTCGTCGCGATGGTCGACGTGATCTTCTGCTTGTGCCTGTTCTACATGTGCTCTTTCAAGTTCAAGCAACTTGAGGGCAAGTTCGACTCGTGGCTGCCCTTGGACAAGGGCACGGCCGGCGTGGCATCAGCCGACAAGGCGATCATCCAAGAGATCCGCGTCGCCATGTACTGGAATCCTGACCTGCAGGTCACCGTCCGCAAGTTCCTGACGCGCACCGTCGAGAACGACGAGGAACTGCAGGGCCTGATCCACGATCAGCATGCCGACAATCTGCGAGTGGGCCGCGACGACGTGCCCGTGATCGTCGATGCCGAGGCCAAGGTTCCGTGGCACGAAGTCATCACCGTGATCAACCTCGCCAAGCGCGAGAAGATCGCGAAGATCGAGTTCGCGCTCGGAATGCCGCCGCCAGGACTCGGAGCGCCTCTGCCGGGCAAGTGAGCGCGCCCTAAGGTGGCGCCCATGAACGACGCGCAACAAGAGGTCCCGCGCCCGCGCAGACCATTCCTAGAACCTCAACCGCAGGTGCCCTTCCTGAAGACTCGGGAGGGGCGCCTGATCGTTGGGCTTGGGGTGCTTTGTGTTCTGTGCGGCATCGCCGCATTTGTCCAGTACCAGCGCACCCAGGCCGCGGTCGAACGCGCCACGGCCGAACGTCTGAAGGCAGAAGCCCAAGCCGCGGCGGTGCCGGAAGTTTCGCTCGACGATCGCCTCGCCAAGAGGCGCGCCGAGTTGTTGACCAGCTACGAGGGCGCTTTCGCCGACACCGCGAACGGCGATGAATTCGTCGAGACCGCCGGTTACGCCAAGTTGATCGAGCTGCTCGCGAGCATGACTCCGGAAGCGACCGTGGCCAAGGCCGGGGGCCAGATCGGGACTCCGAACGGCAACGATTCGGCCGCGAACTCCGCGAACTACCTCGATTACCCAAAGGTCGTCGCACAGCCCGACCTCTACCGCGGCGAATTCTTGCGCGTGCGCGGCTTGGTCGGCGGACTCTACGCCGTCAAGCTCGAGCGCCCTGTGCACGATATCACCGACGTATGGCGCGGCACGGTCGCCCAGCCCGACGGCAGTGAAGCGGTCGTTTTCGATTTCATCGGCACGCCGCCTGCCTTCGAGTCGCAGCGCACGGTGCTCGAGGTCGACGGTCTGCTCTACCGCATGGTCAGCTACGAGAGCAAGACCCACCTGACGCGCACCTCGCCCTACTTGCTCGTGCGCAGCATCCGTGAAATCCAAGCCACGAGTCCCACAGCCACCAAGTCGAAGGTGGTGGCGATCCTGATGGGACTGCTCGCCATTGGCGGGTACCTGTTGTTGCGTACAGCCTTGCGAGGTCGCAAGGAGCCGTTCCAGGGGCGTTCACGCCTCAAGTCCATGTATTTAGAGCGACAACGCGCCCAGCGCGAAGATCCGCGCTGAGATCCCAATCCCCACAAGGGGCCCAACCATGTCAACCTGCGAGAAGTGCGGAACGGAATTCAACCCCCAAGCCAGTGGGGAAGTGGTCTCGACGCGAGTGCTCTGTCCCGCCTGTGCCGCGGCACGCTTGGCGGAGAAAATGCGCGCGAAGGCGCCGGCTTCGAGCACGGCGAGTCGAACTTCAGCCCCGGCGGCCGTGCCCGCGCGGCCCGCCTCGGCGGTCAGGCCGGCGAGTGCCGCACAGGTGCCTGCCAAGCCGACGAGCGCCGCGGGCGTTCCTGCCAGGCCTGCTAGCGCCGCGAACTCGACGGCCAGGCCGGCCGGCGCGACGAACAGCTCGCCCGCAAGGCCGGCGAGTGCCGCTGCGAGTCCGGCGCGCGTGTCGTCTGCCCCGGCCAGGACGGCTGCTCCCGCCAAAGTTGTCGCGCGTGGGCGCGCCTCGGACGAGGACGACGAAGAAGGGGATGCCGAGGGGCGCCGCAGTCGCCTGCGCCCGGCCGAGCGCGAGAACAAGACCATGATGATCGCCTGGATCGTCACGGGCGTGCTTGCCCTGGGCGCGGGGCTGGTCGTGACGATCGTCGTGCGAAAGAACATCGCGATTCGCGAGGCAGCAGAGGCCGAATTCAAGGAGCAGACACGGGTCATCGACGAGACGCGCAAGCTCAGCGCGCTGGCCACGCGCGAGGCATCAGAGGAACTGATCCAATTCGTCGACAAGGAGAAGCCGAAGTGGGAGGCGTCCGACAATGCGTCGGAAATCGTCACGCTGCGCGCCAAGGCCCTGAACCTGATCGAACGCGAGAAGCAGCGCACCCTGAAGCTGCAGAGCATGGAGGCGTTCGACAAGGACTTGGCCCAACTCGAGAAGCTCAGTCCCGAGAAGATCGCGGAGATGCGCCGCACCTTGGTCGATCTCGAAACCGGAGCCGAGACCATGGGCGCCGATTTCCAGGCGAAATTGGGCAAGGCCAAGGGCGACCTCAACCTGGCTTTCGTCAATGCCCTGCACGAGGACGCCAAGGCCTTTGCGGCGGCGAACCCCGATCAGGCCAGTGTCGCTCTTGGTCGCTACACGAAGGCCGAGGACGAGATCCGAGCGCTCTTCGACGACGTGGTGAAGACGCGCAACAAACCGCTTCGCGAGCAATACGAACCGCACTTCCGCGCCGTGATCGAGGAATCCGACGCGCTCGCCGTGGCGACCTTCACGCCGGAGGTCATCGCGAAGGCACCCTGGAAGCTTTTGCTGGTCGGCGAGCAGGCCGGCTTCTGGAGACCGGCCAAGGCCCCGGGTTTCTCCCATCACATCGAGAACGGCAGCTTGAGCATCATCGGCCCCGACGCGAACGCCAAGCTCCAGGGGCTGATCTCGATCGGCTACAAAGAGCAGTGGCGCGACCTGGTGCTCGACATGGAGTTCACGCTGGAGTCCGGCGAGTTCGAACTCTACACGCGGCTTGGCGAACGCGCCGACAGCACAGTACCGATGGTTAAATTCTCCACCAGCGGAGAAGGAGCCATCGTCGCCGGCAAGCAGTACGAGATCACGGTCAAGCTGATCGGCTCTACGCTCGAAGTCATCTATAATCCTGAGGACCAGACGCCCCAGCCCTTGCCTGTGAAGTGGCAACAGTCACGCAAGGGCGAGATTGGTTTCCTGCTCCCGTCCGGCGCGAAACTGAAGGTCACGCGCATGCGCGTGAAGGAACTGCGCTCCTCGGGCAAGTGAGGCTTGGACGCGCCGCGCCTTCAGGCGCGCCGCGAACCTTGGCTGAA
>JAYUUV010000226.1:0-16827 GCA_043754695.1 Planctomycetota bacterium
CCTTGAAAGGCTGGCCCGATTGCGGCGGCTCGTAGACGTATTCGTTCTTCCAGGGATCTTTCGGCGCGGAGGTGTAGCCCTGAAGGTAGGCGTGGCCGCTCTCGTCGGGCGTGATCAGGTCCTCGATGCGCTCGGGATACTTGCCGCTGTGTTCGAGGGCGTAGTTGGTCACCGCCGATTCGATCGAGGCGATGTCGCCCTTGGCCACGGCGTCGTTGGCCTTGAACAGCTGGCGCATGACGTTGGGCACGACCAGCGTGGCCAAGAGGCCGAGGATCACGATCACGACCATCAACTCGGCGAGCGAGAAGCCGGCCTTGGACCTGGTTGGATTGCGAGAAGCGTTGAAGAGTTGCATGGTCAGTGGGGGCCGCGTGCAGCGGACCGTGGCGAGAAGAGTCCGGTTGTCCCGGGGCCCCGGACGAAGTCCAGATGCCGGACGAAGTCCTCGTGGTAAGTGGGGCCCTGGTGTTTCATTGAATCTGGCCGACCTTGAGGATCGGGAGCACGATCGAGACCACGATGTAGCCCACGACAACGGCCAGCACGACGATCATGATCGGTTCGAGCACGCTGGTCATGCGCTCGGTGGCCACGTCGATCTCTTCGTCGTAGGCCGCGCCGATGCGGTCGAGCATTTTTTCCAGCTCGCCGGACTGTTCGCCGACGTTGACCATGTAGCCGACTACCGGCGGGAACGCGCCCGAGGCCTTGAGCGGCGTCGAGATGTCGGTGCCTTCGAGAATGCGCTTGCGGATCATGTCGGTTGCGTCGGCGAGCACGCGGTTGCCGACGACGTTGCGCGTGATTTCCAGCGAGGCGACCGCCGGCACGCCGCTTTGCAGCAGCGTCGAAAACGTGTGCGTGAAGCGGGCCACGGCTTGTTTGCGCAAGAGGTCGCCGATCACCGGCAAACGCAGCGAGTTCTTGTCGATGAACAGGCGGCCGGAATCGGTGCGGTAGACGCGCTCGATGGCGAACGAGATCGCCGCGATCGTGAGCAGGCCGAGCCACCAGTAGTCCTTGAAGCCGTTGGACACGGCCACCAGCACGCGCGTCGGGCCGGGCAGAGTCTGACCGCTGTCGACCAGCATGGCCGTGATCTTCGGCACGACGACCGTCATCAAGATGCTGACCACGATCATGCCGATCGCGATCATCATCACCGGATAGGTCAGCGACGAAACCACCTTGCGGCGCAGCGCGCGCTGCTTCTGCAGATAGTCGGCGAGCCGGGTGAAGACGATGTCGAGGTTTCCGGTCGCCTGTCCTGCGCGCACCATGTTGACGTACAGCTCGCTGAACCAACCGGGGTGCTCGGCGAGAGCGTCGGCGAGACTGGTGCCCTGCGTGACGCGTTCGCGAATCTCGCGGAACATGCGTTCGGCGCGTTTGTCCTCGGTCTGTTCGATGATCGCCTTGAGCGTCTCGGTCAGCGGAATACCGGCGCCGAGCAGCGTGCCCATCTGGCGCGTGGCCGCGGCGATGATCTCGACGCTCGCGCCGGTCGGCGTCGCGCTCTCGTGGCGCATGCGCTTGAGGCGCGCGAACAGGCTCTCGGCCTTGAGTCCGGCGCTGGGTCGGCGGCCGCCGCGCAACTCCTGGATCTCGCTGACCAGGATGTTGTCGCGCCGCAGACGCGTGCGCGCCTCGCGCGCCGTGTCGGCGTCGACGACGCCGGTACGGACAGCGCCGCCGGGTGCGTAGGCCTTGTACTCGAAGATCGGCATCGCGCGTTTCTCGGCCTAGCCCATGTCCAGCTGCGTCACGCGCAGCACTTCATCGGGCGTCGTCAGGCGTTGTTTGATCTTCTCGACACCGTCGGCGCGCAGCGTGATCATGCCGCGGTCGATCGACGAGCGCTTGATCTGCGAGGCGGTCACACCTTCCATGACCTGCGTGCGCACGATCTCGTCGATCGGCATGAACTCGTAGATCGCTGTGCGGCCCGCGTAGCCGGAGTTGAAGCACTCCTGGCAGCCGGTTCCGTAGGCGATCTGGCCGTCGAGTTCCTTGGGATCGAGCGCGACTTTCTTGAGCTTGGCCGCCCATTCGTCGTTGATCGGCATGGTCACGGTGCAGTGCTTGCAATTCGTGCGCACCAGGCGCTGGGCGATGACCAGGATGATCGAGCTCGCCACCAAATACGGTTCGACGCCCTGGTCGACCATGCGCGTGATCGTGCTGGCGGCGTCGTTGGTGTGCACGGTCGAAAACACCAGGTGTCCGGTGAGCGCCGCGCGGATCGCGATTTCGGCGGTTTCCAGGTCGCGGATTTCTCCGACCATCATGACGTCGGGGTCCTGGCGCAGGAACGAGCGCAGGCCCGAGGAGAAGGTCAGGCCCTTCTTCACGTTGACCTGCACCTGGCTGATGCCGGCCAGCGAGTATTCGACCGGGTCTTCGATCGTCAGGCAGTTCTTTTCGGTCGTGTCGACCTCGGTCAGCGCGGCGTACAGCGTCGTGGTCTTGCCCGAACCCGTCGGGCCGGTGACCAGGATGATGCCGTGGCTCCAGTTGGAGTAGTCGCGCAGCATCGCTTCGTTGGCGGGCGAAAGGCCGATTTCGCCGATCGTGTACAGGCGCGCCGTCTTGTCGAGCAAGCGCATCACGATGCGCTCGCCCTGCGTGGTCGGCACGGTTGAAATACGCACGTCGACTTCGCCGTCGCCGATGCGGATCGTGGCGCGGCCGTCCTGCGGCAGACGGCGCTCGGCGATGTCCATCTTGCCCATGACCTTCACGCGGCTGACCATGGCCTCCTGCGCCTTGCGCGGGATCGGGTCCATGTCGTAGAGGATGCCGTCGATGCGAAAGCGCACCTGCATGCGATCGGGGTAGGGGTGGAAGTGCACGTCGGACGCGCGCAGCTTCAACGCCTGAAACAGGATCGTGTTGACGAGCTTGATGATCGGCGCCTTGTTGGCGCTGTCGAGCACGTCCTCGCCCTCGTCGATTTCGTTGGCCAGTCCGGCGATGTCGCCGTCTTCCGCGACATCGGCGAGGGCCTGGTCGACGCCGTCCGCCTTGTGACGGTAGGCGCGGCCGATCAGCGAAGTGATTTCCTGGCGCGTGGCCAGCACCGGTTCGACGTCGGCGCCGTACAGCGCCGCGAGGTCGTCCATCGGATGCGGATCGAGCGGCGTGCAAGTCGCCACGCGCAGGATTCCGCCTTCTTCGGCCAGCGCGATCAGGTTGTAATTACGCGTGAACTGCACCGGCACGCGATTGACGAAGGCGCCGGGAACGGTGACATCCTCGAGGCTGTTGCGGTACTCGAAGCCAAGGTGCTGAGCGTAGGCACGCAGCAGATCGGGTTCAGGCAGATAGCCCTTGGAGAGCACGACGCGGTCCAGGCTCTCGCCGCTCTCGGCGGCGGCCTTGCGGCACTCTTCAAGTCTTTCGCGGGAGAGTCCCGCATCGATCAACATCTCGGACAAACTGACCACGGCTTACCTTCCTAGTCTCAGTTCGGTTTGTTTTCGCCACTGGGCGGGGTGGTCATCTTGGCGCGCTTTTCCGTGTCGATGCCGACGTCGCCGGCCGGCACTTCGCCGCGCGCCGGAGATCCGTAGAGCGGCAGTTCGAAGCCTTCGAAGCGCACGCCGGGTTTGTCGGCCGTACCGAAGCGCGGGTCGATGATCTTGATCCGGTCGGCGCCGATCGTGTCGGCGGCCTGCAGCTTCTTCTCGTACGAGAGCTGCGCCAGGTCGGCGAAATCCTTGTCGCGCAGGATGTGCGGAGTCACGAAGAAGTAGAGCGTGATGCGGTCCGCGTTGTCGACATCGCGGCGGAACAGCCAGCCGACCACGGGCAAGTCGCCAAGCCAAGGCACCGAGTTGCGCGAGTGCGACTTGTTGTCGGTGATGATGCCGCCGATCACCATCGTGTCGCCGTTGGGCACGTTGACCGAGGTCTCGATCGTGCGCGTCAAGCGCGGCGGGGGAATCGAGAGACTCGGAGAACTGCTCGCGCTGAAGGTGGACACTTCGAGGAAAAGATCGAGGCGCAGATAGCCCGCGGCACTGATCGAAGGCGAGATCTGCATCGTGATCCCGGCCTCTTCGTACTTGTTGAAGTTCTCTTGCGTCTGTCCGCCCACGCCGCCATTGGTCGTGATCGTGGTCGTCGGCTGCTCGTCCTTCGAAACGACTTTCGCCGTGCCGTTGTTGTTCACGAGGACGGAGGGCACGTTCAGGATGTTCGTGTTGGTCACGCGCTTGATCGCTTGGATCAGGATCGGCAGGTTGCCGATCGCGTTTCCGTCCAGGATGCCGGCCGTGATTCCATTGCTCCTGTTCGGCGAGCGCACGTCGGGAGCGCCGTCGCCATCGCTGTCGGTCAAGGTCGACAGGCCGAATGCGGTGACACCGAAGTTGCCGATCTGGCCTACGCCCGGAATGTCCGCGGCGCTGAGTTCGACGCCCAGGTCGCGGAAGTCGTTGCCTGAAAGTTCGACCAGCGCCGTCTCGATCAGGACCTGGTCGAGACGTTCGTCGAGCTTGGTGATCAGCGCGAGCATTTCCTCGTAGCGCGTCTTGCTGGCGGCGATCAAGAGCGAGTTCGTCGCTTCGTCGGGAACCACGACCGTCTGCGAGTCGCGCGAGGTGCCGCCCTGGGCGATCGCGGCGTTTCCGCCCGGTTGCGCACGGCCGCCGGCGGCGCCCTGTTGCACACGCGAAGCATCCTGAAGGAAGTCCTCGAGCACTTGCGCGAGATCCTTGGCCTTGACGTTTTCCAGGGCGTAAACGTGGTACGTGCGCTCGGGCTCGACGACTTCGACGTCCAGGCGTGCGACCAGTTCCTTGATCTGCTGCATGTCCTCGGGCAGTGCCATCACCAATAGCGAGTTCGTGCGCGCGTCGACGAGGATCTTGGTCTCGCCACCGCCCATCGCCGTCGCGCCGGGAGCGCCCGCCGCGCCCGGTTGCGTGCGCGTGCGTTCCGCCTGACGTTGTTTGGCTTCGAGCAATTGCCCCAGCGTGTCGGAGATGTCCTGCGCAGCGGCGAACTCGAGCGGCAAAACGTCGAAGACCGGCGCGGTGGGCGAGTCGTTCGCGGATTCCGAGTCTACGAGCTTCAGGATGCGCGCAAGCGAGCACACGTTGCTGGCAAATCCCTGCAGGATCACGCTGTTCGTGGTGCCGACCGGAATCACTCCGCCGGTTTGCGTGTCTGGCGAAAGAATACGCAGCGAATTGCCGAGCGAGCGCACGTCGGTGTGCGGCAGGTGCAGCACGGTGATGATCTGCGTGGCGACCTGGCCCTGGTACTTGTCGAGTTCCTCGGGCAGCACGTAGATCGATTCGCCCTTGAGCGACTGCTTTCCAGGCTGGCTCTGCGACTGCACATCCTGGATCACGACCACCGAGAGCATGTCGGGGCCGACTTTCGTGCAGACGTAGTTGTTGATGAACAGGATGATCTGGAAGAAGGAGTAGAACTCGCTCTTGGGGAAGCGCTTCTGCCCGAAGATCTTGACCTTCGCGCCGGCGAGCTTCGTCTGCGTGGCCGCGTCGTAGGTGAAATTGATCCCGGTGGTCTGCTGGCAGATCTTCGTCAGGCTTTCCAGGTCGCAGCCGTCGGTCTCATCGAAGGCCACGATCCAATAGTCGCCGTCGTCGGCGACAAGCGGCAGCTTGCCGCCGCCCGATTGGCCGCCGGCCGCGGCAGCGTTGATCGGAACCTGCGGGGGCTGGGGCTGCGGGCGACCGGCCTGGGGCGTGCTGGTGACCGGCCTGGCTCCCGACGGGATCGGCGTCTGAGTCGCCGTCGCCGGGGCAGCGGCCGCCGATGAATCGGGCGAGGGGCGGGCGGCCGCATCCTCCTTCTTCTCCTGGGCGGCAGAGCCGGGGGTCAGCAGGGCGAAGACCACGAGGGGGGTCAGGAAAGCGGGCGCTTGAATCATGTTGGATGAGGGGGCGGTCGTTGCGATCTATCCCGTTGGGAACGCGAGGTTTAGCACCGCGCGGACGCTGGACGTATCGGCCGTTGGCGCACTCTAGGGCCCTGCCTGGGGTCAGTCAAACACGTGCTGGCTTGCGAGTGCATTCGTTTTTCGCGGGACCGCGCGGAGATCCGACGCCTCCCGAACGCGCATATTCCCGTCGCCCCCTGCGGCTTGGCCCATCGATATCGGACAACGGCGGCAGCCGAGGATTGCGTTCGCTCCAACTGCCAACGAGAGTGTTCGCCCGGCGGCTGCCTTCGTGGAGCCTCGGACCCCCGATCGATGGCCCAGGCCAGAGGAGTTCTCGCAGTCGTTCAGCGCTACTCGCTGCCCCTGATCGGCGGCGTGTTGGTCGGAATGATCTTCGCGAACGTGGACCCAGCGGGCTACGCGTCCTGGCAACAAGCCCTGCCGTTTGGAGCCTGGAAGCTGTTTGGGCACAGCGTCGATCTGACGTTCCTGGTCAACGACGTTTTCATGGCCTTCTTCTTCGGCCTCGCCGCCAAGGAGATCACGGATGCCTGCCTGCCAGGTGGCGCGCTCTCGCCGCCCAGCAAAGCGCTCAATCCTTTGATCGCTTGCGTCGGTGGAGTCGCGGGACCGATCGCCATCTACTTCGGCGGGTTGGCGCTGATCCGAGCGCTGTCGATCGTCGAGGATCCGGCTCAGCTGCAGGCGATGTCGCACGGCTGGGGAGTGCCCTGTGCCACGGACATCGCGATCGCCTGGCTCTTGGCACGGCTGGCCTTCGGCGAGGGGCATCCGGCGATCGACTATCTGCTGCTGCTCGCCATCGTCGACGACGCCATCGGCCTGGTGGTCATCGCCGTCTTCTATGGCGATCCCGCGCACCCGATCGAGCCCGCCTGGCTGGGGCTGGTCGCGTTGGGTGTGCTCCTGGCGTTCTGCCTGAGGCGGCTTCGGGTGGCGCGCTGGTGGCCCTATGTGATCCTCGGCGGGACGCTCGCCTGGGTCGGGATGTTCAAGGCCAACGTCCATTCGGGACTGGCCCTGGTCCTGATCGTTCCGTTTTTGCCGGCGGGGCCGCGCGACCCCAAGACCGGGCATTGCCAGGCTGGGTCTGCCCTCGCGGATTTCGAGCACGCCCTGAAACTGCCTGTCGATCTCGGGCTGTTCTTTTTCGCTTTCATCAACGTCGGCCTCGAGTTGGCAGCGATCGGTCCTTTGACCTGGCTGGTCCTGGCTGCCCTGGCCCTAGGCAAGACTCTTGGCATCAGCCTTGCTGCCCTGCTGGCCCGCTCGCTTGGCTTTCAGCTGCCGGAGCGTGTCGGCTTACGTGAGCTTCTCCTGCTCGGCCTGATCGCCGGGGTCGGGCTGACCGTCGCAGTCTTCGTCGCAGGCGAGGCCTTCGTGGATCACGGGCTTTCCCTGCAGGCGAAAATGGGAGCGCTCTTCTCGGTCTCGCTCGGCGTGGGAGCCTTGGTCCTGGCGCGCGTTCTTGCCCCGCGAGTTCCCCGGGACGGGCAGGGGCCCGGCTGAGTCCCGCAGCGGCGCGCGCGAGATCCCGTACGAACCGGCCCCGTCGTCGCTATCCTCTCCGGACTCAATCCACATGGATCTCCGCCAGCTGTTCCAGCCCAACGATCTCATTCTGGGCTTTGCTCCCAATGACAAGTGGGATGCCATTCGCAAATTGGTCTCGCATCTCGCGGCCAGCGGACGCTTTTCCGCGGAGACCGGCGAGCGCGTGTGCGAGCAGGTGCTCTCCCGCGAGCGCTCGATGTCGACCGGCATGGAGCGCGGCATCGCGATCCCGCACGCGGCCGTGGACGAGGTGGCCAAGGTCACCGCGTGCATGGGGATCGTGCAGCGCGAGGGCGGCCTCGCATTCGAGAGCATCGATGGGCAGCCGGCCCGGCTGGTCGTTCTGCTGGTGATCCCGCGCGCGCACAAGTTGCTGCACATTCGGACGCTGGCTGACGTCGCGCGTGTGCTGGGCAACGATCGTGTGCGCGAGATGCTGGTCGCCGCCAGCGAGCCAAAGCAGGCGTGGGAAGCGCTCGGCGCGGCCGAACCGGCGCGCTGAAGTCGGCGCCGAGCTTCGACAGCGGCAGCGCTGCAGGCGTCGTGATTCAAGACCTTCCGTTCCGCCGCTGTGTGCTCTTGGCCGCCGCGGCGTTCGTCGGTGCGGGAGGTCTCGCCGCCGAGGCCATTCAACTCTCGGCCTCCGGTCTGGCGCTCGGTTTCGGTCGCGCCAGCGCGCTTGGTTTGGCTGTCTTCGTCGCCGGCTATGCGCTCGGTTCCTGGCGTGCCGGCCGATTCGCGGGCAGCGACCGGCGTTGGCTCCTGGCGGCGGGCGCGCTTTCTTTGTTGCTGCCTTGGATCGGCGTGCGGGCGATCCTGTTCGCTTCGGCCGCGGGATGGTCGACGCCCGTCTCCGGTTCGATCGCAGCGGCTGCGCTCGCGTTGTGCGCTGCACTGCAGGGCGCGTTGCTGCCCGCGCTGCTGCGTGTCGACGAGAGTTTCTGCAGTTCGCGCGCAGTGGCACTCGTTTTCGCCGCGAATCTTGCCGGCAGCGTCGCGGGCGCACGCTGGATCGGTTTCGAGCTCGTCGCGCAGTTCGGCCGCGCCGATGCGGCGCTGGCGGCCGGAGCGACGGCGGCTCTGGGAGCCTGGATCGCCGCCGCGTGGGCCCCGGCAAAGGCGGCTGGCCGTGTGGCCGCTGCTGCTGCGCCGGCCGGGGCGGTTTTTGACTTGTCGCGATCTCAGGCCGCGCTGCTCGCCGGGCTTGGAACGGCGTGGATGATCGCGCTGGAGTGGATCGGATTGCGCCACGCGCTTTTGTGGCTGGAGAGTCAGCAGGCGACTTTGAGCGCCGTGCTTTCGGCGAGCCTCTCGGCGCTGGCGATCGGTGCACTGCTCGCGCTGATCCTGCCGCGCGGGCGAGCGGGTCTCTTCGCCCTGATCCCGTGCATGATCGCGGGCACCTGGTGGATCGCGAGCGGAGCGAGCTTCGTCCACTCGCACAGCGCCGGATCGCGCTATTTTTTCGCGCTCGGTCTGCTCGGGCCCGCGCTGGTCGCCTTCGGCGCCTGGATTCCGATGCTCTATCGCGCGAGTTCCGGCGAGGTTGGCGCGCGACTGGGCGATCTGCTCTTGCACGAGGCCTGGGGCGCACTGATCGGAGCCGCGCTCGCGCACGCGCTGCTCGTGCCCAAGTTCGGCCTCGCCGGCGCGCTGGCAGGATTGGCCCTGCTCGGCGCGGCGTTGGCCTGGATCGTGTCGTTGCGTTCGCGCTTGGCGCTGAAGTCCGGAGTGCCGATCGCGATCTTTTCCATCGGCGTTTCGCTGGCACTGGCGCGCGCGGAGGAACCTGCGCTGGCTTCACCTTTGTACATCGATCCGTCACTCGTCGTGCGCGCATTCGCCGAGGACGCGCAGTTCGCCGTCGGAGTCGTGGACGATGGGATCCAAGGCGAGCGCACGCTGTTGACCGATCGATTCCGCGCTGCCGGAACCGGCCGCGATTACGCGTACATGCGCGCGCTGGGGCATCTGCCGGTCTTGCTGCATCCTGCGCCCAAACGTGTCGCGGTCATGTGCCTGGGCACGGGCACCACGCTCGGTGCCGCATTCCTGCACGATGAAGTCGAAGCGATCGACGTGCTCGAGATTTCGCCCGCGGTCGTCGAAGCGGCGCCGTGGTTCCTGGAGGTCAATCACGCTGCGCTGGAGCCTGGCGCTGGCTCGCGTGTTCACGTGCGCAGCGGCGACGGCCGGCGTTTGCTCGCCGATTCGCCGGGCGCCTTTGACGTCGTGACCATGGAGCCGTTGCTGCCCGACTCGCCCTTTGGGGTCTATCTGTACACACGTGAGTTCTACGCGCTCGCGGCGCGTTCGCTCGCGCCGGGCGGTCTCTTGTGTCAGTGGGTTCCGCCGCACGCCCTCGAGCCGCGCGTGTTCGAGGCCGTGATCGAGAGTTTTTCGCGCTCGTTTCCCTGGAGCGGCCGATTTCTGTTCGGCACGCAACTGGTCTTGATCGGCGCAGCGGCCGAGCCGTTGCTCGATCCGGCGCGGTTTCCAGCGCCTGGCAGCGCTTTGTGGAGCGCTCTTTCGGAGGTGAATCTGGAACAGCCCGGCGGCGTGCTCACGACTTTTCGCGGCGTCGGAAACTGGCCGGCAGAGGCACGCGTGCTCAGCGACGATGCGCCTTGGATCGTGTTCGAGGACAAACCGGCCGATGCGCGCGTGTTCGACTGGCTGGGCGCGAACCTGGCGCGTGTCGAACAGCTGGCGGTGCCTGCGTCGTCGAAGTGGATCAGCGCGGTCGGTCCTGGCGCGGATCGCTTCGTGCGCACGGGCGCGCTGCTCGCCGGAGCGCGTATCGAAGCTGCGGAATACGAGGCGCGCTTGCGACGCGCTGCAGGATTGCAGGCCGAGCCCTTCGAAAATTCGAAGACTTGCAGGGAACTCGCTTCGATGGGCGAAGGCGGAAAGTTGAGCCGCGCCATGCTCGACGAACAGCGCTTTCTCGCCCACTTGCGCGCCGGTGTCGCCGCGATCACGCTGGATCCGCGAAGCGCGGTGGACCGGCTGTTGAGCGCGGCGGAACTGCGTCCGGAGCGCGCCGACGTTCACTTGTACGTCGCGGCTGCGCTGCAGCGGCTAGGCAGCGCGCGTGGCGCTGCTGCTGCGTTGGCGCGCGCACTCGAACTCTGTCCTCGGGCCTTGGAAACCCCAGCGGGCAGACGAGCTGCTGGCTTCGGCCTGCCTTCGCCCGGCCGTTGATTCAGGCCCACTCGTCCAGGCGCTGTTCGATCAGTTCGGCGAGGTGGTCGCGGCAGCGGCGGTATTCGTCGAGGCTCGAGCCGATCGGGTCGGGCACGTCCTGTCCCTCGCGATCGAGCAACTGCGTGAACTTCGTGCGCGCGGGCGGCAGCATCGAGCGCAGCACTTCCAGGTGACCTTCGGTCAAGGCATAGATGCGGTCCGCACGCGCGAGTTCTTCGGGAATGACCGGGCGCGCGCGGTGCTCGCGCGCGTGACGGCCCATTTCGGCCGCGGCTTCCTCGAGCACGTCCTGCGCGTTGCGCGCAATCGGCGCGCCGAAGCTCGCAGCGACGCCCGCAGAACTGACCTCGAAGCCAAAATCCCCGATGCGCCGTGCCGGCACTGCCAGGCGCCTGGCCAGCGCGTGGCGTGCGAGAGCCTCGGCCATCGGGCTGCGGCAGGTGTTGCCGGTGCAGACGAAAACAATGCGCAGTCCGGCGGTCTCGCGCAATTGATGAAGGTCGAGCAAGCCGGGCCGCAGAATCTCGAATTTTCCGGGCCCCACGCGCAGCACCAGGCTCGCTTCGGAGAGCCGCGGCGTTCCGCCGTCGAGCACGAGATCGACTTCGCCGGCGAACTCGCGCGCGATTTCGGCGGCGCTGGACAGGCTGGGCTTGCCGCGGCGGTTGGCACTTGTCGCCACCACAGGGAAGGGGAGTTCGGCGAGCCAATTCGCAGTCGTGGATTGGGCGGGCAGGCGCACGCCGATCCAACCGTCCTGTGCGACGGCTTCGAGGCCTGGGGGAACCCCCGGCAGGACCAGGGTCAACGGCCCCGGCCAATAGCGCTCCGCCAAACGACGCGCCAGCGGCGAGACGCGTCCGATCCGCTCGAGGTCGCCGGGCTTGCCGATGTGCCAAGTCAGCGCCTGTTCCGCTTCGCGCGACTTGATCGCGCGCAGTCGCGCGACCGCCGCGGGGTGGTCCGCGCGCGCGGCGAGGCCATACACGGTCTCCGTGGGCAGCGCGATTAGGCCTCCGTTGCCGAGCAGCGCGGCCGCGCGTTCGCGCTCCGCCTGCGACGGCTGTCGGAGAGCAGCGCCCTGCGACTGGCCAGGCTCACCCCACGGAACGACGGGGGCGGGCGCCGTTTGGGAAGAATCGCTCATGGAGTCATGGGCAGGTCCGCTCGATTCCCGCCGCGACAGGCTTGCCGCAGTGGGGGAGAACTTCGACGGCTTGCTAGCCTATCGGGCTTGCAGCGCCCACTCCACCGCGGAGCCGCGGGCCCGACGACGAAAAAGGCTTTCTGAATGTCCTCCGCGCCTCCTTCTGAACCGAGCGATGCTTTGCCGCTAGGCAGGGCCCTGGGCCGCGACCCCGAGTCGGGTGAAGCGGGTCCGCGCGAACCGGCTCAGCGCACGCCCCGGCCGCGCACGCCGGCCGAGCAGGTCGCGTTCCTTTCGCGCCTGGCGAGCGGGCTGGCCCACGAGATCAAGAATCCACTTTCGACGATGGCGATCAACCTGACGCTGCTCGAAGAAGAGTTCGCGCGCGTGGCCGGCTCGCGCAACGCGAAGGAACCGGAGCTGACCCTGGGCGAGCAACGTTCGCTGCGGCGCGTGAAGACGCTGCAGCGCGAAGTTCAGCGGCTCGAGCACATCGTCCAGGAATTCTTGATCTACGCGAAAGGTGGGGAGATCAACCGCGCGCCCAAGGACTTGGCGCTTCTGCTGCGCAACCTGCTGGAGTTCGTCGAACCCGAGCACGCTGTCCAGGCGATTCGCCATCATGTCGACCTGGCCGTGGGGCTACCGCTGGTGCTGATCGACGAAACCGCGATCCAGCAGGCGTTTCTAAACTTGCTGGTCAACGCGCGCCAGGCCATGCCCGGCGGCGGCGAACTCCTGGTGCGTCTGCGCCGCGACGGCAATTGGGTCGAGTGTTCGATCACCGACACCGGTATCGGCATGCGGCCCGAGCAGATCGAACATTGTTTCGACGAGTACTGGTCGGATAAAAAGGGCGGCACAGGACTTGGATTGTCGACCGCGCGCCGCATCATCGAAGAGCACGGCGGTTCGATCGGCGTCGTCAGCGAGCCGGGGCGCGGGACCTCGTTCACGGTCTACCTGCCGCTGTTCGTGGAACTGGCCGGCGAACGTCCGCGGCGCGCCGCGGGGCTGACCCTCGACGCCGAGTCGATCGCTCCGTCGCGCGAAAAGCCCGCTCGAGACCAGGAAGGAGAGGCGTGATCACCCAGCAGTCCAGCGCCAAGACGGCGAAAGCTCCGCGCGTCCTGATCATCGACGACGACGAGGGCCACGCCGAAGCGTTGTCCGATGGACTCGAAGTCGACGGTTATGCCTGCACGCTCGCGCACTCCGGTCGCGAGGGGCTCGAACGCATGGCCGAGGCAACCTTCGACGCGATCTTGACCGACTTGGTGATGCACGAGGTGTCGGGCATCGAGGTCTTGAAGGAAGCGCGCACGCTGCAGCCCGACGCCGTTGTCATCCTGATCACGGGGCACGGTTCGGTCGAAACCGCCGTCGATGCGATGCGCCTGGGTGCCGCCGACTATCTGCCCAAGCCGGTCCGCATCAGCGAACTGAGGACCCGCCTTGCGCGTGCGATCGAAGCCGGCAATTTGCGCCGCACGAATATCGATCTGCGCCGCCAACTCGACGAGCGCTTCGGCTTCGAAGGCTTGGTCGGTCACTCGCCGGCGATGCGCCGAGTATTCGATGTGTTGCGCCAGGTGGCGCCGACCACCGCCACGGTCCTGGTGCTGGGCGAAAGCGGCACGGGCAAGGAACTGATCGCGCGCGCGCTGCACAACAATTCCAATCGCAAGGACGGGCCGTTCGTCGCGGTCAATTGCGCCGCGCTATCGGAGGGCCTGATCGAAAGCGAATTGTTCGGCCACACCAAGGGCGCTTTCACGGGCGCGGTCAGCGCCAAGGAAGGCCGCATCGTCTATGCCGACGGCGGGACCTTGTTCCTCGACGAAGTCGGCGACATGCCGCTTTCGACCCAGGCCAAACTGCTGCGCGTCCTGGAAACGCGCGAAGTCTTGCCCGTCGGCGGGAATCAGACGCGCAAGGTCGACGTGCGGCTCGTCGCGGCGACCAATCGCGACCTGAAGGCGATGTCCAAGCGCAGCGAATTCCGCGAAGACTTGTTGTTCCGCCTGCAGGTCGTGACCATCGATCTGCCGCCCTTGCGCGAGCGCGCGGGCGATGTGCCGATGCTGATCGACCACTTCATTTCGGAGCTCGCCGCGCAGCACGGCCGCAGTGTGCGCGGCATCAGCCCCGAGGCGCGCACGCTGCTCGTGCGCTACGACTGGCCCGGCAACGTGCGCGAACTGCGCAACGTGATCGAGAACATGGTCTTGCTCGCGCGCGGCGAAGTGCTCGGACCCGCGGACGTGCCCGAGACCGTGCAGGGTCATCAGGGCGACGGCCGGCGCGCCGGTGGATTCGAATTGGCGGGCCGTTCGATGGCCGAAGTCGAACGCGCGCTGATTCAGGCCAATCTCGAACTCGCCGAGGGCAACCGCGAGAAGGCGGCCAAGATCCTCGGCATGGGCGAGCGAACGCTGTACCGGAAGTTGAAGGAGTACGGACTGACCTAGCCGAATTCACATGCCGAGCATCTTCGATTCGAACGACAATCGCGCGCTGTTGACGCGCGTGCAGCGACTGACCCCGGAGGGCCAAGCCGTCTGGGGAAAAATGGAGCCGGCGCAGATGCTCGCCCATTGCCGCCAGCCCCTGCTGGTCGCTACGGGTGAACTGGCATTGAAGCGCGGCTTGATCGGAATCCTGTTCGGCAAGCTGGCGAAGAAAAAACTCGCCGGCCCCAAGCCCTTCGATCGCGGGCTGCCGACGGCGCCTGCGTTCGTGGTTCGCGGGGCGCGAGATTTCAGCGTCGAACGCGCGCAGTTGTGCGCGCTGATTGCTCGCTTCGGCGCCGAGGGACCGAGTCTGCTTTCCAAGCAGCCGCATCCATTCTTTGGGCCGCTAACCGTGGTCGAGTGGGACACGCTGCAATGGAAGCATCTCGACCATCACCTGCGCCAATTCGGCGTCTAGACAGACGCTGAAAAGTACTGCCAGGCTGGCAGATGCCCTCGACGGCCCACGCGCGTGACCTGCCAGGCTGGCAGGCCGTGATGATCGAAGGCAGTCGTAAAGTATTGCCCCGTAGCATCTTGCGTCTGGAGTGGGGCCTGGCACGGCGTTTGATCTCCGGGAGTCAGTCCATTCAAAGGAACTCAGCAGAACATGGCTCAACAAGGCAAGATCATCGGCATCGACCTGGGTACCACGAATTCGGTGGTCTCCGTGATGGAAGGCGGGGAGCCCGTCGTCATCACCAACCTCGAAGGTTCGCGTACCACCCCCTCCGTGGTCGCCTTCCAGGACGGCGGCAACCGTCTTGTCGGCGCTCCGGCGAAACGCCAGGCGGTGACCAACCCGACCCGCACGGTCGCGTCCATCAAACGCTTCATGGGCCGCCGCCACCGCGAAGTGGCGCAGGAAGAAAAGCTCGTGCCCTACAAGCTCGTCGGCGGGTCGGAGGACCTGGTCAAGGTCGACGTCGACGCCAAGCAGTTCACGCCGCCTGAAATCAGCGCCATGGTCCTGTCCGCGCTCAAGGAAGCCGCGGAGAACCACCTCGGTGAAAAGGTCACGCGCGCGGTGATCACCGTTCCCGCGTACTTCAATGACGCACAACGCCAGGCGACCAAGGACGCGGGCACGATCGCCGGACTCTTCGTCGAGCGCATCATCAACGAGCCCACGGCGGCAACGCTGGCCTACGGCTTGGACAAGAAGAAGAGCGGCAAGGTCGCGGTTTACGACCTCGGCGGCGGCACGTTCGACATTTCGATCCTGGAGATCGGCGACGGCGTCTTCGAAGTGCTCGCCACGAATGGCGACACGCACCTTGGCGGCGACGACTTCGACCAGGTGCTGATCGATTGGGCGGCCGACTCGTTCAAGAAGGACTCCGGCATCGACGTGCGCAAGGATCCGATGGCGCTGCAGCGCCTGAAGGAAGCTTGCGAAAAGGCCAAGTGCGAACTGTCGAGTTCCATGCAGACCGACTTGAACCTGCCGTTCATCACCATGGATGCGTCGGGTCCCAAGCACCTTCATTACACATTGAGCCGCGCCAAGTTCGACTCGCTGACCGAAGCGTTGGTCGAGCGCACGAAGGGGCCCTGCCTGCAGGCGCTCAAGGACGCAGGCCTCGAACCGTCAAAGGTCAACGAAGTGATCCTGGTCGGTGGCTCGACGCGCACTCCCGCGGTCCAGGCCATGGTCAAGAAAATCTTCGGCCGCGAACCGAACAAGAGCATCAATCCTGACGAAGCGGTCGGCATCGGCGCCGCGATCCAGGGCGGCATCCTCGGTGGCGAAGTTTCGGACGTGGTGCTGCTCGATGTCACGCCGCTGTCCTTGGGCATCGAGACCCTGGGCGGCGTCAGTACACGGCTGATCGAACGCAACACGACCATCCCGAGTTCGAAGAGCCAAGTTTTCTCGACGGCCAGCGACAGCCAGCCGTCGGTCGAGATCCACGTGCTGCAAGGCGAGCGCGAGTTCGCGCGCGACAACCGCACGCTCGGAAAGTTCCACCTCGATGGCATCGCTCCCGCGCCGCGCGGCATGCCGCAGGTCGAAGTCACCTTCGACATCGATGCCAACGGCATCTTGCAGGTCAAGGCCAAGGACAAGGGCACCGGCAAGGAGCAGCAGATCCGCATCGAAGCTTCTTCAGGCCTCAGTCAGGCCGACATCGAGCGCATGCGGCGCGAAGCCGAGGCTCATGCAGTCGAGGACAAGGCGCGGCGCGAACTGGTTGACCTGAAGAACCAGGCCGAGCAGATGATCCATGAAGCCGAGAAGTCGCTGAAGGAGCACAAGGACAAGCTGGCCGCGGAGGACGTGACTGCCATCGAGACGGCGAAGGCCGCGTTGAAGAAAGCCTCCGAGGGCGACTCGAAGGATGCGCTCAAGCAGGCACTCGAGGAGTTCCAGCAGAAGGTGCAAAAGCTCGGCGAGGCTGTATACAAGCAGCAACAAGCCGGCAGCGCCGATGCACCGCCCGCGAGTGCACCCGGCCAAGCCG
>JAYUUV010000227.1:0-6330 GCA_043754695.1 Planctomycetota bacterium
CGCGCGCCGCGTGACGCGGTTCAATCACTTGGGGGGGCATCTTCAGGGGAGCTCGCTGATTTCCAACCTTGCGGAGTCGATCTGCACGTCCGCCAGCCGGAATTCTCGCAGCAAAGCCTCCAGGGCGCAGGCGCGCGGTTCGTTTTCTGGGTGCGCTGGCGGTGCGAGAGCCGCGAGCGTCAGCAGGCGGCCGTCAGGTTCGGCGGGCCCGATGTGCTGGAGGAATAGGGCCAGGCGCGGCAGTGGCAACCAGCTTTCCACCCGGCTGGCCCATTCGATCAGGGCGACGCCACCGCCGTCGAGCCATTCGCCCCCACCACCCTCGAGGAACGCTCGTTCGCGGCCCTGCATCCAGGCATCGAAATGGTAGATCGGCAGCCGGCCTTGGTAAGTGTGCATCAGCGTGAAGCTCGGACTGTGCACCGCATCGTCGGAACCCAGCCCGCGCGCAATTCCGCGCGCCACGGCGGTCTTGCCCGTGCCGAGTTCGCCCTCCAGCGTCACGGCGACCCCGCCGCGTACGAGCGCCGGCTGCGCCTCGATCGCGCGCGCCAAGGCTGCGCCAAAGGCTTCGGTCGCCTCCGTCGAGTGCGAGCGAAATGAACGCTGGGCGCGCACCCGTGCTTCAGCTTCGGCCATGGCTCCAACCTCGACGCGGATCCACACGCACGAGTTCTTGCGAGCCTTCGTGTCTGGGAACGAACAGTCCGCGGCCCTCGCGCGCGCGCCCGAGAATGAAAAGTCCGGGCACATGTCGCGGCGACATCGCCAGCAGTTTTCGCGCGCGCGCGGGCGCCAGCGTCAGGACCAGTTCGTGGTCCTCGCCGTCGTAGAGCGCGTGATCGAGGGCGCTGCTTGCGCTCGACTTCGCCGCGCGCCGGGCGTCGCGATGGATCGGCACCCATTGAATATCGATCGCCAGCTGCGAGCGGCTCGCCAGGCGCGCCACATCGCGCGCCAGACCATCCGACAGATCGGTCATCGCGCGCGCGCCGTGTTGCCACAGCCAGCGGCCCTCGGCGAGGCGCGGTTCGATGCGCAGGTGTCGGCCGAGTTGACTGCCGCCGACGGGACCGCTGATCAAGACCATGTCGCCGGCGCGCACCAGGTCGCGCGCAGGAGCTCGTCCGCCCGATCCGAGTTCCCCGATGGCTGCAACCGAGAACACCACCGGGCCGCGCGCACAGGCCAGATCGCCGCCGACCAATTCGCAGCCGAAACGGCGCGCGCTGTCGGCGACCGATCGGATCGCCGCGCGGATGAAAGTCTCGCGCGTCTGCGGCGGAAAACTGGCGCTGAAAAGCAGCGCACGCGGCAGCGCGGCGCTCGCGGCCAGATCGGACAGCGCGCGCGCCGCGGCTTTGGCTCCTGCAAGCCCGCCGGAAGTACCCGTGGCGAAATGCACGCCCTCGATGCACTGATCGGCGCACAGAACGGGCCGCGTCAAGTTGCGCGTAAGCGTGGCGGCATCGTGTCCGAACGTCGCCGCCAGGCCCTTGGGGCGATGGGTCGCGAACAGCCAGCGCTGGATCGCGGACTCGCTCCAATCGCGGCCGGACGACTGCATGCTTCGGATGCTACTCCATGCCCGGCAGCGCGCACACCACGCGGCCGATGACCTGCTCGGGCGCGATCGGCCCCAGTGTGGTCGAGTCGGGAAGAGCGACGCCCGGATTGTCCGCCAACAGCCACAAGCCTGGCCTGCTTTCGGGGCCCGGTCTTTCGACCAGCCGCGCGAGCAGGCAGCGGCCTTGCGCGTCGCGGAAAAGCAACGCATCGCCTGAGTGCACGGCGCGGCCGCGCTGATCGATCAGCAAGTGGCTACCGGGCCGGAACTCGATCAAGGGCGTGACACCTTCGGGCGGCAGCGTCCGCAGGTCGAAGCGCCAGCTCAGGTACAGGACGGCGCAGATCGCGTACAGCAGCACGAAGCGCCGCACCCAGACGAAAACTCTGCGCGCACGTTGCGGCGAAAAACCAACGTTGGAAACAGGACTCACGCACCAGCCTTCGCGCTGACCTCGAGCCAGGCCGCTGTGCGCTGCGCGGTCTTCGGCAGCGGATCGTGCTCGCGGAAGACTGCGGCCCGCGCACAGGCGCCGTGGGCGCCGAGCGCGCGCAGTGCGAGAAAGTGCTGCGCCTCGAGACCGCCGATCGCCACCACCGGAATCGGCGAGTCGCGCACGGCGCGCGCGATGCCCTCGAGTCCGATCGCTGCCATGAGCCCGCGCTTCGACGGCGTATCGAAGACCGGTCCGTGCAGGCGGTAGTCGCAGCCGGCAAAATCGTCCGCAGCGTCGCCTGCATGCGTCGAAAGACCCAGCGCCAGCGAGGCCGGAAGGATGCGGCGCGCCGCGCCGGGCGCAAGCGAACGAAAGCCCAGATGCAGCGCGTCCGCGCCGACTTCGATCGCAAGGTGTGCGCGATCGTGCACGCAGAACCATGCGCCGGCGGACCTGCAGCGCGCTGCGAGTTCACGCGCCAGCTCGAGGTAGTCGCGATCGCACAGTTCCGGTTCGCGCAGGATCAGCCCTGGCAGACCCGCGCCAAGCGCGACGGAGGCACGCGCCACGAATTCGCGTGCGCGCGCGGGATCGAGATCGCCGGGCGTGAGCGCGACGAAACGCGGCGGCAAGCGGCGCACCTTCAGACCTCGGTTTCGACCAAATATCCCAGATCGCGCAGCAAGGCCTGCGTGCGGCGCGTCGTGTAGCGCATCTTGAGCTGCACGCGCTTCTCGTCGAGGACTTCTCGAATGTAGTTTTTCGCGCCGGCGTCCTGCTGGAAACGCCGCAGGGTCGTCTCGTCGTCGCAGCGCAACACACCGCGCTCGTCGAGCATCATGAGCCCGGCGTGGGCGCCCCAATCGCGCACGGAATAGAGCACGTTCTGCGGCACGGGCGTGCGCGAATGTCCGCGCAGCGTGGCCAGGATGCGCGAGAGGTACATGCCTTCGGAAAGCGCGCGCTGCACGGACTTCTCGTTGAGCCGGAAATGCAGCGTCTCGCCCTGACGCTCGCGCACCGCAAAGCGGTCGAGTTCATGCACCAGTTCGGCGTCGTCGCCGGTCGGGAAGAGCACGATCTCGAAATCGGGCGTCACGATCAGGCAGCCGATCGCCGGCGTCGAGAGCGGCGCGCCATCGAGCGCGCCCAACAGCCTTGCGCCGACCTTGGTCAAGCGCAAAGCGACGGGCCGGTCGCTCGCGTCGTAGCCCAGGTCGACGATCCCGAGCAGATACAGGCGGCTGCGCACCCACTTCGCCAGATTCCAGGCCAGGCGCTGCGGATCCTCCATCGGCGCGTACTGCCCGCCTTGATTGCGCGTGGCGAAGTATTCGTCCACGGCGAGCTGATCGAGACTCGACAGATACGTATTGCGGGCCAGGAACGGCAGGTACATCAGGTCGTACCAGGTGCCGGTCTCGATGCGCTTGAGCAGGCGCAGCAAGATGCGGCGCAGTCGCACCTGGTGGTAATAGTCGCCGGCCAGGGCCTTCTCCTCGGTCGAAAACTCCAGCAAGGCGCGCAGTTTCTCTTCGAGTTCCTTCTGTTCGAAGACGCGGCCTTCGCCCGACATGGCAAAGGTGCGCTCGCCGGTCGATTCGATCAGGTGCGCGGAGCGCGTGAAGTCGTAGATGAAGTCCAAGACCGCTTCGCGCGACAACTCGCGGCCGGGGTTGGGGATCAACTCCTGCAGGATGCGCTTCTCGGTCGTCTTGAAGATTTCGCCGCGCACGGTGAAGCGCACGTTGTGCTCGAGGATGAAACCGATGAAGCGCGAAATGTTGCTCACCAGGTCGACCGACAAGGCCGACTCGTGGTGCGGACGGTCGGGATCTCCGGGAACGGCCACGCGCTTCAGCCAGGCCAGCGCCACTTCGTTGAAGACCAGCAGGGCTTCTTCGTTGTGGTGGATGCCGTAGGGCGACAACTCCAGGCGTTCGACCGTGCCGAGCAGCGATTCCTCGAGCTTTTGGCGCCAGCGCGATCCATTCCACGGCCCAAGTTCGGTCTCCATGCGCTCGAACAGGCTGCGCGGCAAAATCCCGCCGAATTGCAGGATGGCTTTTTCCACCAGGCCGCGCAGCGGAGCTTCCAGGCGCTCGATGCGGCTGACCGCGGCGGCTTCGGCGGAATACATCTTGTAGACCTCGCGCACGCGGGTCGGCGCGGAACGCTTGGCGCGCGCCGGATCGTCGTAGAGCCGGTCGAGGTAACCGCGCAGGGTCAAGACGTCGAACACGCCGCGTCGTTTGGCGCGCTGTTGACGCAGCAACGCCTCGGCGAGTTCTTCGGGCACGCCTAACGCGCGCTCGCCGAAGTGCTTGAAGCGGCGATCCTTGGACTCGATCGCCAGCGCGTGGCGGGCGAGGATCGCGAGCGAGGCTTCTAGATCGTAGTGCGAGAGGTAGGCCAGCTGCTTGTGGCAGGCGAGCTCGGCGAAAGTCAGCTGGTAATGCGGCGCTTCGAGCAGGATCCCCAAGATCTGGTTGAGCCGCCGGCCGAGCGACTGCGCGCGCGCGTCGACCAGTCCGTCGTCGGCCATGAACGCGCGCAAGGAACGCTTGAGCTCGCTTGCATCCCGCGGCGGCGGACTGCCCTGCGTGCGGCTCCAGAAGGTGTACAGCTCTGCGAGTTCCACGTCCGTGGCGCCGTCGAGCACTTCGCTGACGGCCAGACGAACGTGCAGGTGGCGTTGCGTCGGCGCCGTCGGAATCACTTCAGGCGTCGCCGCATCGCGTGCGAGCGGCGCCGTGTCGTCAGCATTCATGGCCGGACTCTTCTCGTCGGGGATATCAGTCAAGGAGCACTCTCCGCACCAGGCAGTCGGCCTTCGAACCACGATTCGGCCTCGATGATCTCGTAGGCGTAACCTTGCTCGGTCAGGAACAACTGGCGTTTCTCGGCAAATTCCTGGTCGCGCGAGGACAGCGTGACCACGGAATAGAAAACGGCCGCCGATCCGTCGGCTTTCGGCCGCAGGATGCGTCCAAGACGCTGGGCCTCTTCCTGACGCGAACCGAAGGTGCCCGATACCTGGATGGCCACGTTTGCTTCGGGCAGGTCCACCGCGAAGTTGCCGACCTTGGAAACGAGCAACACCGGCAGCTTGCCCGAGCGGAACGCTTCGTACAACTCGCTGCGTTCGGCATTGGGCGTCTTGCCGGTGATCAGCGGAACCTTGAGCTGGCGCGCGAGGTGGTTCAGCTGATCGATGTACTGCCCGATGATCAACACGTGACTTTGTTTGTGGCGCAGCAGCAGATGCTCGATCACGTGCAGCTTGAGCGGATTTTCGCTGGCCACGCGGAACTTGCTGCGCGCGCTGGCTGCGGCGTACACCGGCTTGAGCGACGCCGGCAGCGGCACGCGCACTTCGATGCAAGTCGCCGCGGCGATGAAGCCCTGGGCCTCCAGCACTTTCCAAGGCACGTCGTAACGCTTGGGACCGATCAGGCAGAAGACTTCGTCTTCCTTGCCGTCCTCGCGCACCAACGTCGCGGTCAGCCCAAGCCGACGCCGCGCCTGCAGGTCGGCGGTGACGCGGAAGATCGGCGCCGGCAAGAGGTGCACTTCGTCGTAGATCACGAGCCCCCAGTTCTCGCGCGAGAACAGACTGAAGTGCTCGAACACGTCGGTCTTGCTGCGCCGCCAGGTCAACATCTGATAGGTCGTGATCGTCACCGGCGCGACTTGCTTGTGATCGCCCGTGTACTCCGCGACGTCCGCCTCCTTGAGCCCGGTCTTGTCGAGGATCTCTTCGCGCCACTGGCGCACGGCGACCGTGTTGGTGGTCAGGATCAGCGTCTTCTCGCCGACCAGATTCATGACCGCCAGTCCGACGACGGTCTTGCCGGCGCCGCAGGGCAACACGATGACACCGCTGCCCCCGAGCACGGTGCCACCGGCGTGGAAGGCCGTGGCGGCATTCAGTTGGTAAGTGCGCGGCTTGAAGGCGCGGCCGGCGCGGGTCTCCTGGCGCAGCACGATCTCGAAGCGGTCGCCCTGCACGTAGCCGCCGCGATCGTCCACGGGGAAACCGATCTTGATCAGCGCCTGCTTGATCGAGCCGCGCGCCAGCGCTCCGACCCAGACGCGGCCGTCTGCTTCGATCTCGACGAGTTTGCGGATCGACTCGTGCCCGAGAACGTCGGCGATCGCGTCTTTGCCCTCGCTGGTCAGCTCGAAGCGTTCGCCACGGCGTTCGATCCGCAACAGACCGTAGCGGCCGACCCATTGACGGATGTCGTGCAACACGCTGTTGGGCACGGGAACGCAGGCAAACTCAGACAAGACCGCGGCGATGTCGTCCGCGCTCTTGCCCATG
>JAYUUV010000228.1:0-15906 GCA_043754695.1 Planctomycetota bacterium
TTCGCGCAGGGAGGTTTCGAGGCTGGCGATTTCGGTGTCCATTTGCGCCAGGCGGGCGCGGTCGATTTCGCGTTGCATCGATTCCAGACGCGCTTTCTCCCAGGAGATGTGGCGCAGGCGGTCGAGGCGTTGCTGCAACTCGCCGTAGTTGGAAAGCTCCTGATCGAGCAAGGCCTTCGACTTCACGACCATGTCCGCGAACTCAGAAGTTTCCTGATCGTTCCGCTCAGAAACCAGTTTCTGCGCGTCGGCGATCAGCTGACTCAGCGAATCACCGCGAGCGTGCACACTGCGGCGCAAGAACTCGGCGAACTGTGCGGCCAAAACCGCGCGGCGGTAGCCGAACGTCGTGGCCTCGAAGGTCGCGACGGCACCCTTGGCGTAAACCGGACTCGAGATTTCGCTCGCTTCTTCGCCGCCAGGACTCGCCACGCCGTCCTTGTGCGGCGGCTTGAAGCGCACGTTCACTTTCGCGAGCGGCGCGTGCTGGTTCGCCAGATTCCCGACGCGCACGATCTCGTACAGCGCGGTGATCTGGTGGCCGGAGTTGATCTCGCCCGCGTCGACCTTGTCGTTACGGAAGTCCTTGTCGGCGATGGCGCGATTTTCATATCCGAGCAGGCGATAGCTCTCGACCTGCGCGGGATCGAACTCGACTTGGATCTTCGCATCGCGAGCGATCGGCACGAGCGTCTGCAGCAGGTTGTCCACCAGGACGTGCTTCACCTCGGCCGCATCGTCGACGTAGTTGCAAACCCCGTCGCCCTTGTCGGCGAGCTGCTCGAGCAGGTTGTCGTTGTGGTTGTTCATGCCCACACCGATCGTGTTCAAGTAGATGCCGGCCTTGCGCTGGCGCTCGACCCCTTGCGAGATCACGTTCGGATCGGTGATGCCTTCGTTGGCGACACCGTCGGTCAAAAGCACGACGCGGTTGATCGTGTTCTTCGCCAGCGCGGCGAGCGCCTGCTCGTAACCCATGCGCAAGCCCGCTTCGGTGTTCGTGCCGCGGTCGGGTTGCAGCGGATTGATCGCGCTCTCGATCAAGTCGCGCTTGGCCGCCGAAGTCATCGGCAGCATCAAACGCGAGTCGGAAGAGAAGGCCACGATCGAGATCGAATCGCGCGCGTCGAGCTGGCCGACCAGTTGACGCATGGCATGCTTGACGAGTTCGAGACGATTCTGCTCCTTCATCGAGCCGGACACGTCGACCACCAGGGTCAACGCCAGCGGATCGCGTTCGTTCTTCTGGATTTCCTTGCCGCGAATGGCGACGCGCATCATCCACTTGTTCTCCACGGGATTGGAGAAGCGGCTGGGCGCGAGCTCGGTCGCGATCGTGAAGGTGCCCTTGGTCGGCGGCGCGATGTCGGGCTTGAAGTAGTTGACGAATTCCTCGGTCCGGATCTGCGCTTTTTCAGGCAGCTGGTTTTCGACGAGGTATTTGCGCGCGAGTGTGTAGCTCGCGGTGTCGACGTCCATCGAGAAAGTCGATTGACGATCGTTCGCCGTCCACTCGAAGGGGTTGTCGCCCCAGAAGCGGAAGAACATGTCGCGCGGCCGCTCGTTCGGAAGTCGTCGGCAGGAGGCGATGATCTGTTCGACGCGTGCCTGGCGTTCTTCGGGGGTAAGGAAGCGACGTTGCCTGCGCGAGGCGTCGTCGCTCAATTCGTTGGCCTTGCCTTCTTTGAAGCGATCGACGCGTTCGAAGTCGGTTTGCTCGTCGTTCGCCGCCGTGAGCGAGTCTTCGAGTTCGACGACGTCACGAGGCCGGATCTCGCCCCGCTCAAGGTTCTCGAGGAACTGGCCGCGGAGCTCCGGAGATCCGTTTTGCTCATTATCGGCGTCGAGCCCGAAGTCATACTTCCGCTCGTTCGCCGGCTTCCCAGCGGCGGCCGCGGCCGACGCGTTCAGTCCTCGAGAGCCACCTGCAAGTCCAAGCCCGGTGGGTGCTCCCGGGGTGACGGCTCCCGGCGTCGACGGACCGCCGCCACCCCCACCCGGAATCACTCTCTCCGGTAGCGTGGTCGGCAAGCCCCGGGAGAAATGCGTGCCGCTTCCAGCGCCAATCGCCGTGCCGCCAGTCGCGCCGACAGCAACTTCGTTCTTCTCGCCCTTCCCGAGGTAGAACTCGTCGGACCCGGATTGGCCGCCCGCTTGATCGGAGCTGTAGCCCAGCTGGCCGAAGCCTTTCAGATCGATGCCGCTGACTCCAGGCGTCTGGCCACCACCGCGAAATGCATAGATCACGTCGGGAGCACCGGGCGCAGCCTCGCCCGGTTTGGAACCGGCGAAGGGATCCCCCGGTACGAGCAAGTTCGCGCTATCCAACGGCGCATTCGTTCCGTCTGCCGCCTTCACGTCCTTCAGCCCCGCCGACCGCAGCGCGAGCGATTCTTCACTCGCCTTGCGCAGTTGCACGGCGTCAAGTTCAACGCGCTTCTTCTCCGGAACGGAGTCTCCCGGGCCCTTGTATTGCCCCTTGTCCTGTTCCGCCTTGGACTTGATTGCAGGCGCCGGCGGATTCGAACTCAAATATCCTAGTCCTCTGAGCTTCGACTCATCGCCGCGACCGCCGCCGTAGCCGAGGGAATTGCGCGAGTACGTTCCGGCGGGCGCCGCTTCCGAAGCGGGCCGGGCCGCTGCGGTCAGCACGCCGCTCTCCACAGCCTGGCTCGACACATACGCTCGCCAGCCAATGAACGACACGCCAACAACCGCCACGATCGAAGCCGCCGCGCGCAGCGAACTCGACTGATACCACGCGACCGGCCGCTTCGCAGGCACCGGCCCCGCGATCATCTCCGCCGCCGCGCGCGTGACTTCGCTCGTCGCGCGATAGGAGAGCGTTTCATCCTTGCCCATCGCGCCTTTTACGAGGCCCACCGTCGCCGCAATGCGATCGCGTTCCTCACGCAAGGCCGGATCGCGCGCCAGTGCGCCTTCGATCTCCGCACGCTCCGCGGCATCGGCTTCGCCGAGCACGTACGCGCACAGCAGTTGATTCAAACGATCTTGTTCGCTCATTTGATGGTCACTCACGATCGCACTCCTTGGGCCGTCTGCCCGCCTGCCACGATTCCGACTGCCGCACCCTGAACACTTCCGACTCGCGACGCTCCGAAGAGCGGCGAGAGTTCCTGACTGAGCGATCGCAGGCCGACGCTGACAAGCCAGCCGACCGTGCCGACCTTTTTGCCCGTGATCTCGGCGATCTCGCGATAACTCTTGTCCGACAAGAGTCGCAGCACGAGCACCTCGCGCTGTTCGGCCGGCAACTTGCACAGGCCGCGTTCGACCGCCGCGCGCGTGTCGTTCAATTCGAGCGCGCTTGTATTTTCCTGCGCCACATCGCGCTCGGCCGCTCGCTCCTCGCGATGTTTGCGGCGCTCTTCAGCTCGTATCGTGTCCATGGCTTGATTCCTCACCACCTTGTGCAACCAGGAAGACATCAGCTGCCGCTCGGCGGCGGCATCGCCTCTGACTTCCGCGGGCAATTCCAAAGGTCGCTGCACCAACTTCATGAACGCTTCCTGGACGACGTCCTCGTGGGATCCATTCGCTCCGACCAATGAGCGCGCGTGTCGCAACAGAGCCGACTGGTGGCGCGCGATCAGGGTCGAGAGGGCGTGGGAATCTCCGCGCTGGAAGGCGTCGAGGAGCTGTCCGTCTGAGGGTTCGTCCATGGGTCGGCTAGCAGCTTCAGGGGGTGCAACGGAGGCGCGCGCAGGCTTCTTGGGATTAGCAGAAGAAATTCGCGCGGTTGCGCCCGGGGGAGCTTCGGCCCATCATCCCTGCCCGTGAGCAAGAATTTCGACCCCAATGCGGCCGCTGGAGCCGACGCGGGCCTTTACGGCCTCTCGACGCCCCTCGACGAGGCCGCCGTGGTGGTCATCGGTGTGCCCTTCGACGCGACCGCCTCCTATAGAAAGGGGGCCGCCCGCGGGCCGCGCGCGATTTTGCGCGCCAGTTTGCAAGTCGACCTCTTCGACCTCGCGACCGGCCGGCCCTACGAGGCCGGGATCGCCATGCAGGATATCGACGAGCGTGTCGACGCCTGGAACGCGGAGGCGGGCGGGCTCGCGGATCAGGTTATCGCCGTCGGCGGTGAGGTCGGCGGGAATGCGGAGTTGAAGCGAGCGCTCGCTCGGGTCAATGCGATTGGCGCCGAGGTCAACAAGTTCGTCCATGCGAAGACGCGCGCTGTCCTCGAGCGCGGTCGCCTGCCCGCGATTGTCGGTGGTGATCACTCGACACCGTTTGGAGCGATTCAGGCCTGCGCGGAAAAGTACCCGGGCCTTGGAGTTTTGCACTTCGATGCCCACGCGGACCTGCGCGTCGCGTACGAGGGCTTCGAATGGTCGCACGCGTCGATCATGGACAACGTGACGCGGAAAATTCCCGGCGTCGCGAAGCTCGTGCAAGTCGGCGTCCGTGATTTTTGCGAACAGGAGTACGAGGCGATCCGCAATTCGAGCGCGCGCATCAGGACCATGTTCGATCGCGAGTGGGCCGCGGCGCGATTTGATGGTGTCAATGTGCGCAACCTCGTGCGCGAGCACTTGGCGTATCTGCCCGAGAACGTGTTCGTCAGTTTCGACGTCGACGGCTTGGAGCCGGCAATGTGCCCGAGCACGGGCACGCCGGTGCCGGGTGGCTTGACGTGGCGCGAGGCGAATCTGTGGCTCGATGAGCTCGCGAAGAGTGGCCGGCGCGTCGTCGGGTTGGACTTGAATGAGGTCAGCCCCGGCGAGACGGGCGAGGACGAGGACGCTTGGGATGCGATCCTCGGCGCGCGCCTCTTGTATCGAATGATCGCGACGGCGCTGGCGACGCGCTGAAGCAGGTCGGAGCAAGATGCTCGGTAGCCGGCGCAATCGCTGGTGGTAGTCTGGATCGAACGGGTCGATGAAATCCTCCGCCATCTTTCCGGTGATCCTCTTGGCCGCGAGCTGCGGGTCGGAGGAAGCCGTCAAAGCGCCCACACCGGAAATTCCGCTCAAGCCTGCGGAGGCAAAAGCGCCGACGACGCGCTACCCGCACCTGGGCATCAAAGAGCTCAACGGCGTGCCGGACATTTCGAAAGTCGAGATCACGCTCGAGCGCACGACCTGCTATGGCTGGTGCCCCGCGTACACGATCACTTTGAACGGCGATGGGACGGGCCAATACAAAGGCACTGCGTGCGTCGTGCACCAGAGTCAAGAGACTCTCTCGTTCGACCCGCAGCTCGTCCGTGACTTGCTGGATCGATTCGAAAAGCTCGATTTTTTCGCGTTGAAGCACGACGACAATTGGATCGTCCACGACGCGCCTTCCGACATCTTCACCTTGAAGGTCGCGACCCAGGCTCGCACATTCCGAAACAACAGCAGAGACGGATTCCCGGATGACGACGAGGTCGACAAGGCATTCCATCGAGGCCTGTACGAGCTCTCCGTGCTGATCGACACCGCCGCCAAGATCGAGCAGTGGATCGGAACCGAATCGCAACGCGAGGTGCTCTTCAACGATCGACGCTAGAAATTGACAACCGTTCGCGTCCGCCCGAGTGCAAGACGCCGATCGATCGCCAGGTCCGCATCGTCGGCGGTTGTACAGTGCCTGGCACCCACCGCATGAATTGGTCGTGCCCCACTCCCATCCAAGAGGCGCAACTACCCACGCTCGGCCCGCATCCGCAGGCAATCTGAAACGTAGCGCGTCATTGCGGAGCTATCGATCCTGGATCCTGCCATCCCGATGTAGCCGTCCGGTCGCACGAGGAAGAACGCGAGCCGCGGAATCTTCACCCGCGCCAGTTCCTTGTCATTGGCCGGATCGCTGACGACCTCGTGAATTCGCAGCAGCTCGCCCAGTTCGCGCAGAATTCCCGGTGGAACTGGCTGGCCGATCACGATCAAGTTGAAGTGCGTGTCCTCGAGGCGCTTGAAGACATCTTCCGCCGCGGCGCTCGAATCGAACTTCAACTGCAACCACGGAAATCGATCGCCCGCGCGCGGCGCGCCCTTGGGCAGATCTCCGCTCATCGCCGACAACGCGCTGCGCCGATAGCGAATGCCTGTCTGCGAGATCGTGCGAAACGCAAATCTCCGCAGGCTCTCGCGGCGCATCACCAACCCCATCAGTTTCGCCAACACGCGCGTCCGCAAGATCCCGGCCAGTGGATTGTCCGAAACGATCAACGCGAAGGCGCGATCGGTCGTGCTCAACAGTCGCATCGCGACCGGCAATCTTTCGGCAGCGTAGGAATCGAGCAGCTCCGCCGACGCGCGACCCGCGATCACCAGTGCGAGTTTCCAGGCCAAATTATAGGCATCCTGCAATCCCGTGTTCATGCCCTGCGCCCCCACCGGGCTATGAATGTGGGCCGCGTCGCCGAGCAGGAAGCAACGCCCTTCGCGAAAGCGAGCCGCGCGCCGATGGTGGATGCGATAGGTCGAGTACCAACTGCACGATTGGAAAACCAACTCGCTGCCGGCCTCGTCGCGCACGGACGGAACCACATCGTCGAACGTCAAATCTTCGCGCCCGCGCAGGTGCGGCGGCAGGATGCCGACGACGCGCCAATGATTTTCGCCGCGCATGGGAAAGAACAAGTGAAAGCCTTGGCGGCGCAGATAGACATTGAGCTCGCCCGGCACCATCGCTCCGGTCGCTTCCGTGTCGGCGACGAAGAAAACATGCGAGTACGGCGCGCCGACGAATTCGATCTTGCAGTGTTCGCGCACCGCGCTGCGCGCACCGTCGCAGCCGGCAACCCACGCGGCGGTGAGCGTGCACGTCGTGCCGTCGGCGCTTTTCAAAATCGCAGTGGCTCGCTCGGCGTCCTGCGCCACGCCGACAAGCTCCGTGCCCCAGAGAATCGCGATGTCGTGTTTTCGCAGCTCCTCGTTGAGCAATCGCTCGTTGTCGTCCTGCCCAAGGATCAACAGAAACGGGAACGGACTGATGTCGCGGCCGATGTCGCCGAGCGGGATTCGCGCCGAACGTCGGCCGCGGGCCCAGATGTTTGCGCCAGTCGCGCGTTTGCCCAGTTCGAGTGCTCGATCGGCGATACCGAGTTGCGAATAGATCTCGAGCGTGCGCGCCTGCACACCGAGCGCACGCGTGCGCAACGACGGCGCCGCGAGCCGATCGATGATCAGCGCGCGCACTCCGCGCCTAGCGAGCTGCAGGGCGAGCATCAGCCCCGTGGGACCGGCTCCGACAATCAGGACGTCCGTATGCATGGCAAGTGCGAGACTGGGGAGAGGGCCCGCCGTCGCGCGACAGGCCTACATCTATATAACGTTTGAAAGCGCGACGAATCGAGCGCAACGCCGCACTTGAGCATCACGACCGGACCCGCGGCGTTATCCTTTTCGCAGCATGAATCTCCTGGGCATGCTTCGAACAGCGCTGTGGGTCGCCGTTTCCCCGTCCGCGATCGGGGACGCCGAATTGAAACCTTGGATTCGGGCGCACGCGATCGACCTCTTGCCGCTCAGTTTGCCCCAGCTCAGCAAGCACCAGCCTGCCTTCGATCTGCCGATTCCGAGTGAGACGCGCCTTGTTGCATTCGGCGAAGAGGTCCACGGCGTCGGCACCTTGATCGAGATCAAGTCCCAGGTCTTTCGCTGGTTGGCGACGAAGCGCGGCTTCGACACGTTCATCCTCGAAGACGATCTCGCAGCGTGTCTGGCCGTCGACGAATTCATCCAAGGCCGCGGCGATGCGAAATCGCCGCCGATTTCCGGCCTGTATTGGTGTTGGAACAATCAAGACATCGCCGATCTCGTGCTCTGGATGCGCGAGTTCAATGCGCATCGGCCGGCAGCGGCGCGGCCGCTGCACTTTTTCGGCATCGACATGCAGAGTTCGGCGACGGCGATCGCGTGGCTGAGCCGCTACCTTGCTGCACACGAGCCCGAACTTTGGGCACAGAGCGAAGACGCGCTGATCGCGATGCGCGACAAGGGTTGGACACTTTCGCAGTTGCCGCCGGAGGAATTCGGGTTGATCAGCGCGGCATTGGACGAACTCGAGCGAGCGCTGGGAGCCGCGGCCGCGAAGCAGCCTGAAGCCGCGGCACTCGCCGATCGTGCGCTTGCGCGTCGCTTGGTCCGCACGCTGCTGCAGCACGCCGAATTCAAAATGGCCATGAAAGAGCCCGATGTCGCAAGCTTCGGCCTGCGCGATCGGTTCATGGCCGAAAACGCGCGCTGGGTCTTGAAACAGCAAGGCGCAGAAAGCCGCGTCGCGATCTGTACCGCGAACGCGCATGCTGCGTTGAAGAACTACGCCGTCAACTGGCAAGGCGCGACCGGCACGGTCAACTCGATGGGAAGTTTCCTGCGCGCCGAGCTTGGCGCGAGTTATCAGGCCGTCGGTCTGTTCCGCAATCAGGGCGAGTACCTGCCCGATCCGCGCAGCGGTGCGACGGGCGTTGCGCAGATTGGTGCGGCCGCGAAAGGAACGATCAATGCCGGCCTGGCGTCGGCCGAAATCGAACGCTATTGGATTTCGCTCGCCACGGCGGCCGCGGGTTCACCTGCTGCGCAGTGGCTCAACACTGAACATCCGCAGATTTTCTACGAAGCGATCGCTCCGGCGGTTCAGTTCGACCATCTGATCTTCGCTGACCACACGCGCGCGCCGCGCAAGCTCGAATAGCAAAGACTCGCGAGCAGGCTCAAGCCTTTTTCGCTCGCTTCGCTGCCGGCTTCGCGCTCGACTTCATTTGGGCCTTCGCGCGCGGCTCGATCTCGACCTTCACAATGTCGCCCGGAGCGACGCCGGCGGCAGCCTGAAGTTCTTCGTCGATGATGATGAAGAAGCGCCCCCAGCGCTTGCCGATCCAACCCTCGAAGCGCCGCTTGTTGATCGAGCCTTTGACGAGGTGACCGAGTTTCCAAGGCGCGGGCACCGGCTCCGGCGTCGTCTTCCAAAGCTCAGCGGGATCGAACGGAACAATCACAGCCGAACCCTTGTGCCCAAGTTCGAGCTCGGACTCGAAACGTTGTTTCTTCATTGCGGCGAAGGTGCGTTACTTGCGCTTGTAGAAAAGATCGAATTCCGTCTTCCAGTTCGCGCCGCGATCATCCGACACTTCGCCCCACTGACGCACGCCTTCGGCGCCGAGGTCGAAGAAGCGCATGCGATGCAGCCGCTGCTTGCCGTCGGCATCGAGTTGGTCGCTGGTCAAGCTCATGCACTTGTCCGCGAATGTACCGGCGTAAAATGTTTCGACACCGGAATCGTCGATCCAGTGCTGCCGCCATTCCTGTTTCTTGGGGTCGTATACGTTGAAGCTCTTGCCGTCGCTTCCGCCGGCGCTTGTCCAATTCTCGAGCAGCGCACAGCCGCCAAGGATTTTCTCGATCCGACTCGTCCCCGCCTGCGCGCCGGCTGGAGTGACGACGTTCCATTCGCCGATCCAGAAATCGAATTGACGCGCTTCAGCGGGCGGTTCGAACTTTTTCGGCGCGAGGCTTTGCACTTTGGCGAGCGCGGCAGCATAACGTTCGCTCGAGCGCAACGAGGCGATGTCGGGATCGTTTGCCAGAGCATTTTTGTCGCTGAATCCCGCTTCGATCGCGCCGTCCAACTCGTCTAGCGCCGCTTCGGTCTTGCCTTGCAGCGCGAGCGCGCAAGCGATGTCGTAGCGCGCGGTCGGCAGGGCCGGGCCGGATTTCACCTGCTCGAACGCTTCGATCGCTTCGGGATATTTGCGCAACGCCATGCGGCAGTGCCCGAGCCGCATCCAAGTCCGCGCCTGCTTCGGTTCGAAGTCGAGCAGGCGCGCGTACGCGCCCTCGGCCACCGGCCAGTCCTGCGCCTGGAACGCCGCATCGGCCGCCCCGGCTATTTCCTTGGGTGTCGGAGCGAGCTTCTGCGGCTCAGTGGGTGCGATCACTTTGGCCGGGCCGCCTGATTTGCGTTGGCCTGATGGTGTCGACGCGCAGCCGGCCGTCGTGATCAGGATGACGGTCAAAAACCAGTTCGCATGAAAGACATGGCGCATCGAGGACCTCATGGAGTTCGTGAGTGGCCCTGACCGGGCAGGCCAGCGGAAGCCTGAGCATGCCTCGAATTGCGACAGAGACCACGGGACATCGGGAGGTTTACCCAAGATCAACTGGTCGCGCGCGATTCGCGATGTGGTGACAACTGGTTGACAGGTCCCGCCGCGCGGCCGACTAGGCTTGGATCTCTGAGTACCCACAGGATCCGGCCGCCGTCCGCGTCGCTCGAGCGTCTTGCGCTCGGCCTGGGGCTTGCGTCGGCGCTGTCCCTGGCGGTGGCGGCTTTTGTCGTGTTCTCCAATCCGCGCGGAGCGGCGTGGAGTCATATCGATGACCTGTGCACGCGCGCGAAGCGCAATGTGCGCGATGTCTGGGACTCGATGCTCGTGACCGATCCGTCGCTCGGCGATGAAGCGCGCTTCCTCGACCAGCAAGCGGAGCTGGTCGAACTGGATCCCTCGAGCGAGATCGACGCCACTTCGCCGCCCTTAGCCTTGCCCGCGGATCCGATCGACGACAAGTCGGTCTTCGAAGTGCTGCTTTCGGAATCCGAGCGTGTCGAGCTCAGTCAAGGTCGCATGCGCGATGCGCTCTCCCTGGCTTCGGAAGCGTGCATGAAGCAAGCGCCCGCGGGTCGCCTGGCGCTCGCTCGCTTGCGAACGATCCAACTTGGCGCAAGCTTGGACGATCGCGCGCTCGTCGAGGAGCACTGGAACGCGGCGGCGAAGGAGATCGATCCGGCGTTTTCGAGCGGCGATACGTCGACTCTGCTGTTGTGCGCGCTCGCAGCACTGCCGAAGCTCGATCCAGAGCTTGCTCGATCAGCTGTCGACCAGATCGCGTCACTGTGGACCGCCAACAAGCTGATTCTGCCCAGCGCGGAACGGCGTTTCGAAAGAGTCGAAGATTCCCAATTTGGTGCGCGCGCCGTCTATCGCACGGATGCTCGCGAAACGGCGCTGCGCGAGCGATTCCTAGCGTACGCCGGAAACGACGCGGCACTGCTGGCTCGATTTGCGACGCTCGACGCGGCGTGGAGACGGCGTGCCTTCGCCGACATGGGCGGCTTGCCGACGTCCAGTCAAATTTCGCGCGAGCGTTGGACGCTCTCTCCCACTGCCCTCGGCCTGATCGCGGAGCGCGAAAACTCCGCGGGCCGGCGCGTGCTGCAGTACACGGCGCAATCCTCGCTCGAGGACGCAATGAAGGCGGGCGTGGTCGCACAGGACGCGCTGCCCCGGCGCTTCAACCTCGATCTTAGCGGCGAGAATGTTCAGCTCGGCGAGCGTGTCGGTACTTCCTTCGAACTCGATCGCGCTTTCCCGCGCGCAACGCTGCGCCATCCCGATCTCGAAAGTGCTTTGAGCGAAGTCGAGTCGCGCACGCTATGGTTGCGCGCGGGTCTGTTGGTGCTCGCTGTCTTCGTCGCCGGCGCGGCGTTCGCGACCCATCACGCATTGCGGCGCGAGCGCAGGCTTGCCGAAGCGCGCTCGACGTTTGTCGCCAACGTCAGCCACGAATTGCGCACGCCGCTTGCGGCGCTCTTGTTGATGGCGGAAAATCTCGAAAGCGGTCGCGCGGGCAGCGATCCGACGCGCTATCACGCGTTGATCAAGCGCGAGGTGCTGCGACTGCGCCGGCTCGTCGAAGACGCGCTCGATTTTTCGCGTCTCGAGCGCGGCAAGCGCTTCCAGACGCACGTCGAGGACGTCGATCTCAAGCTCTGGTTCGACGGTCTGTGCCTCGACGGTCGCGAACTCACGGCGCGAGCCGGCTTCGAGCTCGAATGCTCGTCGACGATCGCCGTTCAGCACGCTTCCTTCGACGGCGAAGCCTTGCGCCGCGCCGCGCTCAACCTGATCGACAACGCGGTCCGGCATTCTGGCTCGCGCGAGATTGCGCTCGCACTCGAAGTGACCGCGGCGCGCCTAGCCTTGTCCGTGAGCGACCACGGCCGCGGCATTCCGTCCCGTCAGCGCGAGGCCGTTTTCGAACCGTTCCTGCGTCTAGCCGGTTCCGAGCACACGACCGGCGCGGGTCTCGGACTTGCGATCGTGCGCGAGATCGCAGTCGCGCACGGTGGTACTGTGCGCGTGCGCGACGCAACCGCGGGTCCTGGCGCTGTATTCGAAATCGAGATCCCCTTGGCACAATCCGCTGTCGACGAAGGAGCCGTGGCTACGTGAGAAAGGATTTGCGTGTCCTGGTGGTCGAAGACGAAGAGCCGCTGCGCATGGCGCTGGTCGACGCGTTGCGCGGCGAGGGCATGAGCGTGCTCGAAGCAGGCGACGGCGAGAGCGGACTGCAAATTGCCCTTCGCGAAGCGCCGGATCTCGTGCTGCTCGATCTGATGTTGCCCAAGCGCGACGGCTTCTCCGTGCTGCGCGCGATTCGCCAGGATCGACTGCAGTCCTCGGTGATCATTCTCTCCGCGCGCGGCGAGGAATGGGATCGCGTGCAAGGCTTCGAGTACGGCGCGGACGACTACGTGGTCAAGCCGTTTTCGACGCGCGAGCTTCTGCTGCGCATCCAGGCCGTGCTGCGGCGCGCGGATGGCGAAGCGCCGGGCATCGAGGTACCCGCGGGCAAGGTGCGCATCGGTTCGGTGTCGGTCGATTTCGCGGGCTACTGCGTCGAGCGCGGTTCGCGGCGCGAGGGGCTGTCGCGGCGCGAGTTGGATCTCTTGCGCTATTTCCTCGCCCATCCGGGCCAGGTGCTCGATCGCAAGAAATTGCTGGACGATGTGTGGGGCAGCGACGAATTCCCGACGACGCGCACGGTCGACATGCACGTGCTCAAGCTGCGAAAGAAGCTCGAGGACGATCCACAGTCGCCGCGCTTGATCCAGACCGTGCACGGCGTCGGGTATCGCTTCGAACAACACGGCTGAAGCCCGTTCTGTTGACGACTCGTTGACATCTCGATGTCCGCGCCATGACAAGTTTTCCGCGCGCCGATCGACCATGGACGGCGAAGGGGCTGAAGCCTGCGAAGTGCAGCCTGCCAGCCGAAGGGAAGAGAACAATGAAAGCAAACTCGCTGTGTGCCGTTGCGCTGGCCGGACTGACGCTTGCCGCGCTCTCGCCGTGCGCCCGTGCCATCGCTCAGGAGACTCCTGCAGCCCGGTCGACTCCGCCCGAGATGAGCGAAGACCTGATCTGGTCCGGGCGTACACGCCAGGAGGACGGCAGTGCGACCGAGGAACCGCTGAGCCCGACACTGGCGAAGGACTTGCGCAAGAAACTCACCAGCATCCAGGTCGCCATGGACGTCGAGCGCAACTTCGACGAGGCCCTGCGCGAGATCGCCATTCTCAGCATCACCGCCTCTCGCCGCGGTTATGCAGAGCGCAAGGATCTCGTGATCGAGCTTGCGCTGGCGCGCGCTGGTGTGCTCTCCAGGCTCGGTAAGAATGCCCTCGCAACCGAGGTCCTGGACCACGTCTTCAGAAGTCCCACGAAGGGCCTCGATCTCGCGCGTCTGAACTTTCTCCATGCGAGCACCGAGGATTTGCAAATCAACGAGGCGGCAGGCAAGGACCCGCGCGTCATCAGCCTGCGCGCGCAACTGCAATCTCAGTCGAAGGCCGCGCCGCGGTTCGGCGACGACAAGATTGCGTCGATCGTCGCCAGCGCGATTCAGATTGGGGACATAAATCGGACTCGCGACCTGGGTGAACGTGCACTCCCGACACTCCAACTGATGGCGGCGGAGGACTTCGATTCGCTGACGCAGTCGAATATGGATCCGCTGAAGCACATGCTTGGGATCTCACTGTCGGCCACGGCCGAGTTCATCCGCAAGCACTTCGACGACGGCGGCGCGCTGTGGAAGACGCGCATCCTGCGCTTGATGCGCGAGGAAGGAGTGCTGGCGAACCAGTACTTTGGCTCCGACGGTGACCGCAGCTTCCTGCGCACACCGGAGTGGCTTCCCGTCGTCGAACGATTGATCGAAGAGCCGACGACCGCTCGTGAAGCCATGGGCTACGCATCCGCTCTGGCCAGGTTCGATCTGCTATCGCCCGCGCTCCAGCGCTCGCTCGTGCGCCTCTTGTGCTCCGCCGATGCAGCGATGGCGCAATACGTGCAGCAGTCCTTCCAGGAGATCAGTGGGCGGATTTCACTGCAGCCCGTCTTCGCGGGTGCGCTCGCCAGTCCGCACGCCGGAGTCCGGGCATTCGCCGCTGAGCAATTGCTGCGCTACAACTCCAGCCCCGATCTGATCGCAGCAAGCTCCCACGCGGATCCCAAGGTGCGAATCGTGGTCGCCAAGGCACTGAGGACTCACGCGGTCTACGACAAACAGAGCGGCAGGGTTGATAGGTCCTCGGTTCCAGAGATCAGCGAGAGCGACCGTACGGTATTGACGAAGCTCGCAACCGACGCGGTGGCTGAAGTTCGAGCGGAGGCTGCAACTTCGATCGCATCGCTGTCGCAACCCCTCGGCGACGAGGTCTACTCGAAGCTTGTCAACGATGCGGACCCGCGCGTTCGCGCGAGCATGCTCTATGCCAAGCTGCCCATCGATTTGAAGGTCAGGCTCGCCGCGAGCCTGGCCACGGACAAGGACGTGACCGTGCTCGATCGCTTCGATCTGTTCTTGTTCGACCTGCTCGGATCCCTAAAGGAGGGGGGGACGCTGGACGTACGCTATGTCCCCGTGATCGACGCGCGCATCCGCAATTCCGCGCGCGAATTCAATTGGCTGCGCGGCGATTCGAGGAGAGTTGCAGACTATGTCTCGCCGAGCCCCGAAGGCCTGCAAGTGATCCTGGGCTGGTGCCTCGAGAATCGCTCCCCCCATGCGACGTCCGTCCTGCTGGACAGGATTGCGTCTCAATGCCCGACTGGGGATACGAGTTCGCCGTACACGCGGCCCAGTCAGTCGGCGCAGGCGTTCGGACTTCCGTTCGCGCCCGCTCAATTCAGGCAGTTCTTCGAGAAAGTGGCCGCCGTCGATCGCGGCGGCTTGTCACGGCTGACTCAGGCATTGACGAACTTGCAGGACGACCTCTCGGTACAGTTCCTGCCGATCGCGGAGGATCAAAAGCAGCCGCTGCATGTGCGAGCGATAGCCTTGCGGATTGCCGCCTGCACCGCGAAGCCGTCGATCGTACCGACCGTCCTGAACGTGCTCCGCGACGAGCGCTGGGCGACGAGCGACTCTGGCAGCGACAAGAACAAGGCGATTTCCGGTGCGGCCTATGTCCTAGATGGCGATTCGGCCGCGCAGGTCCTCGCTCAGTCCCTGTCGCCGGCCGGCAAGGTCCCGTTGGAGCCGTTCAACGCGTTCGCCGCAGGCTATGTGCTGCAGAACAAGCTCAGTCCGAAGGACGCCGACGCAATCCTTGCGCTCTGGGCGGACAAGCAATCGGTGTGGGATTCGGTTGTCGACGCAGCGCTCGATCAGGTTGCCACGCGACCGCGCGCGGCCCAGGGAGATTGGCTGTTGCGCGGCTTGCGCGACAACGAGCACTTCGGACACACCTTGACGCTGATCGGCGAATCTCGCGATCCGAGTTATCTGCCGGCCCTGAAAAGCATGCTCGGCTCCGACTTCGCACTCGAAAGGTTCAAGAAGGATCCCTTCAACTCACGTGCCATGGTCATCAATTGCCTGACGCGCTACTTCGACGACGCGGCGGCGGAGATTCTCCTGGAGACTGCGGGCTCGACCGCAGATTCAAACCTGCGCAACGCCGCGTTCGCTGGGCTGGAGACGATCCGCAAGTACCGCGCTGAGAAGGGCCGCTGGGAGGAGTCGCGCACCTCGAAGGAAGCGACCAGCGCCGCAGTCAAAGAACTCGTCGGCCTGCTCGACGACACCAACCCCGCCGTGCGTGCCCAGGCGGCGCGCGGGCTTGGCACGTTGCACGCTCTCGAGCAGATGCCCCGGCTCG
>JAYUUV010000229.1:0-3460 GCA_043754695.1 Planctomycetota bacterium
GCCGCGGCGCGTGCGCCGCGGCGGGGCTCTTTTTTTTCGCGCCGCGCTCCGCCGCGGCAATCCGGTCCAGGCCTGCTTCGTGCAACGGTTGCCGCTCAGCCGAACTGGATGCCCTGGGCCAGCGGCAATTCGCGCGAGTAGTTGACCGTGTTCGTCTGCCGGCGCATGTACGCCTTCCAGGCATCTGATCCCGACTCGCGGCCACCGCCGGTTTCCTTTTCGCCGCCGAAGGCGCCGCCGATTTCCGCGCCGGACGTTCCAATATTGACGTTGGCGATGCCGCAGTCTGAACCGGTCGCGGACAGGAAGCGCTCGGCGTAGCGCATGTTCATCGTGAAAATCGAACTCGACAGGCCCTGGGGCACGGCGTTGTGCATGGCGATCGCCTCGTCGAACTCCTTGTAGCGCAGCAGGTACAGGATCGGAGCGAACGTCTCTTTCTGAACGGCGTCGCTTTGACGCGGCATACGCACGATCGCGGGCTGAACAAAGTGTCCGCCGGCGAGTTGGCCAGGCAAGCGCACGCTTTCCCCGCCACACAGTAGCTCTCCGCCCTCGAAGCGCGCCTGGGCGATCGCCGACGACATGTTCAGGATGGCCTGCGCGCTGACCAGCGGGCCGCACAGCGTCTTCGGATCCGACGGATCGCCGATGCGAATTCCGCTGTAGCTCTTGGCCAGACGTCGTTCGACTTCGGCGCATAACGATTCGTGCACGATCAGCCGGCGTGTCGTCGTGCAGCGCTGTCCGGCCGTGCCGACGGAACCGAACACGATCGCCGGCAGCACCAGATCGAGGTCGGCGTCCTCGGCGACGACAATCGCGTTGTTGCCGCCCAGCTCGAGGATCGTGCGTCCGAAGCGGCCGGCGACTTTGGCCGCCACGCCGCGTCCAACCTGTGTGGAACCCGTGAACGAGATCAATGGCAGCCGCGCATCGGTGCACATCAGATCGCCGATCTCCGCAGGCTCACCGATGACCAGCGTCGCCAGCGCACCAAAGCCCTCGGCTTCGAGTACCGGACGAACGACATTGATCGTCGCGATGGCGCACAAGGGCGTCAGGCTCGAGGGCTTCCAGACACAGGCGTCGCCGCAGATGAAAGCCAGCATCGAGTTCCAGGCCCACACGGCGACCGGAAAATTGAAAGCCGTGATCACGCCGACCGTGCCCAGCGGATGCCACTGCTCGCGCATGGCGTGCTGCGCGCGTTCGGAATGCATCGAGAGTCCGTAGAGCATGCGCGATTGCCCGGTGGCGAAGTCGGCGATGTCGATCGCCTCCTGAACTTCGCCCCAACCCTCCTGCAGGATCTTGCCCATCTCGAGCGTGATCAACCGTCCGAGCGCGTCCTTTTTCTCGCGCAGCCGTTCGCCGATGCGGCGCACGATCTCGCCGCGCCGCGGAGCCGGCACCAATCGCCAGCGCAGATAGGCTTCGTTGGCCGCCTGCACGCAAGCTTCGTATTCCTGCGGCGTCGCTTGTCGGATGCGCGCGATCAGTTCGCCCGTGGCCGGCGAGTGCGACTCGAGCAGGCTGCCGCTGGTGGCCATCCACTTGCCCGCGTACGCGCCGCTGTTGGTGCCCTCGATACCGAGTTCTTTGAGGAATTCCGTGTTCATGGTGAGGTCGCGGGTCCGGAGCCTGGCCGTCGATCGTGGCCGAAGAGGATACTCGTGGGCCGCGCGCTTGTCCCGCCGACCTGCGCGGGCAATGCTGGCCGCGGAGATCCTGCCCATGAAAAGAACTTTCCTCGCGCTCCTCTTGACTCTTTCCTGCGCCGCGCCGCTCGCCTCCGCCGGCGGCGAACTGTTGGTGCTCAACAAGACCGACGCCACGCTCTCGTTCGTCGACCCGTCGAACAACACTGTCCTGGCCGTGATCGGCACCGGCGTCGGGCCGCACGAGATCGCGGTGGAACCCGGCGGCAAGCGTGCGCTGGTCAGCAACTACGGCGCGGGCTCGGCGGGCAGTTCCTTGACCTTGATCGACCTGGACAAACGCATCTCGATCGAAACGCTCGACCTGGGCAAACATCGCCGTCCCCACGGCATCGTCTTCCGCTCCGCCGGAAAGGCCCTGGTCACCTGCGAACAGAGTCACGCGCTGCTCGAGATCGACCTCGCCACCCATGCCGTCGCGCGCGAGATGGCCACGGATCAGGAGCTTGCCCACATGGTCGTGGTCGCACCAAATGGCGCGCGCGCGTTCGTCGCCAACATCGGCTCGGGCTCGATCAGCGCCTTCGATCTGCAAGCCGGCGCGAAAGTCGCCGACGTAGCGACCGGCAAGGGCGCCGAGGGCATCGCGATCGCCCCCGACGGCGGCGAGATCTGGGTCGCCAATCGCGAGCAGGACACGCTTTCGATCGTCGATGCGAAAAGCCTTCAAGTGCGCGCCACGCTGGCCTGCGCGAGTTTTCCGATCCGCGTGCAGCTCACGCCCGACGGAACGCGCGCCCTGGTCTCCAACGCCAAGAGTGGCGAGGTCGCCATCTTCGACGTGGCGGCGCGCAAGGAACTGGCGCGACTTTCGCTCGCGGTGACGCCGGTCGAGCGCCAGGACCAGCGGCTTTTCGGTGCAAAGTTCGAGGGCTCGCCGGTGCCGGTGGGGATCCTGATCGCGCCGGATGGCAAGCGCGCCTATGTGGCCAACACCAACGCGGATGTGATCAGCGTGCTCGATCTCGAACACTCCACGCTGAGCGGGCGCCTGCGCGCGGGCCGCGAGCCCGACGGTCTGGGCTGGGTCGCGCGCTGAGGAACGGCCCGCGCTTGGACGACTGACTTAAGCGCGTCCGTGCACTATCCTGTTCGCCCCCATGGCCGACAAGATCATCTTCCAGCTCTCGGACCTGTCCAAGTATTACGGTCTGAACAAGGTCCTCGACGGCATCACACTGGCCTTCCTCGAAGGCGCCAAGATCGGAATGATCGGCGCCAATGGCGCGGGCAAATCGACGCTCCTGCGCATCATCGCCGGCGAGGACAAGAAGTTCGACGGCGTCGCCAAACCGATCGGCGAGCAATCGATCGGATACCTTTCGCAAGAACCGCCGCTCAATGACGAACTGACTGTGCTGGGCAATTTGCGCGAAGCCGTCGCGCCGCTCTTGGCGATCGAGAAGCGCTACAACGAACTCGCCGAGGCCGGCGACATGGGCGACGAGTTCATGCACCTGTCCGAGGTCATGGAGCACAAGGAGATCTGGGAACTCGACAGCCACCTCGAGCAGGCCGCGGAAGCGCTGCGCCTGCCGCCGATGGACTCCGACGTGAAAAAACTCTCCGGTGGCGAGCGCCGCCGCGTCGCGCTGTGCCGTCTGCTCCTGTCGAAGCCGGACATGCTGCTCCTCGACGAGCCGACGAACCACCTCGACGCCGAGAGCGTCGCGTGGCTGGAGAAGACGCTCGAGGACTTCCCGGGCACGGTCGTCGCGATCACCCACGATCGCTACTTC
>JAYUUV010000230.1:0-13505 GCA_043754695.1 Planctomycetota bacterium
CGATCCCGCGCGATAACAGGGGGCTGCGCCCCCTCGAACCCCCGACCCGTGTTACCCATGTGCCCGGTCAGAAGTGTTACCCATGTCCCAGGTTGCACAGTATCCCCAAGCGCAGGCGTCGAAGGAATGAGCCTCAACTTGCCGAAGCCGCAGCGGCGGCCGCGGCCTGTTGGGCCGCGAGGATCGTATGGATGTTGCTCAACAGTTGGGCCTCGCCCAATAGCTCGACCTTGGCTGATTCGCGCACGAGCTCGAGCAAAGCGGTTCCGCAGGCCAGGGTAAAGCTCGCCTGTTTCTCCGGCGCGGGCCGCAGTGCCTGGATCGCCTGGCGATGGCGCTGCACCGCACCTAGGACTTCGGCCGGCGTCTGCTCGGCGAAGCACAACAGCGCGATCTCGTCGTAGTCCTCGCTGCCCATCCACAGACCCGAAGCCTTGAACGCTGCGTAGAGATCCCTGAAGCGTGCGCAGAGCACACCGGTCTCGTCGCGATGGAAGAACAGAATCTCCGCGGCCGTCTGCAGCGGGTCGCCGCGGCTGAATCCGGCCTGATGCAGTCCCTGATAGAGCGCCTCGATCCGCGCACGGATCGCCGTCGGTGCAGCCGAAGAGTTCGCGAGCAACGCGCAGGCCGGCCAATCCGATCGCGTCGTCAGGATCGAGTGGTCCTTCTTCAGCTCTTCGAAGATCGCCGCGAGGCGAGCGACCTGAGTCGCGCTGACGTGACGATCGTCGGAAGCCTGACGCAGCACCTGGATTGCCAGCGCCTCGTAGGTCGAACCAGAAAAGCGCCAGTGCTGGCGGAAGAGCGGGGCCGCGCGTTCGACCTCGGCCAGGAAGTCGTTCGCGCCATCGCCGTGGCGCAAGAGCAAGGCCGCGAACATCGTGCCGACCGACGAGCGCTTGTACCAAGGCACGCTCGTGCGCAATTCCTCGGTCAATGCGTCGAGCCGTGCCGCGACCTCGCGCGGTTCGCCGGGAAGCGTGGTCAGCGACAGCGCACAGAAGCGCAGCATCGTCTTGCCCTGCCACCAGGGCCGATCGGCGAGCAGCGCGGTGTAGACGTCGCAGAATCGTTCAAGCGGATTAGTCGGCACCACGAAAGCGTTTCCCAGCTCATGTGATCCTTGTTTCGGCATGCCTGGATTCTATGCAGCGGAGCGCGAAGTTGCAGCTCGGCCGTTACGACGTCACGACACGTTTGCCCTCGCTGCCGGGTCAGGTTTCCACGAAAGTCCTGCTCGAGCGCGCGCCGCGCGGCAAAGTTCGAAGTCCGTCGCGCCACACGAGAACGAGTGCCAGCAAGGGCAGCGCCCGCATCACGAGAGTCGGGACGCCCGCAAACGAAACGAGTCCGCCGATCGCGACCGTGATTCCAAGTCCCCAGGCAACAGCGCGCGGTGCGGAGATGCCGAACGAGCGGTTCAACAGGACGACCGCGGCGGGAATCGTCGATTGCAGGAGCATGACTCCTACACACGATGTCAACATCCCGCGTCCACCAAGGTCGAGCAGTGCGCAGGCGATCACGAGCACGATCGCAAGCACGCGTACGCTCCTCCAACGCCCGATGAAGATGCCGCCGAAAAGCTTGCCCAGAGCCGCGGAACAGGCGATTGCGACCAGCGCTCCCGTCTCTCCGTCGCGCATGGACTGGACGACGTCCCAGACCGCCGAGCGCAGGACAAGTGCCAAGACAATGAGCAGCACGAAGACGTCGCGAGACCGCAATGGGTTGATGGTCGCGGCATCAGTTCGAACGGTCTGGTCCGGCTCTGCGCGCAGCTCGCGCAGGATCCAACCGCAGAAAAAGAGCATCGGAGCAGCAGCCAGCGCCATCCATGCCGACGGGGGGCCAGCCTCGTGACCAAGCCAACCGCCGAGCGTCACGCCCAGGATCCCGGGCGCGCAGAACCAACCGAAGCAGCGCTCGGCGCGCGGAAGTTGCAGCGACAGCACGCCCCCGGCGACGTGCACGAGTGCCGAGGCGAGGGCGGAGAGCACGATCGCCGCGAACGGCTCGGCGCGCGCGGTAACGAGCGCCACGCAAAGCAATGCAATCGACAGCGTGAACGTGCGGCGCGGCTCGCGCGTGCGCTCGATCCAAAGCGCGACCAGCCCTTGTCCGCCGAAGGCGATCACGCTGTACGCTGCGAAGGCAGCGAGCGATTCACTCGCGCTCGCAAGGGTCCAGTAGCTTGCGAGCAACCAGCCCGCGACGAGGTCGTTGCCTCCGTGGCCCGCGGAAAGCAGCGCGAGGATTCGCTTCGGCGAATTCACAAATACCTCGCAAGTTCCTCGAGCAGGTACCCACCCCCAATCCAGCTGACGAGGTTCGCGACGACCGCAATCGCGATCGCGCGGCCGAGCGAGAGTTTCCAGAACCAGACGATCACAATGGCTTCGACCACCATGACGGCGAGTTCGAGGGGCGGCAGGGGAAGGTCGTAGCGCGATAGCGTCCCGGCGAGCGCGAACCAGGTCAGCCCATTCATCAACACGCAGAACGCCGCGCTGCGCCGCAGCCCGAGTTTCGAAATCCAGGCGAAGATCGGCCACTCGATGGCGACCGTCAGCGCGAAAGCCACAAATTCGATCGGACGAAACAAGGCCGTGGACCTAGCCTCTCGACTTCGACATTCGGCGGCGAAGGAACCACAAGAGTGCCAGGGCCGCGATGGCGATTCCCCAGTAGGTGGCGGTCACAGCCCAATTGCTCTCGTCGGTAGGGCGCTGGGGAGGCGGGGCCGGAAGGTCCGACACGAGAGCAAGGATTGGATTGAGTTTCATGGGTTTGTTGCGGTGAGAACGGCGGCGCTTGCTGGCTTCTTGGAGGAAACGGCGGCAAGCTCGACTCGACTCAATGTCAGCGGAGTCGAGATCACGCCCAGCTGCTCCGGTCGAGATCGGCCCAGGGAAGGACGTCGATCCCATCGACTTGTGTGCGAGCATTGCCAGCATAAACAACTCTGCGCTCTACACTCCGCGGGGCAATCGGTGCGGCTTTCAGGAACGCCTCGAATGCTCTGAATCGCGGCCCCAGATCCAGTGGTGCTGTCCGGCCGGCCTTGATCTCTAGCGCAATGGGATCGAGAGCTTTTTCGACGACGCAGTCGATCTCCGCGCCACGCGCGTCGCGGTAAAAAGTCAGATCAGTCGGCAATCCACGATTCCAGCGCCACTTCAACACTTCGGTCAACACCCAGTTCTCGAAGAGTGCGCCGCGCAGCGGATGGAAGGCGATGTCTTCTCGTCCACGAATCCCGAGCAGATGGCTCGCGAGTCACGTGTCGAAAAAGTAGAGCTTGGGGCTTTTCGTCAGTCGCTTCGTCACGTTTCGATGCAAGGGTTGCAGCCGTATGACCACGTAGCTTGCTTCGAGCACCGACATCCAGCGACGGGCGGTGCCATGGCTGATGCCACAATCCGCTCCAAGCGCGGAGAGGTTCAACACCTGACCGACTCGGCCTGCGCACATTCTGAGAAACGTGTGAAACGTAGCGAGGTCGCCGATCTCCAGCAGCTGGCGGACATCGCGCTCGATGTAGTTCATCACATAGTCCGCAAACCAGGCCGATGGCTGGATCGGCTGGTCGTACAGCCGTGGATAACCGCCGCGCAGCACTTGGGCATCGGCGTCATTGCTCGGGTGTCCTGCGCGTAGCTCCTCGTACGAGAGCGGCAAGAGCTGCAGCATCGCCGTGCGTCCGGCGAGGGACTGCGTGACTTTCGCTACGAGCGCAAAGTGCTGGGAGCCGGTCAGCACCCATTCACCGTTGCGTCCGCGCACGTCAACGATCTCCTGGAGGTAGGAGGCGATTTCGGGCACGCGCTGCACCTCGTCGAGGATCGCGCCGGTTGGGAAGCGGGCGAGAAAGCCCCGCGGATCGCGGGTTGCATTTTCACGGATGTCGGGCGCTTCGAGCGAGACGTAGGGCTTCTCAGGAAAGGCAGCGCGACAGAGGGTCGTCTTACCGCTTTGACGAGGGCCGGTGACCGTCACGATGGGCAGCTGGAGGCTTCGTTCGTGGACGATCTTGGCCAGGGTGCTGGGGATCATGGGAAGCCGCGTGCAATTTAGCCGTGATGAAATCAAATTGCACTAAAAGTCGTAAGCTATTGATAATTAGGCAGTTAAGTGCGTGCAGCAAGGCAAAAAGAGCGCCCTAGCCTCGCTGATCAGAGCCTGTCCTGCCGGCCACGTTCAGTTTGGAGCCGGCCTGTTGCCGGGAGACTGCACCCGGGGGGGGATGCGGTGGGACACGCTCCGACTCCGGCACCGACCCCACGATCGCGCACGCCCGCTGCGTCGGCCCGTCCGGCAACGACGTTCAATTCGTATCCGTCATCGCGGTACTACTTTGCCTTCATTACCAGGCGCCAATTCGCTTGGCCGGCAGCGCCGAGTTGGTTCAGTTCCGCGAGTCCATCAAGCCTGCTCCTGAGCGCTACCTGCGCGAAAGGAATCGTCGAGCGCAGTGTGAACTCGCCGCGGTCGTTGGTCGTCGTCCGGGGTCTCGACTGCGAATTCATCGCGATGTCCACGGTTGCGTTCGCGAGCGGCCGACCGATTTCATCGACGACAATTCCCGCGGCAAGAACCGGCGGGGCCTGCAGGCGGATGTCCCCCAGATCGTGAGTCCCGATGCTCCACACCGGCTCGAGTTCGATGCATGCCTCAAGTTCGTTGTCGGTCCCGCGCCGACGCGCCAGCGTGAGTAAAGGCCGTCCAAGGCCTTGTTCACCTACGTCGCATTCAACATGGATGCGACCGAGTGCATCCGTGCGAACCCTCGACGAATCGCATTCCACGATTGCTTCGAGCGGAGCCTCGTCGCCGGTCCCTTGAAGGGACGTGTCACGCTTGGATCGCATGAGGAGCAACCATTGATTCGCCAGCGCGGTTCCATCCGGGGCGAGGACGCGAGCGCTCAACACGACCGCGCCCCTGCCCATGACGAGTGTGACTTGCACGCGCTGTTCCGCCGTCGTGGGGCCGGCAAGTCGAACAAGATCGTTCCGTGAGGCCGCGTTACGGCCAGCCCAGGCGATCAATGGCCGACCCAAGCCGACGTGGCGAAAGATCGCGCGCCCGTTTTCGACTGTGGCTTCGAGCTGGTCGGGACCGTAGTGCGTGCTTTGGGATGTGGCGGGATCAAGTGCCGGATCTGAACTGCCTGGTTCCGCCAAGAGTTCTGCGAGTTTCATCGGCGCCTCTAGCTTCATTGGCCGCGCATTTTCGTCGAGTACTTCGAATTCAACTTCCCCGGTCGGTGGCATGCGCAGGCTCACTGGCGCTAGCTCACCTCGACTTGGATCGATCGTTTCCGACGCTGCACTCGTCGGAATCATTTCGACCGCCGCGCGCCAGGTCGGCTTCGGTCCGTTGCAGCTTGCCGTCCACGCAGCAATCGTGACTCGCGCGTGGCGCATGACGGCGAGCCCTTCGGCATCGGTTCGCGCGCGCTGCTCGACGAACCCCGCATCCCACTCCGCGATGTCCCAAATCAAGACCACCGGCACGTCGGCGACGCCGTGACCCGCGGCATCGAGCACGCGGACCGACAAATCACCGTCTGGCCAGAGTGGAAGCTTCTGGCCGCCCTCATCGTCGGAGAACAGCTCCACGCCGATCAGGTTTCCCTTGCGCGCCAGGACCGGTGAGTGGGAGGAGGCAGGCAGCAGCACCCGTCCGTCGGCATCCGATCGCAGGAGCAGCCGCGAATTCCAGGTTCGAGCTTCGAGGAGAGCCAAGTCGTGGTTCCAGAACTGCGCTTCCGCCTCCAGGAACTCCTCGTACTGAACATCCGCGGGCAGCTCGCCAATGAGATCGATCCAGCGCACTTCCGCATCGGCGACAGGCTCGCCGGTTTGGCCGTCGACGATCCGAAGCGGAACGGGATTTTCTGCCGGTTCGTGTCTGGCGGCACCGGCAGTGTCCCGATGGGCGCAAGCGCACAGGAATGTCGCGGTCATCGCCATCGCGAACAGCGGCCGAAAGTTCTGATTCATCTCACCCGTTCATGTTCCAGGCCGGCCGAAACTGTGCAAGAAACGCGCGAATCCCTGGATACGGGGATACGGTACCAGGTTCGACTTCGACACCACGATCGCGCAGGTCAATCCGATTGGCGTCTGCAGTCGGTGCCGAAGTCGAACCTGGTACCGTATCGCCGTATCGTGATCGCGCTTTGAGCTACTTTTTTTGGCGTCGCCAGATCAGGAGCGCGAGCCAGACGAGGAAGGCTTTGCGTTCAGGCGAGAACTCATCGGGCAATTCGATCGTCGCGCGGCGCGTGAACACGGTCTCGGGGCGCATCGAACCGATGCATTGCTCGCCATCGAACAATCGAAACGTGCGCGCGAACGCAGACTCGGCTTCCCAGCGATAGGTCTTCGAATCGAACTTGACCACGAAGGAGCGGAACAGCAGGTTCGGCTTTTCCGCGGAGGCACAGACTCTGCCGCCCTGCTTGAGTTGGAACGATCCAGCGAGCCAACTCTCGCGCGCGAGTTCCCAACTGCGCCCGGAGATTGTGCAGCGGGCGCGTTCGAGCATCCAGTCGAGGTACAGGCTGGCCACGAGCGTGCTCCGGTCGCGCAATTCATAGTCCCACGTGACCCAGCCCTTGGGAATTCCCGTGAGCACTGTCCCAACGGCCTTCTCTGCAATCATCTCGCGTACGCCCTGCGGGCGAACAGCAACGTGAGGAAGGGCAGCATGTTCGTCTTGTTCGGGATCAAGCGGAAGATCTTGAACATGCGCGACGGGTTCCAATAGAAGCGCCGGTAAGCCTGCTTGCGCAGCTTGAAAATGTCGCGCTCGGGAACCGTCGAAAGATTGATGTCCGTTTCGTACGGCTCGTAGGCCGACCAGTCCGTGGGCAGCGCATAACCCGCGTGCTCGACTTGCGTGAACAACTCCGTGCCCTTGAACGGGATCACGCGGAAAAACGCGGCAGTGTGGAACGAACTCGAAGCGGCCCAGTCGATCGTCTGGCGCATTTCGTCCGCGGTTTCGGTGGGGAAACCGAGCATGAACGCGCCGTGCACCATGATCCCTTGCTTGGCGATGAAGTCGACGATGTGGCGCACCTTGTCGATCTTCAGGTTCTTTTTCATCACCTTCTGGATGCGCGGGCTGGCACTTTCGACGGCGACCATGCAGCGGTACATGCCGGCTTGCTTGAGCAGCAGCACCAGTTCTTCGTCGAGGATGTCGCCACGGAATCCGTTCGGGAACGTCAGCGCTAATTTGTAGTTGCGCTCGATCAGGCCGCGCGCGATTTTTTTCGCGCGCTCGGGCCTGAAGTTGAAGATGTCGTCCATGAAGACGAGTTCCTTCACGCCGTGTTGCCTCACGAGCAGGTCGATCTCGGCCAGCACGTTCTCCGCCGTGCGCTCGCGAAACGTCTTGCCATAGCTGTTGTGGCAGTACGTGCAGCGCCAGGGACAGGCGCGCGAGCTGAACATCGTGGCGAACTCTTTGTGCGCGTAGATCACGCCGCCGCGCGGCACGAGGTGATACTTGGCGTGGTCGATCAGGTCCCAGGCGGGGAAGGGCAGCGCCGAAAGATCCTGGGGCGGCGGGCGATCGGGGTTGCGCACAGCAGTGCCGTCCTCGCGGCGCCAATTGATCCCGCTGCAGTCGCTCCAATCGCTGCGGCCCGCTGCGACGCCGTCGAGCACGTCCACGAAAGTCAGCTCGCCCTCGCCGCGCACGACGAAGTCCACCGCCGGATCTTTCATCACGTCCTCGTCCGCGACACTTGGGTGCGGCCCGCCGCAGACCACGACCACGTCGGGCAGGCGGCGTTTGATCTCGCGCGCGACCTCGTGCATGCAGCCGGCTTCGTAGGTCATCGCCGAAAGGCCGACGACGTCCGGTTTCAGGCGCTCCAACTCGTCGCAGCAGCGCGCCGGCGTCCAATCCTCGACCTTCATGTCGAGGATGTGCACGTCCGGATGCCGTTCCCGCGCCAATGCCGCGATCATCATGATCCCCAGCGGATGGACGTGCGTGAACTGCGTGTAGGGGTGGTAGGTCTGGACGAGGGCGGTGCGGAGCATAAAGTGGGGCCGTCCCCCGCGAGTATACGGGATAGCCGCGCTCCGACCCGACTGACTAGGAATCTCCCATGCCCAGCACAAAAGCTACGAAGAAGCCGGCCGCCAAGGCCGCCGCCAAGAAACCGACCGATGCCCGCATGTCCCTCGATGAAGTGATGCGCGCGCTCGAGAAAGCTGGCTCCGCACAGACGAAGAAGACTTACGCGCGCCACGGAGCCAAGGAGCCGATGTTCGGCGTGCTCTTCGGGACACTGAAGAAGCTCGTGGATCGGATCGGAATCGACCAGGAGCTCGCGCGGGAGCTTTGGAGCACGAAGAATCAGGACGCACGCAATCTGGCGATGAAGATTGCCGATCCGACCAAGATCAGTGCCGCCGAACTCGATCGCTGGGCGAAGGAGAACACCCTGCGCATGTGCGGCATGTACATCGGGTCACTGGCGGCGGAGAGTCCGCACGGGGGTGCGAAGGCGCGCGAGTGGCTAGCGTCTTCCGACGAGGAGATGCGTGCCACAGGTTGGACGCTCGTCGCTCAAATGGCGAACCTTGACGAGAAGTCTCCCGACGATTGGTTCGCGAAGCACCTCGCGAAGATCGAGAAGACGATCCACTCGTCTCCCAGCGTCGAGCGCGGAGCGATGAACTCGGCCGTCATTGCGATCGGCGGCCGCAGCGCCGACTTGCGCAAGCTCGCGACCGCCGCGGCGAAACGCATCGGGCCGGTCGAAGTCGACCACGGCGAGACAGCGTGCAAGACGCCGGACGCCGCGACCTATATCGCCAAGAGCTGGGAGCGCGCGAAGAAGTTCGACTCACCCGCCGCCGCCGAACGCGCTCGCGAATCGATGCGCACGCGCTGCTGAGCGCGCGCCACCGCGCTGTCTGTATTGAACGATGACTCGATCCGCGCAGTGCTACCCGCTCTGCCGGCGGGCTGAACTGGCAGGCGTCGTTGTGCGCCGCACCGTCGAAGGGCTCAGCTCCCGACCGTGTACTCGATTCCGCCCGTCAGCCCGATCGCATTGGGCGCGACGAAACCGGGATCGCGACTCCACCATTGAACCTGGACCTTCATGCCGGGCGTCGACAGCGCCGGCAGCGGCGGCCCGCCGAGCAATCCGGCCGCGAAAGCATTCATGTCGAGCGAATAGCTGCCCGTGCAGTCATTGACCGGTGCCGGAGTCCCGCCGGCGTTCATGTTCGGAGTGTTGCGATGCACCGTCGCAAGACACAACGTTCCGCCGGCGAAGGGAATCGCGGCGCGACCGCTCGCGGAATAGAACAGGATTCCTGCCCGCCGATTGCGCTCGGACGAGGCGCTGATCACGAAGCCGGAGGTTTGACTCGCGCTCGAATTGCCGAAACTCGCGATCTGCGGCGTGCAACCCAGCGAGTTGAGCTTGGGCGTGCAGAAAAAGATCGGCGCTTCGAAGGGCGCGATGCGCACGAAGATGTCCTGGAAGCCATTGTTGTCGCCGGGGACCACATTTTCGGCACTGCTGGAAAAAATTGATATGTGACCATCGCTCGAGCAGCCCCAGGGGAGCGAATACACCGGTTGGCCGTTCGAGTCCACGCCAATCGAGACGTTGTCTCCGCTCGACAGATCGCGCATCCAGCAGTCTTGCGAAATTCCGCTGGCGTCGAAGGGCAGGATGTTGGTCGCCTGCCCGCCGAAAAGGACGAAACGTCCGTCGTCCGACACGTCAGTTGCATTGCTGTTGTCGTTGCTCTCGGCCCCGTTGTAGCCGACGGTCACACGCTGCGTGGTGCCGGTCGTTCGATCGCGCAGGAAGCCATCCTGGAAACCCAGCGTGTCGCCGTTGACCAGATTCGTCGCCAGACTTCCGAAGGTCAGGAAGCGACCATCCGAGGAGAGTGCCGAAGGGAAGGAGAGGCTGTCCCCGATGACGCCCGTGCTGCTGACGCTCTCGAGGCTGGTGATGCCCAGCAAAAGGTCGCGCACGAAAACCTGGTCGTAAAGGGTGCCGGGAGGAAGCAGATTGTCGCCGCATTGGAAGGCGACGAACCGGCCGTTTCCGGACATCACGGAATTGAAAGCACCTTGATTCGACTGAACGCCCTGCGCGTCGACGTCGACGATCGTCGTCGTGCCGGCGACCACATCGCGCACGAAAATGTCGGCGGTGCCGTTGGTGTCGGGGACGACGAGATTCGTTGCGTAACTGTAGAAGGCGACGAATCGTCCATCGTCGGAGACCGACGGATCCGCGGCCCGTCGATCGCCCTGCTGGCCGGCGTTCCCGACGCTGGCTCGGATGGTCGTGCCTGACTGCCGATCGCGGAGGAAGACGTCATCCTCCTGATTGCTATCGCCGACGACGAGGGCGGGTGAATCGCTGCAAAAGACAACGAAGCGTCCGTCGGCGGAGATGCCGACGACCGTCGAATTCGAGTTGGCGTGGGCCTGGCCGCCGCTGGAGTCCACGCTCTCCCGCGTGGTCGCGCCGCTGCCGAGCTCGTGGACGAAGACGTCCTGGGTGCCGTTCGTGTCGCCTACCACGAGGTTGGACGCAACGCTCATGAAGGCGACCGCGCCTCCCCCGCGCGCCAGGGCGGGTTGTCCTGTGGAGTGGCCGTTGCCCTGCGTACCGTTCGAAGCGACGCTGACCCGTAATGTCAGCGGCCCTTGAGCCTCCGCGGGCAGGCCAGCCAGGGTGCAAGCAAGACCAAGCGCAGCGGGCATCAGGTTGGACATCGTCTTGAAAGGTTGGAGGCCTACGATCTGACGGTTCGATCCTAACCGAGCCAGGCCGTTCTTCGGGGAGTTAGGATTCACGGGTCCCGTAGCGCCCCCGTCGAGCCCAACTTCAAAGAGCACCACCTTGGCCCGCGTCGCATTCGTCCTGACCACCTGCCACGAGTTCGAGGGCGTCAAGGTCCTCTCCGCGACCCTGCGTCAGCACGGTCACGTGACCGATTCCTTCATCACTTCGGAGGAAGCCGACTACTACCAGTCGGTGCTCGACTTCGAGCCCGACGTGATCGGCATCTACGCGACGAGCGGCCAGGAGAAGTGGCCCTATCCTTATATCAAGCGCTGGAAGAAGGTCCTGCCGCACCTGAAGGTCGTGATGGGCGGCCCGCACCCCAGCCACGATCTCGAACCGCTGGACGAAGTCGGCATCGTCGATGCGACGATCAAAGCCGAAGCCGAGTACGCGCTGCTCGACCTGGTCAACGCCTGGGAGGCCAACAACTCGATCGAGTTCATCCCCAACATCGGCTTTCGCGATTCGCTCGGCGCGCACATCCAGAATCCGATCCGTCCGGTCGTGCAGGACCTCGACACGCTGCCGTTCCCCGACGTCGATCCGTTCTACAAGTATCCGTTCCTGCGCCAGAAGCGCGTGATGCAGGTGCACGCCAGCCGCGGTTGCCAGAATTCGTGCACGTATTGCTCCGTCGGCCTGATGAAGAAGGAGTGGATCTCCGGCAAGCAGGGCGAGAAGTTCAATCGCGTCAAATCGGTGGACTATCTGTGCGAGGAGATGAACGACATCCTCGCGCGCTATCCGGGTTTTCGCATGGTCAACTTCGGCGACGCCGCGCTCAACATGGAGAGCGGCTGGGTCAAGGAGTTCGCCGACAAGTGGCCGCTGCGCGTCGGTTTGCCGTTCGCCTGCAACGTCAACATCAACCACCTCGACGAAGACGACATCATCAACTTGAAGCGCGCCGGCTGCGTGTCGGTGCAATTCGGACTCGAGTCGGGTTCGGAGCACGTGCGGCTCAAGGTCTACAAGAAGGGTTACACCGACGAGGTCGTGTATAAAATCCCACCGCTCTTGCGCAAGCACAAGCTGACCTACCGCACGAACAACATCATGGGCGGGCCGGCCGAGACGCTCGACGACATGTTCGAGACCGTGCGCATGAACAAGCGCATCAAGCCGAATGGTTGCACGGTGTTGATTTATCGCGCGTTCAAGTCGACGGTGCTCGGGCAAGAGGACTACGCGCTCGGCCGCGTCGATCTCGAGCGCGACATCGGCCCCTCGATCCAGCACGACAGCCACATGAAGCGCGACGACCGGCGCGAAGTCGTCAATCTGCAAAAACTATTCAACATCGCGGTCTATGTGCCGGGCGGAATTCCGCTGGTGAAGCGGCTGATCAAGCTGCCGCACAATCGCGTGTTCCAGGCGAGTCAGTTGTCGTTTCTGTGGTATCAGCACGCGGTGATTTCGGGCTACGGCATGCTCGACGACTTTCTGCTGGGCCTGAAAAATGCGGCCCAGGTGCTGCAGCCGACGCGCGAGACGAAGAAGCGCGAGACGTTTCTCGATCACATGGATATCGGTTCGGACGCGGCGCTGTAGATTGAGAGCGTCCTGATCCGTGGCGTTTGCGGTTCTCTTCGGTTCCAGTCAGTCCAACATGAATCATCGTTTTCTCGATCGGTTTTCGAAAACGGTCGCAGCGCTGCTCGCCGTCGGCGCGCTCTGCGCAAGCTCCGGTGCACAGACGGTCACCGTCGACTTCGAGCTGCCGGGCGCGCCGTGCGTCTTCATCTCGACGGACGCCTTGCGCGAGCAGTACGCGAATCTCGGCGTGCACTTCACCGGTCCCGGACCCCTCGACGGCGGTGCGGTGGTCGATCAGTGCGGCAACTGGGGATTCAATGCGCACAGCGGAACTGCTTTCCTCGGCTTCCACTCCTTCGCCACATTGATGTCGGGCGGAATTCCGCAGGATCCCGAAGACATCCGTTTCGACCAGCGCGTGGTGAGCGCGAGCATCTGGGTCGCGTGCGCCTCGGGAACCCAGTTTCTGCTGGAGGCGTACGATGGCCTCACGTTGGTCGCATCGACCAGCATGCAGGCAACATTGTGGACTCAGCTCTCGGTGTCATCGCCCGGCGGATTCACGCACATCGTGTTGAGCGGGGTGGATCCCATTTTCGCCTGCGATGATTTGAGCTTCGATCCCGTGAGCGTCGTGACCTACTGCACCGCGAAAGTGAACTCGCTGGGTTGCCTGCCTTCGATCGGCGGAGTCGGCGCGCCGAGCGCGAGCACAGGATCGGGTTTCACACTGCATGGCTCGAACGTGCGCAATCAGAAACAAGGACTGCTGCTCTACGGAACCACCGGCCGTGCCGCCGCTCCGTTCCAGGGCGGTATCCGCTGCGTCAATTCACCGATCAAGCGCTCGGTGCCGGTCAACTCCGGCGGCGCGCCGTTGCCGACGAACAACTGCAGCGGCGTGTACTCGATCGACATGAACGCCTTTGCCGTCGGAACGCTCGGCGGAACACCGCTCGCGGCGCTGCAAGTCCCGGGCACGCTGGTCGACTGCCAATTCTGGGGCCGCGATCCCGGTTTCGCGGCGCCGAACAACAGCACGTTGACGAACGGACTGGAATACACGGTCGGCCCGTGAACGGTCCCCGGTAATCCACCGCCGTTTATT
>JAYUUV010000231.1:0-9630 GCA_043754695.1 Planctomycetota bacterium
TCTGACACGCAACGACCTGCGTGTCAGAACGGCGCAAAAGGCCGGCTGGTTGGGTGTCTGACACCGCGGTCACGGCTCCTGGGCCAGGCCTGGTTTCCAGAGCACATCGAGCGCGCCCTGATCGTTCGCAACTCGCGAGAGCACGAACAACAGGTCCGAGAGCCTGTTCAAGTAGCGCACGACTTCGGGATTGACGTGTTCGTGCTCGGCCGGATTCGCGGCCAGTTCCGTCACCAGACGCTCGGCGCGACGGCAAACGGTTCGCCCCAGGTGCAACCAGGCGGCCCCCGGTTTTCCGCCGGGCAGGATGAACGAATTCAGCGGCTTCAAATGCTCGTTGTAGCGATCGATCCAATGCTCGAGCCGCTCGGTGTAGAGCGCGCGAATGCGCAGTCGATCCCCCGCCGCGCCGGGCACGCACAGATCGGCGCCGACGTCGAACAGATCGTTCTGGATCAGGCGCAGCTCGGCCGCCATAGGCTCGGGCAACGGCTCGGCGGCCTGCGCGAGCGCGAGCCCGAGCACGCTCGAAAGTTCGTCGACCGTGCCGTAGGCCGCGATGCGCAAGTGATGCTTGGGCAGGCGCGAGCCGTCGCCGAGGCCGGTCGTGCCGTCGTCGCCGGTGCGCGTGTAGATGCGGTTGAGTCGAACCATGTTGCTTCGCTTCAGGACTTTTCGTCCAACTTCGTTTCGCCACCGGCCTGCTTGGCGCGATTGGCGGCCAGCGCGCGCTTGCGACGCGCATCGGGGGTCATCGGCGTCACGCCCAGTTCGCTCGGATGGCGATCGCCATCGATCGCGCGCAGGACCTTGTGCCAGGCGCGCGCGTCGCGACTCTCGATCGGAGCGCGCGTGAAAATGCGTTCGACCGACTCGCGGATGTCGCGCGCGGCTACGTCGCTCAGCGCCAGCCGGCCCAGGACATCCTTCAGGCGCGCCTTGAGGTACTCCGCCGACTCGCGCTCGGCCAGCACCGGCCCCTTTTCGCGAATGTGCACGCCCTTGCCCTGGAACAGCGTGTAGAGCACCAAGCCGACGGCCAGGGCCAGGTTGAGCGAGGTGTGCTCTTCCGCCGTGGGCAGCGAGCACAGATCGCCGAGCAGGTCAGTCTCTTCGACGGTCAGGCCGTTCTCTTCCGAGCCGAAGACCAGCGCGACGCATTGATCGGGATCGGCGCAGATTTCGCTCCATTCCGGGGACACGACGCGCCAGTCCTTGCGCTTGCGTTGACCGCGCGCGCGCGCCGTGAAGCCGACTGAGCGCGTGGTGCCGGCGATGCCTTCTGGCAGCGTCGCGACCACGCGGATTTTCGCGCGCACGTCCTGGACGCCGTGGGCCATCTGCTCGAACTCAGGATGCACGAGCATCGAAGCTCTTTGCGGCGCGACCAGGACGAGTTCGTCCGCGCCGAAATTCGCGCAGGCGCGCATCACTGATCCAACGTTGCGCGGCCCGAGCGTGCGCACCAACACTACGCGCTTCATGCGCGCTCCCCACGTTCGCTGTCCACTTGCATCGAATCGGAATCCTAACCTCGGCCTAGCGCAGGGAAGCGAGTTGGGCGGGATCGGGGTTGCCGCCGGAAATCGTCACGGCGACGCGCAGGGGATTCTGCTTGCTTCGGCCTGCGTAGAGTTCGGTGGGAAGGCGGCGCGAGCGCACCGCGGCGAAGGCTGCGGCTCCGGCGGGTTCGACGACCCATCCTCCGCGCTGCACGAGCTCTTTTTGCGCGGCGAAAATCTCGTCATCGGAAAGCAGTACGGTGCCGTCGAGCAACTCCATGCAGATCGCCGTGTTGATCGCGCCCGCGTACGGCGGGCAGAGTCCCTGGACCTTGGTCGGCATGTCGCGCAGCACGACCGGTTTCCCGGCGGCGAGCGCGCGCGTCAAAGTCGGCGCGCCCTCGGGCTCGACGCCGAACACGCGCACGTTGTCGCCAAGGCGCTGGCGCAATCCCAGCACGCAGCCGGCGACGAGCCCGCCGCCGCCGACGCACACGCAAACGACTTCGACCGCCGGCCAGTCGCCGCCGATCTCCCAGCCCACGGTACCGGCACCCTGCAGCGTGCGCTCCGCATCGTAGGGGTGCACGAGCGTGGCGCCGGCCGCGACACGCAGGGCGAGCAACTCCTCGCAGTGATCGCGATCACGGCCGAGCACGACCTCGGCGCCGTGATCGCGGCAGGCCTGGATCTTGTTCGGGTAAGAATTCGCCGGCATGACCACGCAGGCCTTCACCTTGGCGCGCTCGGCGGCCCAGGCGACGGCCTTGCCGTGGTTGCCCGAACTGACCGTCACGACGCCGGCGGCGCGCTCGCTCGCGCTCAGCTGGCCAAGCTGGTTCCAGGCGCCGCGGGCTTTGAAAGAACCCGTGATTTGCAGGCATTCCAGCTTGAGCCGCAGTTCGACGCGCTCGTCGCCCGCATCGAAAGGAACCAGCGGCGTGTGCTGGACCACGCCTTCGATTCGCGCCGCCGCTTCGGCAATCTTCGGCCAGCGAGCGTCGGTCGCCACCGCGTTCGTTCGAGGAGAAGTCGCCATGGGAACATGCTAGCTATCGGCCGGGCCCCAGCCCGATATACTGTCGCCCAAGTCTGGGAGACTTCTCGCCAGCGGATCCCCTCCACGCACGGCGCGCCCGAACAGCGCGGCCCATTGTCCAAAGAACGATGACACCCTGGACCCACGTCGACGGCGAAGCTCTCTACAACGTTCCCAACTGGGGACGCGGTTACTTCCGGATCAACTCCGAGGGCAATGTCGAGGCCACACCCGAGGGTCCCGACCGCCCGAACAGCCCGGCGATCGACGTCTATCAATTGCTCGGCCAGATTTTGCGCCGCGGCATCCAGACGCCGGTGCTGCTGCGATTCGACGGCATCCTGCGCGCGCGCGTGCGCGAGCTCAACGCGGCCTTCAACGCGGCGCGCGCCGAGTTCGACTACAAGGGCGCTTACCGCGGCGTGTTCCCGATCAAGGTGAACCAGCAGCGCCACGTGGTCGAGGCCTTGCTCGAAGAGGGCCGCAAGCACGGCACAGGCCTCGAAGTCGGTTCCAAGCCCGAGTTGCTCGCGGCGATCGCGCTGCAGGCGGACGGCGGCTCGCTCCTGCTCTGCAACGGCTACAAGGACGAGAACTACATCGAGACCGCGCTGCTTTCGTCGAAGCTTGGGATCTATCCCGTGATCGTGGTCGAGAAGTTCAGCGAGCTTTCGACGATCCTGCGTGTCAGCGAGCGCCTGGGCATCAAGCCGGCGATCGGCGTGCGCTCCAAGCTCGGCGGCCGCGGCTCCGGGCGCTGGTCGGACTCGGCCGGCGATCGTTCGAAATTCGGCCTGAATACGCGGCAAATCGTCGATCTTGTCGATGTGCTCAAGGCCGAGGGCAAGCTCGATTGCCTGGAGCTTCTGCACTTCCACATCGGCAGCCAGGTCACCGACATCCGCGCGGTAAAGAACGCGCTGCGCGAAGCGACGCGCACGCTGATCGACCTGAACGCGATGGGCGCGCGCATCAAGTTCATGGATGTCGGCGGCGGTCTGGGCGTCGACTACGACGGCTCGAGCACCAACTTCGAATCGTCGATGAACTACTCGCTCGCGGAATATGCGCGCGACGTGGTCTACCACCTTTCGGTCGCCTGCCGCGAAGCCGAGATCCCCGAACCGGCGATCGTCACCGAGTCGGGCCGCGCGCTGACCGCGCACCACGCCGTGCTCGTCACCGAAGTGCTCGGCGTCACCGACTTCGGCCATGGCGGGCCCCACGATCCGGTCAAGCCCGACGAACACGAGTTGATCCAGAACTCCGCGAGTATCTGCGACACGATCAGCGCCAAGAATTTCCAGGAGTCCTACCACGACGCCCTGCAGGTCCGCGACGAAGCGATGGTGCTCTTCAACGTCGGTCAACTGACGTTGAAAGAGCGCGCGCGCGTCGAGGAGAATTTCTGGCGCACCTGTCAAAAAATCCTGCGCGTGATCCGCGCGCTGCCCTACGTGCCCGACGACCTCGCCAACCTCGAACGCGACATGGCGGACACGTATTTCCTCAATTTCTCGCTGTTCCAGTCGCTGCCGGACTCCTGGGCGATCAACCAGCTCTTCCCGGTCTTGCCGCTGCACCGCTTGAACGAGCAGCCGACGCGCCACGCGGTGCTCGCGGACATCACGTGCGACTCCGACGGCAAGATCGACCGCTTCATCGACCTGCGCGACGTCAAGCGCACGCTCGAGTTGCATGCACTGCGGCCGAACGAGCCCTACTACCTGGGCTTCTTCCTGGTCGGCGCCTACCAGGAAATTCTCGGCGACATGCACAACCTGTTCGGCGATCCGAACATCGTGCACGTCGACCTCGACGAGCAAGGTCGCGCGCGTGTCAGCCACGTCGTGCGCGGCGACCGCACCGAGGAAGTCTTGTCCTACGTCGAGTACTTCGAGCAGGACGTCTTGACGCGTTTGCGCCGGCACATCGAGCGCAGCCTCGAGGAGGGTCGCATGACCTTCGAGGAATCGGCGTTGCTGCAGCGGCGCTACGAAGCCGGGCTTGCCTCGTACACCTACCTGACGCGCGACCGCGACGACGCCGAGATCTCCTTGCAGGACCACGGCGGGAATGGCCACGGCCACCTGCCAGGTTCGCCGGGCAACGGTTCGCCGACCAGTTCGAGTGGCGCGACAGGCACCCACGGCGCGCATCACCCGCCCGCCGCCACCCCTGCGACACCCACCGCGCAACACGCCGCCACCCCCCTGCGCGGCAACGCCAGACGCAGCTGACCGCGCTAACTTGCCGATTCGATCACGACCTGATGCACTGACCGCGCTATCCTCTTTGCCCCATGCAAGTGCTCGATCAGCTGCGTGCGCTCAATGAAGCGCGTTTTCTCGCCATCTACGAATCGCTGACCCAGCAGGGCTTCGGTCCCTTGGACGGCGAGGTCGCCCAGGCGCTGAAATTCAGGCCCCAGGCGATTCGAAAACTGCCGATGGCGCAGCGCGCGAAGAAGGCCAAGGCGATCCTGTCGGCGCGCGCCAACAGCGAAATGGCCTACGAAATCTTCGGCACCTATCTATTGAAGGAGCACCGCGATCTGGTCACAGGCCTGCTCGACTTGACCGGCGTGCGCCACGACAACGGCATGATCGAGGACCTCGAGGGCAATCCTCCCGACGGTGCGAAGGTCGACGCGGCGGTCGCCGAGCTCGACTTGAAATTCGCGGCCGAGGACGTGACGCTGTATCTCGCGATGTGCGCCGAGCAGTGGCCGGCGGTCAAGCGTCTCGACGAGCTGTGGCGCGCGCGTTCGGGCGCGGCGACGGTCAAGTAGCCGTCGCGCAGCGGGTTCGACTCGCTCAGTCCGCCGCGCCGAAGGGACGGCGCAGCCAGACGTTCATCCATAGCGCGCCCAGCGCGAGCGCGGCAAATGCGACGACAGCCAACACGGTGGCCAGGCCCCATTCGATCGCGCGCAGATCCTTGGTGACGTGCTCCGCCGTAAGCGAACCACGGATCCAACCCGCGAGCTGATCGCCGCGCCGAATCGCCTTGGCGACGAACAGCGAGTCGGCGCCGATCGACGGGCTCATGCGGTGGCAGCTCGAGAACTCTTGGCTCAAGGCAGCGACGATCTCCGGCCGCGTGGCCATGTTGTCCATCCAATCGGGATTGACCGCGGAATCCGCGAGCACGGTGCCGGCGGCGAGGATCAAGGTCAGTCGAATCCCGAGCGCCTTGGCGCAGGCGCGCGTGCGCTCGCGGACTTCAGTCTTGTCATGGCTTTCGAAATCCGACCCGGTGCCCGCTTCGAACAGGAGCAGGTCCGCGCGCAGTGCCGCCTCCGCCCGCACCCAGGCGTTTTCCGTCAGGTGCTGATCCAGCGCGGCGAATACGCTGCCTGTGAGCGCAAGCAGCACGGCCGACAGGGCCAGCGCCGTGCGCACGGACCGCCAGGCACTGACGGCAGTGTCATGCACCGGGTTGTCTACTGGCGCGGGGATCGCGAACGGCTGGCCAAGCATCGTCCGCGCAATATCGACCGGGCCCGTCGCGCAGGTGAAATAGCGCTCGGCGGCCGGCCGGATCAGCGCACGCGCTTGACTCTGCGCGGCTGACAGTTCGGACAGAAATGCGTGCCGCGTTGGCCGACCGTGCACTTCACGATCGGCGTCTTGCAGCTGCGGCAGGGTTTTCCCTCGCGGCCGTAGACTCGAAATTGCGCCTGATAGCCGCCGGGCTGCCCCTCGGGCGTGCGGTAGAAGGTGTCGAAGCTAGAGCCCTCGCGTTCGATCGCAACGCGCAGTGTCTTCTGAACGGCGGAGTGCAAGCGGCGCGCGGCGGCCGGATCGACCTTGGTCGAGGCGAGCAACGGATGCAGGCCGGCTTTGTGCAGCGACTCGTCGACGTAGATGTTGCCAAGGCCTGCGATCACGGATTGATCGAGCAGCAGCGGTTTCAATTGTCGCCGTCGCGCGCTGAGCAACGCGTGCAAGCGCTCGTGCGTGAACGCGGCCTCCAGTGGCTCGTCGCCGATGCGCGCAAACACTTTCTTCAAGTCCGTCGCGAAGGCGAGGCGGCCGAACTTGCGCACGTCGATGAAGTGGAAGACCTTGCCGTCGTTCAGATTCATCGAGACGCGCACGTGAACGCCCGGTTCCCAATCGGCGTTCTCGACGTGCATGCGGCCGCTCATGCGCAGATGGCCGACGAGATGGCCGGCGGGCTTCCCGCCGCGCTCGAGATCGAAGACCAGATACTTCGCGCGGCGACGGATGGCCGTGACTTTCGCGCCGATCACCTTGCGCTCGAATTCGTGCACGCCGAGGCCGCCGAGCGTGCGCTCCCAGCGCACGTCGATGCGCTGAATCGAACGGCCGACGATGCGCGGCTCGAGCAGGCGCACGACGGTTTCGACTTCCGGTAATTCGGGCATGGCCGTGGCTAGACTTCGTCGCCGATGCCGAGCAATCGATACAAGCGCCGTTTGATCGCCACGTACTCGGGCTCGCCGAAGCGCCGCGGGTGCGCGATCGGCACGGAAACGATTTCTTGGATGCGGCCGGGGCGCGCGGTCATGACGATGATGCGGTCTGCGAGCAAGAGCGCCTCGTCGATATCGTGGGTCACGAACAGGATCGTCGGTCGCAGGCGCTGCCACAGCGCGGAGATTTCCGAGCGCATTTTCTGGCGCGTCAGCGAATCGAGCGCGCCGAGCGGCTCGTCCATGTAGAGCACGTCGGGTTCGACGGCGAGCGAGCGCGCGAGCGAAACGCGCTGGCGCATGCCACCGGAAAGTTCGGCGGGCAGCGCATTTTCGAATCCGACTAGCCCCGTCGCCGCGATCCAGTGCGCGACGCGCTTGCGCCTTTCTTCCGCGTTCAATCGATGCAGGCCGAACTCGATGTTCTCGCTGACGCTGAGCCAGGGAAAAATGCCGTATTCCTGGAACACGAACACGCGCCGCGGATCGGGCCCGTTGAGCGGCTGACCGTCGATCGAGATTTGCCCTGCGTCCGCGCTCTCGAACCCGCCGACGATCGAGAGCAGCGTCGACTTGCCGCAGCCCGAGGGACCGAGCAGACAGACGAACTCGCCGGCTTCAATCGTGAAATCGATGCCACTCAAGACCTCGAGCCGCGCGCCATCGCGCTGGACGAAGCTCTTGCCGACGCCGCGCACTTCGAGCCTGGAATTACCCACGCTGCGGATAGCCCCAACTCACGCGCGGATGTTTTTCCAGCCGGCGCAGCATGACATCGATGCCCCAGCCGATCAGTCCGATCACGATCATCGTGCCGACGATCAGGTCGGTGCGCGCGCCCTGGTAGCGTGCGTCGGTGATCAACCAACCCAGCCCGTTCTGCCCGACCATTTCCGCGGCGACGACGACGATCCAAGCGATCGCGGCGGAAATACGCAGGTAGAGCACGATCTGCGGCAGCGCCGCCGGAAACACGACACGCTGCATCATCGGCAAGCCGTGCAATCCGAAGTTGCGCGCTGCGCGAATGTACATCGTCGGGATCGAACGCACGGCCGCGCTCGTGGAGACGACGATCGGAAAGAACGCGGCGATGAAAATCAGGAAAACGGAGCGCACTTCGTCCGCGTGGAAAATCATGATCGCGATCGGAATCCAGGCGATCGCCGAAATCGGCCGCAGCATCTGCACCAGCCAATCCCAGGCCATGTGCGCGCGGGCGGACCAGCCCAGCCACAGGCCCACGGGGATTCCCAAGATCACCGCGGCGAGGAAACCGAAGGTCGTCCGAAAAAGGCTGGCGACGACGTGCTGCACCAGGCGTGGCGAATGTTCGCCGGGCGCCATCTCCAGCAAATGCCGATAGCCGCGCAGGACTTCCAGCGGCGTCGGAAAATCCGTCGCGCCGCCGCTGCCGCCGGCCGCCCAAAAACTCCACAGCACGAGCAAGCCGGTCGCGGCGGCGAGCGGCAAAAGCACGCGCTCGAATCGCTTCACTTCGCGGCCTTTTGCGCCTGCGGCAAGCCCTTGCCGTCGTCGGGCGGCATGGCCTTCGCCAGCTTGCTCGCGTTGAGCGAAAAACTCGCGTCCGTGAAGCTCTCGAAGGGCAGCGCCTTCTCGAACATGCCGATCTCTACGCCCAGTTGCATGATCTCGTCGAAGTCGGCCTTCAGCGGCGTCAGGTGATCGTAGCGCACGCGATCGATCGGCTTCGACAGCACGAACTCGAGCAATTTGGGATCCTGGTTGTAGTAATAACGCCCGACGACTTCGGCGGCGCTGGCGCGATTCTCGAGACCTTCTTCGAGCCACAAACCGGAACTGTGGATGCCGTCGACCAGCTCCTGGATCAGGCCGCGATCCTTGTCGATCCAATCCTGGCGCACGACCAGACCGCAGGAAATGAAGCCGGGCCAAGAATCCTTGACTTGCAACAACACTTTTCCGGTGTGCGCCAATTCAGCCCGCGCGCAGAAGGGTTCGCCGACGATGTAGGCATCGCACTGACCGGTCTCGAGCATCGCGGGCATGTCGGGCGGCGGACAGACGATGGTCGTGAAATCGCTGAGCTTCAGGCCCTTCTGCTTGCACAGGCGCGCGAGCCACAACTGTTGATTGGAAGCCTTGGACGGAATCAAGATGCGCTTGCCGACGAGTTGCGCGACGTCGGTCACTTCGGAGGCCGCGGAAATGACGATCGCCGAACCGTCGCGATGGCCGAGCGAAACGAGTTTTACCGGCACGCCGCGGGCGACCATGGCGATCGCCAGCGGCGCGTTGAGGAAGGCGGCACCCAGCGTGCCCTCGGTGAGGTCCTCGGAGATCGTCGGGAATTCCGAGTACTTCTTGCTCTGGTAGAGCGCGCCGGAATCAGAGTGTCGCGTCGTCCAATCGACCACCGGGCAAGTCAGGTGACAGGTGACCGGCAGGAAACCCACGATCATGTGCCGCCGCTCGCCGCCGAAGAGCACCTTCATGTCGCCGATCCAGCGCTCCCAGCCAATGTTGACCGTGACGTGCAGGGCGAAAATCGCCAGCGCCCCGCCGACGACCCCCAAAATCGGTTTCCATTTCATGCCTCTCATGTTGCGCGAGCCGCAACCTCGCCGCAACCCTTGTCACGGAGCCAGCCTCGACTCCGCCGCTTT
>JAYUUV010000232.1:0-10223 GCA_043754695.1 Planctomycetota bacterium
AAAGCGGCGGAGTCGAGGCTGGCTCCGTACCGCCGTACCGCTACTCGCCGTTGAAGTCGTAGATGTACGACAGGCGCGTCTTGTTCACGATCACGTAGCTCAGCTTCGTGATCAGATTCAGGTCCGGGTCCTCGCGCGCGTTGAAGCCGCGCAAGATCGGCGCGCGCATGGCGAAGAAGCGGCGTGTCGAACGGTCGTCGACCTCGTAGGAACCCGGCCGCACTTCGCCGCCGACCTCGAGGTTCAAGTGCCCGGTGAAAAACACGCGCACCTTGTGGAATTTCTGCAGCCGGAACAACTCGGCCTGGCGCGGATCGCTGGCCGTATCGAGGAACTCATGCGCGAGCAGGATCTCGTCCATATTGACGTGCAACACCGGCGTGGTGATCCGATCGCAGGTGTTGAGGTCGACCAACGTCGCGTTCTTCACCTTGATGAAGTAACGGCGATGCTCGTCCAGCAGGTTTTGCAGACGCGTGTACTTGTTCTCGACCTCGCCCTTGATCAGGAACGAGTCGGTCAAGAACATGTCGGAGACGATGGTCAGCATCCGGGTTCCGTGTCGGCGAACGTGAGCGTTGGGCGCAGGGAGCCTGCGAGGTAGAGCGAACCTGTGGCAACGACCCAGCCCCCGTTTCGAGCGAGGGTGAGTGCGCGCCGCAGTGCCTCCCGTGGGGTTGTGGCCGTTTCAGCCACCAGTCCGGCTCGCGCCGCCTCCTCTGCGATTTCGAAAGGAGTGAAGTGCAAGTCGCTGCCCACGGATGTGCAGACGACCCTATCGGTCACGGCCGCGACAGCCTTGAGAATTCCAGGCAGGTCCTTGTCCCGGGCCAGGCCGAGGATGACCACCGGTGGCGAAGGGCGCTCGGCGACCGCGCAAAGATCGCGCAGCGCGTCGCGGACGCTGGCCGGGACGTGTCCGCCATCGAGTGCGACGGGAATGTCATCGACCCTGAACCACTCGAGACGACCGGGAAGTCGCGCGGCCAACGCGACCTCGCTCGAAAGCAACTCGCCGCGCAGTTTTTTCCCGTCGGCGCCGTCGACCCCACGCCTGCCGAGTTCGTCCAGGGCCGCGCCGGCCAACGCCAGATTGCGCCCGGCAATCGTGGCCTCGTCCCAGATTCCCGCAAGCGGACGGCGCACCGGCACAGCGAGTTCGCGCGCGCGTGCGTCGATCACGCGACCGGCCTCGTCGTTCGAAGGCACGCCGGTGATCAAGCTCGAGCCCGGTTTGAGAATGCCGGCCTTCTCGCCCGCGATCAGCGCCCGAGTCGCCCCGAGCACGGCTTGATGCTCGAGCTCGATGTTCGTGATCACGCACACCTCGCCGTCGAGCACGTTGGTGGAATCGAGCCGCCCGCCGAGGCCGCATTCGGCCACGATCCAGGTCACTCCGGCATCGGCAGCCGCGAGAAATGCCGCCGCTGTCACGATGTCGAACCAGGTGGCCTCGCCGGCCGGAGCGCTCGCGTCGGCCGCCTTTTCGCGAGCATCGAGCGTGCGCTCTAGGGCGCTCGCAAAGCTCAGGGCATCGACATCCGCGCCACGGATGCGCAAGCGCTCGCGCAACTGGACCACGTGCGGCGAAGTGTAGAGCGCCTCGGCAAGTCCCGCGGCGCGCAGACCCGCGGAAATCAGCGCCGAAGTCGAGCCCTTGCCCTTGCTCCCGGCCACGTGGACGGCGCGCAGATGCTTGTGCGGATTGCCGAGGCGTTCACACAGATCGCGCGCGGGCTCCAGATGGAAACGCGTCGCGGCACTGCGCTTCATGCGCTCCCAATTGATCAGACCTTCGAGCCGCGCGACGGCCGCGGCCAAACGTCGCTCGCCGTCCGTGGAAGCCGTCATCTTGCCCACGCACCCATGTTACTGATGGCCGAGACTCGTGCTCAGGCAAGACCACAGGGCGGCCGTTCGATGCCCGCGGGGAATTTCGGCGGCCTAGCGCTTGTGGCCCGGCTCCGACGTGTCGTGATGCAGCTCGACGACTCCATTGCGCTGGCCCCAACTTCCAGAGGAGAACTGAACGCTGCCGATGCCCTTGTAATAGTAGACCGTGCGCATCGTGTCCTTCGCCGCGAAGTTGAACGGGATGAACTGCTTGCCGGTGATGTGCGCGTCCTGGGAGGTCGGCTGACCGAGGATCGTGGTGACCTCGCTCTCGTTCATGCCAAGCTCGATCTTGGCCAGCGGTGAGTCGGCTGGGATCGAAGCTTTCAAAGCCGCCTGCTGCTGTTGGTGTTGCTGCTCCTTGGCCTGGGCCTTCTCGGCCGAAGACTTGCAGCCGGGCAGCGCGACCAGGGCCACCAACGCCAGGGCTATGACGAACGCTTTGTTCATGACTTTGCTCCAGGGATGCAAGACCGGCGAAAACGAGCCCACCCGAACTGGCTGGGGCGCACAGTCTATGGTTGGGTGAATCCGCGATCCATTTCGCACCGCCCGACTGGTCGGCGGCGGGCTGCGTGGCGTTCGGAGCAAAGGAATTCGTTTTGGGCGCAGTACCGGCTGCTTCCCATACGATATCTGTTGCCTGGCGCCCTCCCCGGCCATGAACGAACTTTCCCACCGCATCCGCATCTTCGTCTACCGCCTGCAATCGGGCCGGCCTGACTATCTGCTGCTGCGCGGGCAGGGCCTGGAGAGTTTTTGGGGACCGATCCAGGGCCCGATCGGCTTCGGTGAAAAACTCGAGAGCGCGATCCGACGCGAGGTCATGGACGACGTCGGCATCTACAAGCCGCTGGACCTGATCGATCTGCGCATGCCGGCGCGCTGGCTGGTCGGCGACGAAGAAGTGATCGAGTGGAACTTCGGTTTCCGTACGCCGAGCGATCACCCCGACCTGCGGCTGGCCAGTCGCTGGGCCGCGTTCCGCTGGGTCGAATTCGCCGAGGCTTACCCGCGGCTCGAGCTCGACGGCGACCGCGCGGCGATCATGCGCTTGCACACGCTGGTGAACGCCGCCTAGCGCGGACTTATCATCGCTGGCCGTGACCAAGGCCGCCTGGAACGCACAGCTGTACGACCAGAGCCATTCGTTTGTCTGGAAGCTCACGGCCGAGGTCTTGGAACTGCTCGACCCGAAACCCGGCGAACGCATCATCGACCTAGGTTGCGGCACGGGACATCTGGCGCAACATCTTGCCGAACACGGTGTCGCGGTCGTCGGCGTCGATGCTTCCGCGGAGATGATCGCCAAGGCGCGCCAAAGCTATCCCGGCCTGCGCTTCGAGATCGCCGACGGCCGCAGCTTCGATGTGGGAGCGCAATTCGACGCGGTCTTTTCGAACGCAGCGCTGCACTGGATGCCCGAGCAAGAGCGCGTGTTCGCCAGGGTCTTCACGCACCTGCGCCCCGGCGGACGCTTCGTGTTCGAAATGGGCGGCGCGAGAAATTTGCTCGCGATCCGCGAAGCGCTCGACCATGCCCTGCACGAAATCGGCGCGCCGCTGGCGGCTGGAAACGGTTCGAAGACGTATCTGAGCGTGAACCAGGCCTGCGCGAAGCTCGAGCGTGCCGGCTTCGAGGTCAGGCACGCGACCTGGAGCGAGCGGCCGACGCTGCTCGAAGGCGAGCAGGGCTTGCGCAACTGGATCTTGATGTTCGGCGCTGCGTGGCTCGAATGGGTGCCGCTGCTCGAACGCGAGGAGTTTTTCGCGGCGGCCGAAGCACACGCGCGACCGCGCCTGTTTCACAATGGAAGTTGGGTCGCGGATTACAAGCGCTTGCGCGTGCGCGCCGTGCGGTTGGAATAAATTCGAAGTGAGCGCGACTCACTCGCTCCCTGCTGAACACGGGCCACTCCCTGCAAGCCGCGGGTACGCGCGGCAGCAAGAGCACCGCGCGTTTTCTGCGACTTCAGCGCGACTCGAGCGGAGCCAACGCCTTTGCAAGACGCTCGCGCAAATCCGCGACTGCCTTCGCAGCGCCAGCCTGGTTTTCCGCAGCGTCGAGCAACCCGGCATGTTCCGCGCGCGGCTGTTTGGCGGTCAAGGCCCACTGAACCAGTGCGATTCTCATGGCGGAGGAATCGTCGAATTCGACGGCCTGCTTGACCACTGCCTGGGCTAGTTCCGCGTGACCGGCTGCGAGCATCGCGGCGTACATCTGCCCCATGCCCTCGCGCCGGTGTTGTCGATTGAGCTCCTCGAAGTCAGTGGCTCCCTCGGGGGCGGCGCGCTTCGCGCGTATTTTGGCCGTCATTTCGTCCATTTCGTGAGTGCGCTGCATTTCTGCCGCCGGATCGGGGTGCAGGATCGCCAAGTCGGCCCAACGACTCTCAGCGATCAGTAGCTTGTCGATCCGGTAGGACTCGGAGCGCAGCAAGGGCAGCCAGCGCGGGTCGCTTTTCGTCTTGTCGAACCACGCCAATGTCTGCTCCGTCTCGCGAAGAATTCCATTGAGTACGATCCATTCGCGGAAATCCTCCCGAACAACCGTCTCGCCTAGAATGCGCTTCGCGATTTCGTCGCGGTAGGTGAGGAAACGTGCCTTCGCGGCGGGCCATTTTTCGGCCAGACGCTCGATTTCGCTGGCCATGAAAGACACGCGAACGGCCGAGTAACTGCTGTTCGCCGAATTCTCCCACAGCCACACGAACTCTGCGGTCGCCTTTTCGAATTCGGACTTCCGCAGCAATTCTCGGGCAAGGTCGTACCTTGCCTCGATCTCCGCCTCGGTCCCCTTCGTCGCGCGCTGCGCACGATCGACGACCGCTTCGATCGACTTCTTCCCGTTCTTCACGCCCTCGAGCCAAGCCAGGAACTCGGTCGGATCCTTGTAGCCGACCACGCGATCGAACTCTTCGCCCTGCTTGAAAACGATCATCGTAGGCATGGCCTGGATGTCCAGTTTCTTCGCCAGCAGTGCCTCCTCGTCGACGTCGAAGTGGATCGCGACCCCGTTCGCGCCAAACCACGCGACGATCTTTTCGTCACGCCATGTCGTGCGATCCATCTGCTTGCACGGAGCGCACCAAGTCGCCGTCGCCTTGACCACGAGGAACTTGTCGCCGACCTTGTTTTGCTCAAGCGCTTTGGCGAATTCGAGCTTCGCGAAGACCGCAGGAACTTCATCCTGCGCCTGCGGTCCGGACCGTGTGCAAGACGCGAAGATCAAGCAGACAAGCACTGCAAGCGGGATCATTTCAGTGTCCTCCAAACCCGGTTGGAAAAACTCCGGGCGACTGAGGATAGCCTGAACGGACGACTCGGCGAGCGTCGCTCGCGGCTGTTACGACTTCAAGAGCGGCAGCAGCGCATATTTCGCGCCCAACACGCGCGTCGCATCCACTCCGAACCACGATTGAATCAGCGTCGCGTAGACGCTGCGGAAGTCCGTGGTGTGGATCAAATCGCCGTCGTCGAGGTTCGTGAGCGATGGATGCTTTCCGTACAGGCCGCCCTTGACGGCTTCGCCCGCGACGAACATCGGACCGGCGACGCCGTGGTCGGTGCCGCCGGATCCATTTTCCTTCACGCGCCGGCCGAATTCGCTGAAGGCCATGACCAGCGTGTGCTTGCCGGCTTCGGTGCCCGCGATGTCCGCAAGGAACGTCGGCAGCGAAACATCCAGGCGGCGCATCAGAGCGTCGTGGCGATTTTTCTGGTCGGAATGCGTGTCGAAGCCCGAGAGCTCGACCGAGAACACGCGCGCTCCGACCTGCCCCACCGAGAGTGCGGCCACATCGCGCAGGGCCTGGGCCAACTCGTCGCCGTCGTATTCGGTCTTCGTGCGGTAGCGCACCGCGGCGCGGCGAATCGCTTCGCTCGACGCCTGGCCGTCCCGCAACACTTTGCGCAGGTACTCGAGATTGTTCGCCGGCTCGCGCTCCATTTCCTTCTCGCCGTGCTCGCAGATCTCGCCGCCTTTCTCGAGCGCCGCGCGCTGGCTCTCGTCGCCGGCCCACTTGTATCCGGTCGGCGTGGCGAACGAAGCGGCGGGATGCGTCTGGGAATACAGCGAGTACGGGACGTTCTTGCCGATGTGCACGACCAGGTTGGGATCGCGATTGTCGGGCCAGGCCGCGTTGACGAGCTTGCCGATCCAGCCCTCGCCCGCCGCCCGGCCGCGCAGGTCAGCGGTGTGCCAGACCTCGTAGCTCTTGAAGTGCGAGCGAATCGGCGTGGGATAACCCGCGCCTTCGACCAGCGCCAGTTTGCCCGCGTCGAAAAGCGCGCGCAGGCGCGTCAACGCCGGGTGGAAAGCTCGGTAGTTGTCGAGCTTGAGCAGATCCTTTTCCGGCAGGCGCGTCGCGCGCCGCGCGCTGTTGTAGCCATCGTCGCCGAAGGGCACCACCATCGAGAGCCCGTCGTTGCCGCCGGAGAATTGCAGCAATACGAGTGTGCGCGGCAGCTCGCTCGCGAAAACGGCCGATGCCGAGAGTTTCACGGCACCTTCGGCGCGCGTGGAGAGCAGCGAAAGACCGGCGAGAGCGCCGGCGCCGCACAGCAGTTGTCTTCGATCGAGGTTCATCGTCTTGGGCTCCACGCTAGTTCAATTGCGCCTCGGGAAGACTCAGGATCAGGTGCGCGAGTTCGCGCAGCGTCGCTTCGCCGTAGGCCTTTTTCTCGAGCAATTGGCCTTCATCGATCCCATACGAAGTGCGCTCGCCGCGCACGAATTCGACCAGGGCCACACGCGCTTCGGGCGACAACTCGACGGCGAGCAGATCGTTCGCCAGTCGATCGACAATCGCCTGATCAGTCCTCGCGTTGCAGACCCTGCAGCGCTCGCGCAGGTCCAGTTCGCGTCGCCAGCGTGAGGATTCCATCTGCCGCAATCCGGCATTCACGCCGCGGCCGCCGCCGAGGTCGGCGTTTTTCATTTTCTTCTTGGCCGGCGCGGGCGGCGCTTGCGGAGCAGGCTCCATCGGCTCGCCCTCGCTCATCGGTTCATCGCCCATCGCGCCATCCGCGGCACTCTCGTCGTCGGCCGGCAGCGCAGGATCTTCCTTGAAGATGTCCTCGACGCGCGTGACGCCGAGCAGCATCCCGACCAGGTTGCCGCGCTGCAAGAAGGTCGAGGTCGTGATCCAGGCGCGACCGCCGTCCCAACCCTTGACGTTGGGCGGACCGAAGACCTGTTGACCGAGCAGGCTCGCGCCCGCGGCCATCACGTTGCCCGGCGGATTGACGCACAGTCGTCGGCAGTTGGCGACCATGAACTCGATCGGGCCGACGATGCGCTGGCCGACGACTTCGGGGCTGTAGAAATCGGGATCGTCGAAGAGCTTCTTCAGGAAGGCGTCGATGCGATAGTTGTTGGCGCGCAGGAATTTCGCGTAGGACTCCACACGCTCCTTCGGCGGCATGCGGCCTTCGAAGTGCTCGAGCAACTTGCCCGCGACCCAGCGCGGGCAGGCGTCCTGCGCGAGCAGGATGTCGACCAGTTGATCGGCGTCGAGTTCGCCACTCACGCCGAGCACGGTCTTCTTTCCGGCGTCGTGCTGGCGGCGATTGAAAACGAATTGGGCGTCGCGCTGCTGGTAGCCCGTCAACGCACGCGCGGCTTCCTTGACGTCGGTTTCGCTGTAGTGGCCTTCCCCGAGCGAGAAAAGTTCCATCAATTCGCGCGCAAGGTTCTCATTGGGCGCGGCGCGAGTGTTCTTCGTGTTGTTGAGATACACGAGCATCGCCGGATCGCGCACGATCGCGTGCAAGAGGTCCGCATAGCTGCCGAGTGCGTGCTTGCGGAACAATTGGTTCTGGCGAATCATCGCTTCGCCGTTCTTGACTTCCTTCGCCGAGCTGGTGAAAAAACCGTGCCAGAAAAGGACCATGCGCTCGCGCAGCGGATGATGATTCTGCGCCATGGCGTCGAACCACCAGCCCGAGTACTCCAGCAACTGCGCCGCGTCTTCGCGCCGCAGACGCTGACCCAATGTCTTGCGCTCTTCTTCGCTCAACGTTCGTCGATCTGCGAGCGACGGCCGATCGGGTTCGACGATCTCGAAGGCCGGCGCATCGGTTGCGAGGCCCGTGAACAGCTGTGCGAGGAACGCTTCGCGGCCCAGGCCCAAGGCCGTGTCGATCTCGGCCGCGGTCGCGCCAAAGCCCGCGCGATTGAGCAGGTGCTCGACGGCGCGAGCGTCCCAAGGCAACGCGGCGACGGTCGCGGCGGACTTGGACGCAACCGAAGCCTTCGGGTCGCCGACACTGGCACTCGCTGAGGTTGCGAACGCCAACGGAACCAGCCAGATGCAGCAGAATTTCATACCGTGAGTCTCCGGGCCGTTGACCGACGGCCCCTGGTGCCTTGAACCGCGTTTCGCGGCCCTAGTTTCGGCTCGAACCGGCCAAATGCGAAGCCCGGGCGCGAAGAAGCGGTTCGCCCCTTCCCTCCAGCGGCTTCGAGCCCCAAAGTTCGTGCCCGCCATGAGCGCCGCCAAGCCCCAATCGTCGCCGCCTGACCTGCGCGAGTTCGTGGACGGCCTGCGCGCCTGTGGCGACCTGGCCGTGATCGAGGCGCCGGTGGATTCGCGCCTCGAAGCCGCGGAAATCCACCGCCGGGTGATCGCCGCCGGGGGCCCTGCGCTGTGGTTCGCGAACGTGCGCGGCGCACACTTCCCGCTGGTCACGAACCTGTTCGGAACAGCCGCGCGGGTCGAGCGCGCGTTCGGGCGCTGGCCGCGCGAATTCATCGGCGAAGTGGCGCGCTTGCCCGAAGAGCTGATGCCGCCGACACTCGGAAAGCTTTGGTCCAAGCGCAGTCTGTTCGCCTCGCTGGCAAAGATCGGATTGAAGCGACAGTCGCGCGGGCCCGTCCTCGAAGTCGTCGATACACCGCCCGGGCTCGCCCGGCTTCCCGCGCTGCAGACCTGGTCGCGCGACGGCGGCCGCTTCATCACGCTGCCGCTTGTGTACACGGAACATCCGCGCACGCACGGCCCGAACCTCGGCATGTATCGCGTGCAACTCTTCGACGAAGAGGACGGTGGACAACGCACCGGCTTGCACATGCAGATCGGCAAGGGCGGCGGGTTCCACCTCAGCGAGGCGGAGGCGATGCAGCGCGCGCTGCCGGTCAACATCTTCGTCGGCGGTCCGCCGGCCTTGATGCTCGCGGCGATCGCGCCACTGCCGGAAAACGTGCCCGAAGTGCTGCTCGCGAGTCTCTTGTTGCGCCGCAAGCTCGCGCTGGCGGAGAATCCATCGGGCCCGCTGCCGCTGTTCGCCGAGGCCGAGTTCGCGCTGGTCGGCGAAGTCGCGCCCAAGGCTCGCCGCCCCGAGGGACCGTTCGGCGATCACTACGGCTATTACTCGGAGACGCACGACTACCCGCTGTTCAGTTGCAAGAGCCTGTGCCATCGCAAGCAGGCGATTTTCCCCGCGACCGTGGTCGGCAAGCCGCGCCAGGAGGATTTTTTCCTCGGCGATTATCTGCAAGAACTGCTCTCGCCGCTTTTCCCGCTGGTGATGCCGGGTGTTCTGGGTCTGTGGAGTTACGGTGAGACCGGCTATCACTCGCTGAGTTCCGCGATCGTGCGCGAGCGCTACAAACGCGAGTCGATGTCGAGCGCGTTCCGCATCCTCGGCGAGGGACAACTTTCGCTGACCAAGTTCTTGCTGCTCACGGATTCAGCGGTCGATCTGCGCGACTTCAAGGCGACACTGACGCACGTGCTCGAACGCGCCGATTTTCGCACCGATCTGTTCGTATTCGCGAATCTTTCGATGGACTCGCTCGACTACTCGGGGCCGCGCGTCAACGAAGGCGGCAAGGGTGTGTTGCTCGGCTGTGGCGAAAAGAAGCGCGAGTTGCCGCGCGAATTCCGTGCTGGCCCCCCATCGCAGGTGCGCGACGTGCGCGTGTTTTCTCCGGGCTGCCTGGTGGTCGAAGTCGGGGACTACGAAAGCGATCCGCAGGCGGCAGGCGTGCTCGCCGCGCACGTCGCGTTCAAGGATTGGCCGCTGATCGTGCTCAGCGACGACGCCGAACGCGCCGCGAAAAGTCCGATGAACTTCTTGTGGTCGACGTTCACGCGCTTCAACCCGGCGGCGGATATCCACGCCGCCAGGACGGAACTCGTGCACAACCACGCGAGTCACACGCCGCCGATCGCCATCGACGCGCGCATGAAGCCCTGGTATCCCAAGGAACTCTCCTGCGACGACGCGACCGCAAAACTCGTCGACAAGCGCTGGAACGAGTACTTCCCCGCGGGAAAAGTCGCCATGGGCGACTCGCAAGCCGCGCACCTCGACTGAGCGCTGGGG
>JAYUUV010000233.1:0-8369 GCA_043754695.1 Planctomycetota bacterium
GGCGCGGGGAAACCGGGATCGCGGCTCCACCATTGGCACCAGACGTGCGTTCCGACGACATGCAGTGCCGGACTCGGCGCGCCGCCCAGCAAGCCTGAAGCGAAACTGTTCATGTCGATCGTGAGCACGCCCGAACAGTCGCTGCCCGACGGACTGCCGCCGGAGTTCGCGCTGCTGCTGCGCTTCACCGGGCCTTGCACACACAGGGTTCCACCTTGGAACGGTTGGCTGGCTGCACCGCTCACGCTGTAGAGCATGATGCCCGGCTTGTTGTTGCGCACTTCAGTGGCGAGAACGGAGAACCCGTTGGGCGCTGTCGCGCTCGCTGTTCCCGAGTAGGTGATGTCGGGGTAGCAACCCAGCGAGTTGAGCTTCGCGACACAGTACACGCTCGGCACGTCCGCGCTGTGGTAAGGCCCGCTCGTCACCGTGATCGAGTAGTTGTTGACGATGTCGATCGTGGCAATGTGGAAGTACCACTCGGCGACCGACGCGCCCACGTCCTGGCTGAAGAACGGGTTGCCCGTGCCGAAGACCGTGAGCGGCGCACCGCTCATGTCCGTGTCCGGCGCATTGTCGAAGGCCACGGCATAACCCTGCACGCCGGAGTGCGCATCGGAGCCGTCGTCCCACTGCATTGAAATCATCGAGCTGCAATTGGGCGCACCGATCGTGTGCGAAGTAGACAGCACGTTCGTCGGCTCGACCGGCGCGTCGACGTCGATGAAGAACGGACCGTAGGCCGCCATGTTCGAGCTCGCATTGCCGGCCAGGTCCACGGCGCGTACGGAGACGTAGTAGCCGTTGGCGGCAGTCACCGAGGCCAGGCCGAGCGCGCTCGACGCCGGGCTGAAGACCTCGACCGTGTTGTCCGGGAAAGTCGGAGCGGCCGAACTGAAGTCGACACTGTAGCCCGCGATCCCGGCCAGATTGTCCGAGGCCGCGTCCCAATTCGTGTACACGTCGCCGCTGTTCGACCAGGTGAACGGCACGTGCGTCGAAGAAGTCAGGCCGGTCACATCGCTTGGCGCCGTGCCGTCGACGATCACCTGCGCTTGCGCGACGTGGTCGATCGCGTTGTCCGACGAGCTAGAAACCGTCAGGTTCTTGACACCTTCGGTCGGCCAATAGATCCGCCAGATGTTGCCCTTCCATTGCGCCGGAAACATGTCGCCGAGCGTCACGTTCCTGCCGTACGAAGGATAGTTGTCCATGAAGTGCGCCGTGGTTCCGTCGGCGAGCGAACGCAGCGAGTCCTGCAGCGTGCCGCCGGCCAGACCCGGCGAAATGTTCACGCCGGAAGCCAGCGACTCGGGGTTGTAGACCCAGCCCGTGAAGTCGACGACGTCGTTCGGCCGTGCGTAGGACGTGCTCTGCGTCGAAGTCACGTAGAGATCGGGCGTGGTCGTCGCGTAGTACGCGTAGACCGTCACCGCCATGTCGCAACCCGTCGTGGTCGAAGTCGGCCAGGTCTTCCAACGCCACACGCCGCTGATCGGATTGTCGAGGATGCGAATCTCGGTGTTGTCGCGGGCGGATTGCTGCGCGAACCAATCGCCGGTGTTGAAGTTCGGATCGAGCGGCGGCTGGTCGAGGTAGAGATCCCAGTTGTTCTTCAACGCGACCGAGGCGCCGGCAGAGGCTTGCGACTCGGTGTAGTGCATGCAGACCACCAGTCGCTTGCAGCCCGGATTCACCGTGAAATCGGAATAGCCGTAGGTGTTGGAGCTCATGAAGAAGCCCCAGTTGCTCCAGCCCGAATCGCCGCCACCTGTGCCCCACATCGCCTTGGTCGCGTCGATGCGACCGGTGCCGAATTGACGCAGGTGCGTGTCGCTGGGCGTGGTCAGGACTTGATTGTCCTTCGTGACGGCGCTCGCCATCACCAGGCAATCCGTGCGCGAAGGCGCGTAACGCAACCAGGAATAGTTGTCGAGCAATTCCGCCAGCGTGCCGCTGACGTGCGGCGCGGCCATGCTGGTGCCCGAGAAGTATTTGTGACCCGTGGTGGTGTTCGCGGACACCGAGAAGATGTCGACACCCGGCGCGCAGACGTTCGGTTTCCAGCGCGTGTCACCCATCGGACCGGTCGAGGAATCCCAGGCGAGATCGCCGACCGAACCAAAGCCGGGTTCGGTGTAGGCCTGCACGCTGCCGACGGTGAGCACGTTCTTGGAGCCGCCCTGCAGCCCGACTTTTCCGGCGCCGTTGTTGCCCGAGGCGAAAACGTAACCCTGGACCTGGAAGTAGACCTCGTCGTCGAGCAGGCGCGCGTCGGCTTCCGTGCCGTTGAAGGCCACGGCACCGGGGCTCGTTCCCCAGGAGTTGCTGACGATCATCGGCCTTTGCGTGGTGGACACTCCGTCGAAGTAGGAGGTGCGCAGCAAGCCGAGCATCGACGACAGCGACGTGCCGTTGAAGCCGCAGGCGTCGTTGAAGATCTTCAGGTTGTAGTAGCGGCCCGAGCCGCCCCAACCGAGTCCGGGCGCATTGCCCTTGAGCTCATACGAACCCGAACCGCCGTTGCCGAGGAAAGTGCCGGCCACGTGCGAGCCGTGCGTGCAGCCGTCGTGCCATGCGCCGGTAGCCGAACCGGAAAAGTCCCAGCCGACACCGTTGGTGTGATTGAGGTCCCAGTGGGCAGCGTCGAAGCCCGAGTCGCATTGTCCCGCGGTCACGGCGGAGTTCGTGCCGCCGTTGTAGTACTGGCGAATGTTGTCGCTGGCGATCAATGCGGTCGAGAAGTCGTGGTTGAGCGTCGGCGCTTCGTTGCTCTCGACGAATTGCACGAAATCGAGGGCGATCACGCTCTCGACTTGGCTCGGCACCAAGCGCGCGCGGAAGGCGCGGATCGCTTCGACGTACTCGAGCACCTCGACGCCGAGGCCTTGCAGCGCATGTTGCTGCCAACCGTTCGATTGCGCGCGCGTGGGAAGTCGATTGGCATCGCCCTCCTGGATCACGCCTGCGGTGAGTTGGCTCACTGAGCCGAAACTCTCGAGGACCGAAGCTCCATTCAAATCCGAATCGAAGACGTCGATGTACACGTCGAGCATTTCGCCGGCGCGTGCCGCGGCCAGTTGTTCGACAAGCCGCGGATGGATTTTTTGCCCCGGCCGCGCGACACCGACCCAATGCACGTCAGGCGACGCGGCGATCGTTTCGATCGAAAAAATCGGCAACGCGACTTTGAGGCAGTTGTAGGGGTGATACTCGAGCACGCGTGCGCCGAGTGCGGTCAGCGCATCCACGCGCGCTTGCGTGATGCGTTTTTCCAACATCACGAAAGCAAAGGTCTCCTGGTTGGGCCGCCCGTCGCTGTAGGCGGTTTGAACATTGCGCAGCAAGAGCGGATCAACTCGCTCGCCCATCGGCGGGTAGTACTCGCCGGCGACGAAACCGAGGAAGTAGGGATTGCCCGAAGCCGGCGCGACGATCACGTCGCCGTGCGAGGTCGAGCTCACGCGCGCCGGAATCGGCAGGACGAGGTCGTCGTCGACGCTCGCGCTGTACGCGATCGGGCTGCCGGCGTCGATGCCCGGCTTGCGGTCCTCAATGCGAGACCGTTGCGCTGCCGCGTCGAGCGCGGAGGCCGGCGGCGTGAGCGCGGGTGTCGTGCCCGTTGTGGGCAGAACCGCGACAATTCGTTCCTGGGTAGCGGCGGTCGGAAGGATCGCGGCAAGTGAAGCGAGGTACCAGAGGCGTTGCATGTTGGACTCCGTTGGGCGGCCGGTGGCCGATGGGCTGGCCCGAGTCGGCGGTCGAACGACCGCGTTGGACCGGGCAGGCTGAGATGAATGCCTGCGGAGAGGACGCCGTTCGCGTTCTGCCCTGCCCCATCCGGCGGATACCACTCAACGTGCTGGAATACAGGCCTTTACGGCCGCCGATTGTGAGCCGCCGCTGCCCCGCGAGGCGCTCCGGCCAGCGTCCAGGGCATCCCGCCGGCCGGCCTTGGGGCTCGGCAAGGATGGAAAGTGTCTCGAATGCGGCCAACGAGGCCAGTATGGCTCGACTCCAAACACGAGGAGAATTCCCAGTCGAAGTAGGCGCACAGCTCCGGACCAGAGGGCGCGAGCCGGCTCTGAGCGAGCGCTAACGCGCCGCGAACCCGACCGCGAGGCGATCGATTCGGTGCCGCGAGCGAGCCTCCGCTCTTCGTGGCTCGTGCGCGTGCCCTGTTCGGTCCGCAAGCGCAGGTTCCAAGGCAAATCGAAGGGTTGAGAGATTTCCGAGTGCGACTTCACCGGCAGTCGAAAGCGGCGGAGTCGAGGCGGGCGCCGTACCCATCAAGTTGCCGACGCTCGAGCGGCGGTCGGTCGCGACTGCGCTCGCCCGGAGAGCGGCGGAGTCGAGCCGGATTCCGGGCGGCGTGTGTGCCGCGTAGGAATAGTTCGGAGTGGAGCCTGACTCCGTACGACGGCCGGCGAAAGCGGCGGAGTCGAGGCTGGCTCCGTACCGCCGTACCGTTGCGTAGTGCGCGGCGAGGCGGGCGGTGCGATGCTCAGGCCATGCATACCGTTGTCGTCTTGAACCAGGACCAGATGGGCCACGGCGATCGCGCCCTGGGCCGAAAGATCCTCGGCACTTTTCTAAAGAAATCGATCGCACTCGCGGGCTTCGAGGCCATCGTCTTCTACAACTCCGGCGTGAGACTGCTCGCGCCCGATTCACCGTTCCTGGGCGAGCTGCGCGCGCTCGAGGAGCGCGGCGTCGACCTGATTCCCTGCGGGACGTGCCTGGCGCATTTCGGCATCCAACCAGCGATCGGAAAGGTGTCCGACATGGACACGATCCTGCGCGAGCTCGATCACGCGGCCAAGGTCATCTCGCTCTGAACTTGGCGTCGGGCGAGGTCGCCCAGGATTGACGGCGCCGCGGACGAAGGCACCGAACTCCGTACGCGCAAGAATAGTTCGGAGTGGAGCCTGACTCCGTACGGCTACCTGGGTCCGATTGTGAACTCCAGGCCGTTCGAGAGCGTGGCGTTGTTCGGCGCGGCGAAACCGTTGTCGCGGCCCCAGGTCTGGATGTCGATCAGCGTGCCTGGGACGAGCAGGTACGACGCGGGCGTTCCGCCGAGAGCGCCGACCGCGAAGCGGTTCATGTCGATCGAGTAGACGCCGGAGCAATTGTTCGGCGGCGCAGTGCCGCCGGAGTTCAGCGGGATCGAGCGCTTGAGCGGCAGATTCACGCAGCGCAGGCCGCCGACGAAGGGAACTGCCGCGCGACCTGAATTCGAGTACAGCGCAAGACCTGCTTTGTTGTTGAGCACGTTCGCGCAACTGACCGTGAATCCAGAGCCCGCAGTCGCACTCGAACTGCCGCTCGAACCGATCGAGGGCGTGCAACCGAGCGAGTTGATCTTCGGCGTGCAATACACGATCGGAGCCGGCGCGCAAAGTTGCTCGAGGAATTGTGCGTTGAGCACACCGCCCGCCGCACCCGGCGTGGCCGCGCCCAGCGTGCAATGGCCGAAGCGATCCATCGAAGGCCAGGCGTCCATGGTGCCGAAGGTGCCGCCGATCGGCGTGGGATCTCCCTGGCGCGCGAGCGTCGTGAGCGCGCCGTTAGCTTCGCACAGGACCTGCTCTTCGTGCTCGCTCAAGTTGGGCATGCGCACGGTCGTCCACACCAGCAAGTTGCCGTTCTCATCCAGCGGGCTCATTGGATTGCGCGAAAGCGCGAGACCCCAGCACTGGCCGCCGCTGATCGAATCGTAGAAGGTCAGCGCTTTGCGCCAATTGCCCGGCGCGCCGACGAACCAGCCGGAATTGAAAACGCCGGGCGCGGTCTGGATGTCGGAGAAGAAGGCGATCTGCCCCGCGTCGTTGATGTTCGAAGAGAAGATGTCGAAAAACACGCCGCCCGCGGGAGTCGGATCTCCGGCGCGCACGTACCACTGCTGCGTGCCGCCCGTGGACACGATCACGCCGCGCGAAACGCTGCCGCCGCTGACGACCGGCCGGAACGCGATCTGGCCTGCGTTGTTGATGTCGGGCAGCGGGCCGACGGGAATGTCCGTGCCGTCGATGAAACCGAGGCTTTCGCCGCCGAGATATTGGAACACGCCTCCGCCCGGCGCCGGATCGCCGACGCGCGCGACTTTGGTCAGCACGAAGTTCGACCAGCGCAGCAGCTCGTGATCGTTCGTCGATGCGCCCGTCGCCAGGAACACGACATCGCCCACGTCGTTGATCGAGCCCGGGCCCACGGCGCCGAGAGTTCCGCCCGCGGGTGAGACGTCGCCGACGGCCGCGATCTTGACGAAGCTCTGCGACGCGGCGCGGTAGAGGAACAATCCGCGCGCAGCCGTGCCGCCATTCACGTCCGCGAGAAACAGCACGTCACCGGAAGCGTTGGTCGCCGGAACGAAGAACGTGCCGTCGAAGAAACCGCTGAAAGTGCCGCCGATCGGCGAAGGATCGCCGCAACCGGTGCCCGGGTTTCCGCTGCCGCCACCGCCTCCGCAGCCCAGTGCGATCGGGTGCAGACCCTGCGCATCGGCCGTGAAGATCCCGTGGTTGCGCGACGCACCGTTCACGCGCGCGAAGAACGCGATGCGGCCCGAGGCGGACACTGTCGCATCGTTCGCGAAGGCAATCGGAGAGAGCGTGCCGCCGCCGGGGACGGCTTGGTTGTGCCAGGCCCGCGCGGTCACGGAGCAGACGCTCGCCGCGGAGTAGTTGCCCGATCCGTTGGAAGCGCCGCTGTCGCTCGCGAGCGCGTTTTGCAACTCCGTTCCCTGGACGCGGACGAAGGGCCGCGAGCTGTCCAGCGCCGGCCGTGACACTTGCGCGCACAGCGGCGCGAGACCCACGAATTGCAGGACGAAGATGGAAAGCTGCGTGCGCATGGGCGGTCTCTCGAAGTTCGCGGACCCGAGGAATTTGGCGAGTCAGGTCAGCATGGGCGTCGGGCGTGGTCGATTCGGGCGCTCGCTCGAATCACGGCCTATTGAACACACTCAGCCTCGATTCCGCGACGCCTGCGCGCTGCGCTCAAGTGCGCAGTCGCTGCCAGGACAACCGTACCAGGTTCGACTTCGGGGGTGTCGAGTCCCTTACCAGGAGTACCGTGGCAGGGTCAACTGCGACGTCGGGGGTGTCGAAGTCGAACCTGGTACGGTATCCCTGGGGGACCAGGTCCATCCGATTGCAACGCCGCAGGATGCGCTTGCGGTTGTCAGTCCTGCTCATTGACGTATCTTGAGCTGAGCCATGCACGGTCCGCGTTTCGATCAGCCGCTGTCGACCGTCCGTCGGCTCAATCAGATTGCGGCGGAGCGCGCGTACGAACGTGGCGAAAGCCATGCTGCGCACAGGCCGCTGTCGGTCTTCCTGCAGGTTGCCTCGGGCTGCAACATCGATTGCTACATGTGCATCGAGCATTTGCGCCCGCCGCGCGCGCGACGCGGTCGCGACATGCACTCGCTGCCGCGCGAGGTCTTCGACAAACTGTGCGCGCAGGTCTTCCCGTATTCATCCACGCTGCACATCGGCTTTGGCGGCGAGCCGACTTTGTCGCCTGATTTCCGCTACTTCATCGAGCGCGGGTTCGAGCAAGGCCAGTGCGTGAAACTCACCACGAACGGAACGCGCCTCGATCAGCCCGGTATCGCGGCGTCGCTCGCCCGCTGCGTCTCGGACATGCAGGTGTCGATGGACGGTGCGACGCGCGAAACGTACGAGCGCATCCGCGTCGGTTCGAGCTGGGCGCGCATGCAGGCAAATCTCGATCACTTCAACGAGCACCGGCTGGCCTTTCCCGCCGAAGAACGCACGCGACTCGAACTATGTTTCGTGCTGATGAAGTCAAACCTGCACGAACTGCCCGCCTTCGTCGAGATGGCGGCACGTCTGTGCGCCGAGCGCGTCCATGCGCATCACGTCATTCCGACGACGGACGAGGGCAAGCTCGAACCGCTGCTCGACGAGCCCGAGCGCTACAACGCCGTGCGACTCGAAGCGCTGCAACGAGCGCGGGAACTCGGCATCGTGCTCGATCTGCCCAAGCCCTATCCGATCGCGCCGCAGCCCGGCTCGGATGCGCCGACAGCGTCGCAGCCCCTGCCCGCAGTTTCCGCAGCGCTCACGGCGTGCCAAAGCGGCTTTGCAGGAACGGCACGCGGAGCGCCGATCGACTGCAAGCTTCCGACTCAGTTCCTGTTCATCAACTACGAGGGCCGCGTCTTTCCCTGCTGCCATCCGTACGCCGACGTGAAGATGCAGGCCGGCGACCTGCGCAGCGAGGACTTCGACGCCATTTGGAACAACCTGCAGTTCCGAAGCTTGCGCCGCGCCTTGAGAACGGGCGACGTGCCGCCGATCTGTCGCAATTGCTCGATCGCGCAGGATCCGCCCCCCGCA
>JAYUUV010000234.1:0-22219 GCA_043754695.1 Planctomycetota bacterium
CACCGACGGCGCGGCCCGCGCTCGTTTGACGAGGCTGGGACTGTTCGAGTTGCGTTCGGTTGGATCCGAAAAATGCAGCGGGGCAACCTGAGGCGCCGCGAAGCAGGCCGGCTTCGCTAACCTTTGCGACGCGCTCGCCCCCTTTCCCGGCGAAGAAGTCGCCGAGCGGCACTCCCCCAGACCCCAGGCCCATGACGTTCAATCTCTCCGCCAGCATCGAAAAAGTAGCCGCGGTCGCCGCCGAACACGCAACGCGTGTCGATGCACAGAGCGCGTTCCCCAAGGAATTCATCGACGTCTGTCGCAGCGAGGGCCTGCTCGCGCTGATCTCGAGCAAGGAAATCGGCGGGCACGGTTTGGCGATACGACAGGCCGCGGAAGTGATCGAGCGCGTGGCGCGCGAGTGCGGTTCCTCCGCCATGGTGTTGACGATGCACTACGCCGGCACGGCGGTGATCGAAGCACACGGCTCGCTCGCGGTTCGCCGTGATGTCGTCGCCGGCAAACACCTGTCTACCTTGGCATTCAGCGAAGCCGGCTCGCGCGCGCACTTCTGGGCGCCGACGAGTAGCGCGCGCGCGCAAGGCAACAGTGTGACACTCGAGGCGCGCAAGAGCTGGATCACTTCGGCCCACGCTGCGACGGCCTACGTCTGGTCGAGCAAGCCGACGGCTGGCGCGGAACTCAGCACGCTGTGGTTGGTGCCGTCGAATTCCGCCGGCTTGAAAATCGAAGGCAGCTTCGACGGTCTGGGCCTGCGCGGCAACGATTCCGCTCAGGTCACGGCCGAAAACGTGCGCGTCGGCATCGATCATCGCCTGGGCGGCGACGGCGCAGGCTTCGGAATCATGATGCAGACCGTGCTGCCGATCTTCTGCACGCTGATCTCGGCCGGCTCGATCGGGATGTGCGAAGCGGCCGTGGCGAAAACCGCGGAGCACGCGGCCAAGACGAAGTACGAACACCTCGGCAGCGCGCTCGCCGAGCTGCCGACGATTCGCGCCTACATCGCGCGCATGCGCATCGAGACCGACATGGCGCGCACGCTGTGGCTCGACACGATCACGGCGCTCGAAACCGGGCGCGCGGATGCGATGCTGCGCGTGCTCGAGGTCAAGGCGGCGAGCGCGGAAACCGCGCGCAGCGTGCTCGACACGGCGATGCGCGTCTGCGGCGGACTCGCCTTCCGCAAGGATGTCGGCGTCGAACGCCGCTTCCGCGATGCGCGCGCGGCGATGGTCATGGCCCCGACGAGCGATCAGCTCTACGATTTCATCGGCAAGGCGGTTTGCGGCATGCCGCTGTTCTAAGATGGTCGCTCCATGAACCCGCACATCACGCTCGGCGCCGTCGCCTATGATCCGAAAGTCGTCACCATCTGGGACGGCTTCCAGCGTTTCTTCGCGCAGCATGGCGTCGACTTCGACTACGTGCTCTACACGAACTACGAGCGCCAGGTCGAGCAGCATTTCGCCGGCGCGGTCGACGTCGCCTGGAATTCGCCGCTGGCTTGGATCGAGAGCATGCGCGTGGCGAAGAAACTGCGCCGCAGCGCGCGTGCGATCGCGATGCGCGACACGGATCGCGATCTGACTTCGGTGATCGTCGCGCGCGCGGATTCCAAGCTGCGCACCCCGGCCGATTTGCGCGGCAAACGTGTGGGCGTCGGAGCGAGCGACTCGCCGCAGGCCACGCTGCTGCCGCTCCTGCAGCTCGCCGAAGCCGGTCTCGAACGCGGTCGCGACATCGAGGTCGTGAACTTCGACATCCTGGTGGGCAAACACGGCGACCACGTCGGCGGCGAACGCGCGGCGGCCAAGGCACTGCTCGCCGGCGAGCTCGACGCGGCCTGCATGATCGACGGGAACCTGTTGGCCTTCGCGGCCGACGGCACGCTCGGCCGCGACGCGACGCGCGTGATCGCACAGACGTCGAAGTACGACCACTGCAACTTCACGGTGCTCGACGGCGCGGATGAAACGGCGATCGCGCGCTTCAAGGAACTGCTGCTCGGTATGCGCTACGACGATCCCGCGGTCAGGCCGTTGATGGACCTCGAAGGTCTGAAGGTCTGGCGCGAAGGTCGTACCGAAGGTTATGCGGCGCTCGAGCGCGCCTGCGATCGCTTCGGTTGGTTGCAACCGTTCCTCGTGCGCATGCACGCGGCGTGAGTGCGATGCGCACGATCGAGCTTGGTCCACTCGGTTTCGATCACGGCGCCCAGGTGGTCGTCTCGCACGCGCTGAACGCGTTGGAGAGCGGCGAGGAACTCGAGCTGCGCGGCAGCGCGCCGGGTTTTTCGATCCAACTGGTCGCCTGGGCGCGCGCCAAGGGACACGAAGTGCTCGAGTCTGCGCCGAAACATGTGCGCCTGCGCATCGGCAGCGCGGCCAAGGCCCGCTGGCGCGGCGCCGAGCACGCGATCGGAACGCAAGGCGATCGCGTGGCTGCTCGCCCCCCGCAACACTGGGGGCTCGCCGCGCGCGGAGCGTGGGTCGAAGCCGGCGGTCCGCTGCACTCCTTCGCGCTCGATCGGCGCGAGGATCTGTGGAGCGCGGATCTCGAACAGCACTACCGTGCCGCCGCGGCCGCGCAGTGGAATCCAGAGACGGCGATCGACTGGAACGTCGCGCAGGAGCATCCCGACGCGGTCGAGGACGCGCTCGTGCAAGTGTTCACCTACCTGATCGAGAACGAGACCGCGGCGCTGCTCGTGCCCGCAAGGTTCGCCAGTCAGACCCATCCGCATTTCCGCGAGAGCATGCAGCTGCTCGCCGTGCAGGCCGCGGACGAAGCGCGCCACATCGAAGTCTTCACGCGGCGCGCGGGATTGTTCCGCCGCGATCTCGGGCTCTCGACCGTCGGCGGGCGCGCCTCGCTGCAGACCCTGATCGAAGAACCTGATTTCGCGCGCGCGGCGCTGCTGCTTGGAGTGCTCGGCGAAGGCACGTTCATCAACCTGCTGGCCTTCCTGCGCGCGCACGCGCCCGATCGCTGCACGGAGCGCATCATGCAACTCGCCGCCCAGGACGAGGCGCGCCACGTCGCCTTCGCCATGGCGCACCTGGCCGAACATGCGCGCCAGGATCCGACCTTGCTCGCGCGCCTGGCTTCAGCCGTCGAACAGCGCCATGAAGCCCTGCGCGCCACCTCCGGACTCAACGAAGAAGTCTTCGAAGCGTTGATCCTGCTGGCGGCAGGCTCCTTCGAAGCCGAGGCGATCGCACGCGGCCACGAACTCGTCGTCGAACTGCTCGCGCAGATGGACGCCGGCCGCCGCTCGCGCCTGCAGCGCCTTGGATTCGACACGCTCCGGGCAACGGCCCTGAGCGCGCTGCACACACGCAACTTCATGTAAGCGGTCTTGCAACCACAGGAAATTCAAATGCATCTGACACGTCGCGAGTCATTGGGTGTCCTCGGTCTTGGTGGCGCGATGCTGAGCGGTCTCGATGCAAGTGCGGAGCAAGCAAGCGGCGCGCCGCAGGGCCCGCTCGCGCCTGCTTTCGCAGGCAAACACGAAATCCTCGCGCTGCCTTTCGATCCCAAATCGTTGAAAGGCATCTCGGAAAAGTTGATCGTTTCGCACCACGACAACAACTACGCGGGCGCGGTCAAGAACCTGAACAAGGTCGAAGCGGAACTCGCGCGCGTCAGCGCGGAAACTCCGGCTTTCGTGGTCGGCGGCCTCAAACAGAGCGAGTTGCAGTTCAAGAACTCGAAAGTCCTGCACGAACACTACTTCGCGAACCTCGGCGGCGACGGCAAGTCAGGCGGCGCGATCGAAGCTCAACTGACGGCGGCCTATGGCTCGCTCGCGCGCTGGGAGGAAATGTTCCGCGCCACGGGCGCGAGTCTGGGCGGCGGCAGCGGCTGGGCCGTCCTGGCCTTCGATCTCGCGGACGGCGTCGTGCACACTTTCTGGTCAGGAAATCACACGCAAGCGCACTCGGCCGGCGTTCCGTTGCTCGTGCTGGACATGTACGAACACGCCTATCAGATGGATTACGGCGCAGCCGCGGCGAAGTACATCGACACGTTCTTCGCGAACATTCAATGGAGCGAGGTCAACCGTCGGCTCGAACGTGCGCAGAAGGCGCACGCGGCACTGCACGCCTGAGTCGTCGCGAATCAGGCTATTCGCCGAATTCGTGGTTGTAGTCCTCGATCGCCGCGAGCACGACCTTGGTCGCTTGATCGCGGTCGTAGATCACGGTGCCGCTGGCGTTGATCGGCTCGCCCGGCTTCAGCTTGTAGGTCGAGAAGTAGTGGCGCAGGCGCGAGACCAGATTCTCCGGTAGCTCGGACAAGTCCTCGCACTTGCCCCAGAACAGGTCGTTCTGCAGCACCGCGACGATTTTGTCGTCGGCTTCCCCGCGATCGATCATGCCGATCCCGCCGAGCACGCGCGCGTTCAGGATGATGTCCGCCCGCGTGATCGGCCGCTCGCTGACCACGCAGATGTCGAGCGGGTCGCCGTCGCCTTTCTCCGCGCCCTTGCACATCTTGGCCACGCGGTCGCCGCACAGTGTGCGCGGGATGAAACCGTAGAGTGTCGGCGGTTGCGCCGCGCCGCTCTGCGGCCGATCGACGCGGATGTAGCCGGTCGCTTTGTCGACCTCGTACTTGACCGCATCGAACGGCGTAATTTCGATGTAGGCGGTGACGATGTTCGGCGGGTTGGGGCCGACTTCGAGACCGTGCCAGGGGTGCGGACGCCAACGGTAGAAAGCATGGGGAAAGGCCATGTTGCGCAGGCTACAACGCGGCGCGCCCGACGCACGTGAATTTTGCGGCGCCAGATCGCGCCGGTTGCCGGAACGCGCGCATGTGCGACACTCTGCGGCCCTTGGAGATCACGGTTTGTCCCGCTGATCCCAGCGCAAGTTCTTCCAGCACGTCAGTAGCCCAACCCATGAACCACTTTCCCGTCCTGGTCGTCTCTGTCCTCTGTGGACTCGCGGCTTGCCATTCCGCGGATCAAGCGCCGGTCAATCCGGCGGCGAAGTCCTCGGGCCTGCTGCTGTCGGAGATGGATCCCAAGGTCGATCCGGCCAACGATTTCTATCGCTACGTGAACGGCGGCTGGCTCGATGCCAATCCCGTGCCGTCGGACGAAGCGTTGTGGGGCGTGTTCAGCGAGCTGAAGAAGAAGAACGAACTCATCTTGCAGCAAGTGCTCGAAGCCGCGGCGGCGCATCCCAGTGATGACTTGAATCGCAAGCTCGGCGATTTCTATGCCACAGGGATGGACGAGGCCTCGATCGATTTCCAGGGCGCGCGGCCGCTCGCCGCGGACCTGGCCTTGATCGAGGGGCTCAGCGATGCCGCGGGTTTGCCCAAGTTGCTCGCACACCTGCACGGCAGCGGGACCTCGGGCCTGTTCGGCGTGCGCGCAGGCGCGGATCTCACGGACGCCAGCATGAACATCCTGCACATTTCGCAGGACGGCATGGGTCTGCCGGAAAAGGACTACTACCTGCGCGAAAACGCCGAATCGGTCGAACTGCGCAAGAAGTATCAGACGCACATCAGCACCATGCTCGCGTTGCTCGGCGAAGCGGGGCCGGTTTCGCTGGTCGATGCTCTCAACGTGCTCGCGCTCGAGACCGAGCTCGCCAAGGCTTCCTATGGCGCGGTCGACTTCCGCGATCCCAAGAAGCGTCTGAACAAGATCAGTGTGGCCGAGGCCGGGGCCTTGACGCCGCACTTCGATTGGCCCGCTTACCTGATCGCGAGGGGACTCGATCCCGCGCAGCCGGTCAATCTCATCGCGCCCGATTATTTCAGGCGCGTCGACGAACTGATCACGAGCCATCCGATCGAGGAGTGGAAGGCCTATCTGCGCTGGCACCTGGTCAACGACAACGCTGAATTTCTGAGTCGCAGCTTCGACGAAGCGAACTTCGCCTTTTTCGGCAAGACGCTGGGTGGCTCGGCGCAGCAGCGCCCGCGCTGGAAACGAGTGCTCGACGCCACCGGTGGCGCCATGAGCGAGGTCCTGGGTCAGGCCTACATCGCGCAAGCCTTCACACCTGCGGCCAAGCAGCGCTGCCAGAAAATGGTCGACGACCTGATCGCTGCCTTCCGCGCGCGGCTCGAAAAACTTCCCTGGATGAGCGAGGAAACGCGCGTCAAGGCGCTCGCCAAACTGGACGCGATCAAGACCAAGATCGGCTATCCCGACAAGTGGCGCGACTGGTCGGGTCTTGCGATCCAGCGCGATTCCTACGCCGCCAATCACACGCGCGCGAGCGTGTTCAACATCCAATACAACCTGGCCAAGGTCGGCAAGCCGGTCGACAAGAGCGAGTTCGGCATGCCGGCCTATCTCGTCAACGCAAGCTACAGCCCGACCAACAACGACATCACGTTCCCGGCCGGGATCCTGCAGCCGCCGTTTTTCAGCGAGAGCTACGACGACGCGCTCAACTATGGCGCGATGGGCGCGGTGATCGGCCATGAATTGACCCACGGTTTCGACGACGGCGGCAGCCAGTACGACGCGAAGGGAAACCTGGCCAACTGGTGGACGCCCAAGGATCGCGAGGAGTTCGAGCGGCGTATCAAGGTCGTCGAAGACCAGTTCTCGAACTACGTCGCGATCGGCGACTTGAAGGTCAACGGCAAGCTGACGCTCGGCGAAAACCTGGCTGACCTCGGCGGGCTTTGCATCGCCTACGACGCGCTGCAGCACGCGCAGGCCAAGCAGCGCGCGGAAAAAATCGACGGCTTCACACCCGAGCAGCGCTTCTTCATTGCCTGGGCACGCGCCTGGCGCACCAACTACACACCGGCGCGCTTGAAGCTGCAGGTCAACACCAACCCGCACTCGCCCGGCAACTTCCGCGCGCTCGGGCCGCTGTCGAATCTCGACACGTTCCAGGCGGCTTTCGGATTCAAGGACGACGCCAAGGTCCTGCGGCCGAAGGCGGAGCGCGCGCAGGTCTGGTAGTCAGCGCTTCGTTCGTGCGCTGCCCGGCACCCGTCGCGTTCTCCCGCGTGAACGCGGGAGGGCGCGACGGGTGCCGGGCAGCGTACGAGTGCGCGAATGAATCCCGCGCTGATCAGTAGATAGCGCCCGCCCGACGTGCCGGCCGGTTTGCGTCGGCCATCCCGCTGAAGTACGACTCACCGTCCTTTCCCCCACGATGCTCGCCCACGTCGCCGCCTTTGACTTCGCCCTCGATGCGCTCCAGGCCGGAGGCGGCGGAAGCTTCGGCGGTGGCGGGGACAGTGGCGGCGGTGGCGGCGGCGACGGCGAAGGGATCTTCTGGGTGCTCTACTGGCTGATCCGCTTCGCGATCGAGGTGCCGGTGCTCGGTGTGCCGCTCTTGATCATCGTGGTCGTGGTTTTCCTGTTGGCCACGCGCAAGGGTTGGTGGAAACACCAGGAGCGCGTCATCGAACGCGCGCGGCCGCAGCGCCAGGCGCTCACCTCGTCGACCGTCGCGACGCAGCTGAAGGAGCAAGACCCTGCCTTCGACGAGCGACGTTTCCTTGCGCGCGTAGAGAACGCTTTCCGCAAGGCCCAGTCGAGTTGGTGCGCACAAAACCTGGAACCGATCCGCGCTTTCATTTCCGACGGCGTGTACGAGCGTTTTTCGCTGCAGATCGAGGAGCAGAAACTGGACGGCTGGCGGCAGGGCATGGACCACTTGACCTGCGGGCCGCTCACGCTCTTGCACCTCGAGAGCGGGCCGCACTTCGACACGCTCTCAGTGCGCATCGATTTCCAGTCGGACATTCATCGCCTCGAACTCGCCGCGGGCAAGCGCATTTCTGGCTCGGAGTTGCCACGCGCTTCCTTCGCCGAATGCTGGAGCTTCGTGCGCCGCCGCGGTTCGCGTTCGCAGGGCAAGGACGGCCTGATGGAGGGCATGTGCCCAAATTGCGGCGCGCCGCTCTCGATGAATCAGTCGGCGCTCTGCGGTCAATGCGAGTGCCTGGTGCGCAGCGGACAATTCGACTGGGTGCTTTCCGAGATCACGCAAATGAGCGAGTGGCGGCCGACCCGCGTCGCCTCCATCCCGGGGCTCGCGGCTTTCATGGAAACCGACGAAGGCTTCGACGCGCAGCTGCTCGAGGACCGTGCCTCGATCGCATTCTGGCGCAAGTGCGCGGCCGATCGGCTCGGTCAAGCGGAGCCGTTGACGCGCCTCGCGACGGCGAAATTGTGCGAAGAGTATGCGGCCAGGCTCGTGTCGACGAGCGCGCAGACGCGCGTCTACATGTCCGATTGCGCGGTGGGTTCCGTGAACCTATTGGCGCTGCTCGCGGACTCCGCCGTCGATCGCGCCGTGGTCGAAGTCGTCTGGGACGGCCGCCGCTCGAGCGTCGCACCGGATGGCAAACGCACGCTAGAGTCCACGCGCACGCTGCGCCGCACGCTGCTCGTCTTTTCGCGCAAGTCCGGCGAACAGACGCGCCTCGACGACACGTTCACGACCGCGACTTGTCGCAGCTGCGGTGCCCACGACGCCGGCGGCACCAAGCCCGATTGCGCCTACTGCGGAGCGCCGCGCACGGGCGACGCGTCGACCTGGCTCGTGTCGGAAATCGCCAACCGCGGAACCAGCGACGCCGATCCGATCCTGGCCGAGATCGAACAGTGCAAGCTCGAGCCGGAGTCGATTCCAGCTCTGATCGCGAAGTTGCGGCCGAGCCCCGAGTCCGCGGCGGGATTGCTGGAATGGGCCGCGGTGCTCGTGCGCGCGGATGGCGCGGTAGACGAGCGCGAACGGCGCGCGGTGCAGGCGCTCGCGAAGCGACTCGAAGTCACGCCGCAGCGCGTGGATGAAATCCTGGGCCCGCAGCACGCGCCGATCGGCCCCGATGCGCGCGATCGCGAAGAAGCCATGGCCTGGTATGCCTCGCTGGTCGAACTTGCCTTCGAGGACGGTTCGCTGAGCCGCGTCGAGCGCGGCTTCCTGACCCAGGCCGCCAATCGCTTGAAGATCAGCTATCGCGACAGCGAGCATGTGATCCGCTCGGCGCGAACGCGGCTGTACGGCGACTCGCGCGAGGCACGGCGCGCAATCGGTCGCGCGGCAGGCAACTAAGAGCCGGGCCCATGGATGGGCCATATACGGCCCATTTGTGGCTTTTCTGAGGATTTCGGGCCGCAAATAGGCCATTTCTGACTTGCAGGGCCCGGCTGCGAGGCTAGGCTCAACCTGCGCCTCAAAAGTCCCGAACTGGACCTGGACAGGCCATCATGAGCAACATAAGTCTCAACACGGCGACGGACGCCGAAGTCATGCAGTTCCTCGGGCAGCGGCTGCGCGCGCTGCGCGAGGCGCAGAAGCTGACCGCGATCGAGGCGGCGGCACAGACGGGTCTCGCGCGGCGCACGCTCTATCGCGCGGAGCAAGGGCAGAACCCGACGCTCGAAACGCTGGTGCGCTTGCTGCGACTCTATGGGCGGATCAGTTCGCTCGCGGAGTTCGCACCCCAACCTGAGATCTCCCCCATGGCGCTGATCGAAGGCGCCAAGGCTCGCCGCCGTGGCTGAGGTCAGCGCGCATGCCGAGGTGCGCATCTTCGGCGAGATCGTCGGCGCGGTCGCGGAACTTGACAGCGGACGCGTGCTCTTCGAATACGCCGACTCGTTCCGCGGTCGCGGACTGGAGATTTCGCCGCTCCACTTGCCGACTTCCCTGCGCGGCCCGATCGCGTTCGACGAGCTGCGCCAGATCCACGCCTTCGACGGCTTGCCCGGCGTGCTCGCGGACGCGCTGCCGGACACGTTCGGCAACCGCGTGATCCGCGCCTACTTCGCGGCACGCGGCGAAGCGGAGCGCGCGTTGAGTCCAGTGCAGCGACTGCTCTACGTCGGAGAGCGAGCGCTCGGCGCACTGAGCTTTCATCCCTCGACGAAGCTCCCGGCGCGGCCGGCCGAGATCCAGTCGCTCGAACTTGCCGCGCTGGTGCGCGACGCACGACGCATCGTCCAAGGCGATCCGGCGATCGCGATTCCCGAGATCTATCGCATCGGCGCATCGGCCGGCGGCATGCGGCCCAAGGCGCTGGTTCGATACGAACCCAAGGCGCAAACGATTCGCTCGGGCAACGCGCCGGCCCAGGCCGGCGACATCCCGTGCATTTTGAAATTCGACGGTGTCGGCGACGGCGCGAGCCTCGACGCGCTCGGCCGTCCGCAACCGTTCAATCGGATCGAAGCTGCGTACACTGAGATGGCGCGCGCGGCAGGTGTCGAGGCGACGCTGATCACGTTGCTGGAAGACGAGGGCCTCGCGCACTTGCTCGTGCATCGCTTCGACATCGAAGGGAACGAGAAGCGCCATCAACATTCGCTCGGCGGGCTGATCCACGTCGACTACAACGCGCCGGGCGCGAGCAGCTACGAGGAGTTCCTGCGCTGCGTGCTGCGACTGGGCCTGCCCTACGCGAGCGTCGAACAGGGCTATCGCCGCATGCTGTTCAACGTCTTCGCGGTCAACCAGGACGACCACGTCAAGAACCTCTCCTTCCATATGGACCGCGCGGGCAAGTGGCGCCTGGCGCCGGCCTACGATCTGACCTTTGCCCGCGGACAAGGTTTCACTGCGCAGCATCAAATGCGCGTGCAGGACAAGCAGTCGGGGATCGTGCTCGGCGATCTGCTCGAAGTCGGCAAGCTCTTCGGCCTCAACGATCCCGGGGCATTGATCGAACAGATGCGGGAGGCGATCGCGCGCTGGGAAGAATTCGCGGGCGCGACGGCTGTTCCCAGGAAAGACGTCTTGAGAGTTCGCACGGAACTGAATAAGAGAGCCGGCGAACTGAACACCTGAACTTCTCGGAAAGCAGGCAAACCGTGCTTCGCCTGCAATTGAATTTCTACAACCATGGACATCGCAATCATCGGTGCCGGCAATGTCGGCGGGGCGCTGGGTCGGAACTGGGGCAAGGCGGGACACACGATTCGATTCGGCGTGCGCGATCCGTCGACGGCGGAGGTCGGCGAACTGCTCGCGTCGATCGGCTCGCGCGCGTCGGCGCACGCGAGCCTCGAGGCGGCGAGGCCTGCGCAGGTCGTGGTGCTCGCCACGCCCTGGAACGCCACGAAGGCCGCCGTCGAAGCCTGTGGCGACCTCCGGGGCAAAGTCGTCATCGACTGCACCAATCCGCTCTTGCCGGCCCTGGCCGGACTCGAGGTCGGCCTCACGACTTCGGGAGGAGAACTCGTGGCGAGCTGGGCCAAGGGCGCGTCTGTGTTCAAGGCCTTCAACCAGACCGGCGCCGAAAACATGGCGGGACAGAAGGGCTATGCACATCGCCTCGTGATGTTCGTCGCCGGCGACGACGCGGCGAAAAAACCGCTCGTTCTGCAACTCGCGACGGACGCCGGCTTCGATGCGGTCGACGCCGGTCCGCTGTCCGCGGCGCGCTTGCTCGAGCCGTATGCGATGCTGTGGATCCAACTGGCGTTCAAGCTGGGCCTGGGCCGCAACTTCGGCCTTGCGCTGTTGCGTCGATAGGTAAGTCGTCCGGGCTTTGTTCGCAGCGGGAGCCGGCGCTGTGCGTAGCAACAGGCGTGGCTGCTCGTGTTGAAGTACAAGGGTCGAGCATGGCCTTTGATCAAGCTCGGTCAGGTCCCGTACATGGACGGGATTTCCAAGTCACGCTCCGTCGGCTTGCGAGTGTGGCGGTACTTTCACTGCCCGCCCTGACCGCATGCGTCGTGCCTCAGACCGACATCGAGGGAAAGGACGAGGCGAACGTTATTCCCGCGGGTCGATTGAGCTGGAATCTGCTCGACCGCCCGCGAGGAACGGAGAAGCCTGTCGGCGATGCAGCAAGCGCGCCCGGGCTACCTCGCTACAACTTCAGACTCTCCCTCGAGCTCGACGCTTCAAAGGGCAGCGGGGAATTCACACAGCACGTCGATTTCCCAAACCAGGTGTCGCTGGGTGGCCCACCCATTCTGGGCCCGGCTGACGTTGAGGTCGACTTCAGTCTCTTCCGCAGTTCCGCGCTGGTGCGAGCCGCGAATCGCTTCGAAAGCGGCTTCGGCGTGGACGGCTTTCTGGGCCTGGGAATCAGCGATCTCGACATCCGAGTGAAGACGCCGGTTCAATCGGACAGCGACAGCCAAGCGTCCTACGGACCGCTCATCGGCGCGACCTTGTACTGCTGGATAGTCGCCCCCCTGCGCATCTATGCCGAAGGTAGCGCGCATCTTGGCTTCGGGTCGAACTACTCCACAGCCACGGTCACCTCGCTGGACCTGGGCGCGGCTTTGAGATTGGGACACAACGCCGAGTTCACGGCCGGCTGGCGCCGGCTCCATTACGAGGCGGAATTCGAAGACGGCACAAGGTCGGACCTCGATCTGGAACTGTCGGGCCCGCTGATCGCGCTCTGGCTGAATTTTTGACACTCGGACGCGAGTCTGATCCCGTGGTCCCATGCTGGATCTGAATTTCAATCCGTTCCCGGTTTTGTCCACGAAGCGCTTGCTGCTGCGGGCGATCGTGCCCAGCGACGCGCGGGCGCTCTTTGTACTGCGTTCCGATCCCAGAGTGATGCAACACATCGGCCGGCCGATCGCGAAGACTCTCGAGGATGTCGAAGCGCTGATGCGCGACATGCAGGATGCGTTCCAGAAACGCACGGGCATTGTCTGGGCACTGACGCGCCTTGGCGATCCGGAACTCGTCGGCACGATCGGTTTTTGGCGCATCGCCGCCGAGCACCATCACGCCGAACTCGGTTACATCCTCAGGCCCGATCTGTGGGGGCATGGAATCACGCGCGAAGCCGCGCGGGCCGTCGTCGAACACGGATTCCAGCGCTTGCACTTCCATCGCATCGAAGCGTGTGTCGCACCGCAGAACACGGCCTCGAGCGCGCTGCTCGAATCGCTAGGCTTCGCACGCGAGGCGCACCTCGCGCAGAACTTTCTCTTCGACGGAGTCTTCCTGGACACGCTGATGTACGGGCTTTTGAATCCGAGCCACTGACCCGGCGCCGCGCCACGACGGGTACGCGGAAACGCACGGCGATCGCGAACTGCGGGCGGGCTGATGACTCGCTCCCGCGACATCGGTTCCGGTTCCGGCCCGCCGCGTTGTTTCCTGTGCGATCCGTGTCGCTCAGCCTGCGCGCAATGCGCACATGAACTACGCACTCCTGGGTAGAGCGGGCGACCGGCCTACGACCGAGATTACGGACGTTCCGCCGCGAGCCTCTCCATCGACGCCTGCTTGGGCAGCGCGGGTGATGTGCGGAACCTTCAAGAGGGCTCGAGCCGCCAACCCCATCGACGGAGAAGGTCATGAAACGCCTGTCCACGAATCCAGCTCTTGGCGTCGCGAAATTCCTCGCGGGTGTCCTGACGCTTGCACCTCTTGTACTGCTTGGTGCATGTTCCGGAAGTGACGGATCCACGGGCCCTGCCGGTCCCGCGGGTCCTCCGGTCGGCACGGGGCCGACGGCATCCGTCCTATCCAAGGGCGACACGCTGCCTGGCGTCGCGGTCGCGATCACGGGCCTGACTGGCGGTACGGCCGCCAACGGAGGATTCCAGGCCGGCGACACGATCACGGTCAACTTCACTGCCGTGAAGACTGACGGCAGCGTGTGGGATTTGAGCGAGTTCGCGTTCGCGCGCACGCTCGTCTCCGGGCCTACGTTCAACTATCAGCGCGTCATCGCCGAACAAACTGACGTGTCGACTCGCGCTGTCCAGCTAGCCGACACTTCCTACAGCTACACCTTTGCGACGCCGATTCCGGCGACCTACCTGGCTCCACTGAACGATACAGCTTCGTTCGGAGCGGCTGACGGCGAACTCACCGGCCAGGCCTTGCTCGACGGCACGTACACCGTCGGCCTGTATCTCAGCTGGGGCTTCACCGTGGACGGCGCGGCCAGTCGCGACTCCGGCAATGCGGTCTTCGACTTCGTGGTCGGCAATTCCGGGGCGGTCGTTTCGCGCGCAGTCGTCGGCCAAGACAACTGCAATCAGTGCCACGCAGACCTGCGCGCGCACGGCGGGCTGCGCAAGAACGTGACCCTGTGCCTGATGTGCCACACGGCGGGTGCGGAAGATCGCAACAACATCGCGGTCCTGAACGGCACGCCGGGAGTCTCGATCGACTTCAAGGCCATGATCCACAAGATCCACGCGGGCAAACACTTGCCCTCGGTGCTTGGAGTCGCAGTGAAACCCGACGGTTCGCGCGAGTACGCGGCGACCCCGGTTCCCTACGAGCTCGTGGGCTACCAGGACAGCATCCTGGACTTCTCGGAAATCGGTTTCCCGGTGATGCCGAGCGCGTATGTGGCCTTCACCTACGATGCGACCGGAGTCAACTACACGGGCGCATTCGGCAACGGCCCGATGCCGCGCGACATCGGCTACACGGCACTGACCCTCAATCAGAAACGGCTCGAGGATGAAATCCGAACCGGACCGGTTTCTTGCGAAAAGTGCCACGGAGATCCTGACGGCGCCGGTCCGATCGTGGCGCCTGCGCAGGGCGCGTTGCACCAGACCGCGCCTTCGCGGCAAGCCTGCAGCTCCTGCCACGACGACATCGTTTGGGGCAGCCCCTACACGTCGAATGGCCAGACGATGCCCGCGCAGGCCGACAATTCCAACTGCACGCTTTGTCACCAAGCGACCGGCAACGTCCTCTCGGTCGAGAATGCCCACCGCCACCCCTACCTCGACACGACGTTCAACTCCGGCGTCAACATCGACCTCACGGCCGTCGGCGGCGGCAGTGGTCCGAACGGCTCGCACCAGATCGGCGATGCGATCCAGGGCACGTTCTCGGTGAAGAACAATGCCGGCACGGATCTTCAGATCAACGCACTGACGCGCTTCCAGATGATCGTGACCGGGCCGACCTCGAATCAGCAGTGGCTGATGCCTAACGTCAACCCGTTCGACTTCGCCTGGCGCAAATCGACTCCATTCACGGGTACCGGGTCGGCCTCGACTCCGGTCGTGGCGAACGGAGCGGTGGCGCAGACGATCGCGATCGTCTTCACGAGCGCGACCACCTACGACATCGTGGGTTCGGTGAGCGCAGCGCTCGCCGGCCAGGCGATCGGTGGTGCGAGCGGCAACACGGCCGCGGTCAGCTACAACGGCGTGACGGCGACCCTGACGCAGGGAGCCACCGCCTTTGTCGCCGGTGATCGCTTCTACTTCGAAGCGGTGCCGCTGGCCGCGAGCTACACGATGGAAGTTCCGCGCGATGTGAGCTTCGAGCGCATCGGCGCGGCGACCGGTGGCGCGGATGTCATGGCCTTCGGCAACACCCCGGCTTACTGGGGCCGTCAGGTCGTGTTCGAACGCACCGCATTGGTCGGAGCCTCGACCCTGATCAACGAAAACGCGCCGGCCCTCGGCCGTTACATCGCTTGCGACAGCGCAGCCCTCGCGCTCGCAGTCGGCGACCGCGTTGTACTCGACGCCGGACTGGCGAGCGAGGAGTACGCGCAGGTCGGTCGCGTGCAAACCACCAGCGACACCACTGGAGCGAGCCTGGGCACGGCTGACAAAGTTTGGATGACCACCGGGCTGCGCTTCGCGCACAGCACGAGCGGCACGATCCAGGAGTGCACGTTGACGAGCAAGCGCGAAGGCATCGCCTACACGATGGCGACGAGCAATGCGCTCTCGATCACGCTGGTTGCGGGGCAGTTCACCCTGGGCAACCCGGTGGTCGTCAACTACCGCTCGCACGGGCGCTTTGGATACTTCGACGCGGCCGGCTTGGCGCAAAATGCGATCTATCCGCCCGCGGCAGCAGCCGACACCGACGACATCGACGCGACGTGGGGCGACTGGAAGGGTCTAGCGCTTGTCGACGGGACCTACAGCGTCGGTATGTGGGCGAATCGCGACTTTACCGTGACGCCGCTGCGTGTGCCGACGGCCGTGGAAGCCTTCAGCCTAATCGCCAGCGACAATACGACCTATCGGATGATGGCACCGCCGGCGATCAAGGACTTCCTGTTCGGGGCCGCGACGGTGCTCGAGCCACGCAACGTGATCTCGTCGGGGGACAATTGCAACCGTTGCCACACCGAGATCGCCGCGCACGGATTCGGTCGCCGCGGGCTGGAAACATGCACGCTGTGCCACGGGACGCCCGGGGCAGAGGACGGTCCGAAGTACACCTATGCGACCTGGTACGTCGGTGCGACTCCCGGTGTCACGATGGACTTCCGTTCTCTGCTCCACAAGGCGCACATGGGCAAGGAACTCGCGAATGCCTCGACCTACACGGTCAACGGTGTATTCCTCGGAACTCCCTACCCGGTGCACTACAACGAGGGCGGCTTCCCGGCTCTGCCGGGCGGAGTCAGCAACTGCGCGATTTGCCACGGCAGCCAGAACGACACGTGGCAAGCACCTGTGCAGCGCGATCACCCCAGCGGTCAGATCGCACCCACACGCGAATGGCGCACGGTCTGCGCAGCCTGTCACGATTCGAGCGATGCCGTCGCTCACATCGATGTGCAGACCGCGGGCAATGGACAGGAGTCCTGCACGGTGTGCCACGGCTCGGGCGGAGAGTGGAGCGTCGAGCGCGTCCACAAGACCTACTGAGTCAAGGCGCGGGCCGAGTTCGTCTCGGTTCGCTCGAGAAATGGCGCCGCGCAGCCCCAGCGAGCAAACCTCGCTGGGGCTGCGCAATCTTGAGGCCGGGATTCAGCATCCGTCTGCTTGCGCACTACGCGTGCGCTGTGCGCAAGTCGTCGGCCATTTGCCCAGGTTCGCAGTGCTCTTGCTGCGAAAGGCGAGCAGCGGTCGTCGCAAGTCCGTCGGCATTCCCTGCGGGAATGCGCAAGCAGTTTCGCGCGCGTCTGGTCCGGCGTGTTAGCGTGCCCGCATGACAAAAATCACCGTGAGCGACCATGGCCCGTTGCGCCTGGAAGGCGAAATGACGATCTGCGATGCCACGGGGAAGGAATACGGCCTCGCCGGACGCACCGTGATCTCGCTTTGCCGTTGCGGTCAATCGGCCAACAAGCCGTTTTGCGACGGGCAGCATGCTCGCCAAGGTTGGCAAGCTTCGTGTCCGGCGCGCGATCTGCCGCCGCCGAAACCGAAGACCTAGGCAAGCTCACGTAGTGGTCTGAGCACGACATTCGCCAGAAGGATTGCGAAGAATGAGACTCATGCAAGCCACTTCACAAGGCGCAATCTGCGCTGCATTGCTTTTCGGCCTCATGTGCAGCGCCGCGATCTCCAGCTGCAACTCCGCGAAGCCGCCTTTGGAATCGGCGACAGCTCGGATCGAGTTGCCCGCGAGCAACACGGAACTCGAAGCGCTGTATGTCGCCGATCAGGCGGACCGCACGCCGGGTACTGCCCCAGGCGATTGGAGCCTGGTCGAAAAGCGCGACCTCGAGCGGCAAACTCGCGTGCGCGAGCTGCTCGACAGCGGAGCTGTCAGGACTGGCCGCGACTACTACCACGCCGCGATGGTCTATCAACACGCCAACGGCGCGGACGGCGTGCAGCTCGCGCATGAGCTCGCCATGATCGGAGCCTGCCTGGGCGACAAGGATTCGCGCTGGCTCGCGGCGGCGAGTTACGACCGCATGCTCATGAACCTCGAGCGGCCCCAACGCTTCGGAACGCAGTATCGCAGCGACAATGGTGGCAAACTGAAGCTGTACGTGACATCGGACGGCGTGACCGACGACATGCGCTCGGCCTTGCACGTGCCCTCGTTGCGCGAAGCGAAAGAGCGCGAGCAGCAGATGCAGGCGCAACTCGACGAGTTGGGCAAGACGATGACCGCCCCGAAGGCGGAACACCCGGGAAACTAGCTGTCGGGCCGGTGTTGCGCGCGCCGGAATCGAGAGCACGGAGCAGGCAGGTACACGATGTCAGCAGGCAAACTCGCTCTTGGACTCACGCTCCTTCCGCCCGCGGGTCTGGGCCTCTCGATGGCCTTCTGCTGAGGCCACCCATTGTCGATGCTCGGTCCGAGCATCATGTTCGTCGGCACTGCGCTGGCGCTTGGCGTGTCGATCCATGCCTTGGCTCGCACACCCGATCGGTCCTTCGCGATCACGGCCCTCGCCTTGAGCAGCATGGAAGCGCTGTTCCTGGCCTTCGTGAGTATTCCGAACGTGATGTACTGAGCGCTGCGCGGCCGCGGCCGTTCGCCGAGGCGGTGCGACCGCATCTGCTTGGCGAGATTCGCGTGCGCGATCGGCCTGGCACACGGCGCGCGCACTTGCAGTCACCCATGCGGCCGAGGACAGTGACAGGATGAAGGTCCGCTTGATCCTCGGCATCGTGGTGCTCGGTTCCCCCGCTGCCGCTCAGCGCATCGCCTACGACGAGTTTGACGGAACGACGCGTGCGGGCTTCGCGCGCGAAGGAATCGGCGAGTGGAGTGTCGATGGCGCTGTGGAGCGCGACGGAAAGCTGACAACGATCAACGGGAATTCGTGGCGTGAACTCGAGACTCCCGTGAGCCGCGCGCTGGTCTGGTACGCGGTCACGATGCGCGTCACCGAGCCGATCGAAGGCTACGCATCCGTGGTGCCGGCGTGGAGCCGCTCGACGCAGTATTCGGAACTGGGTTTCAACAGCGGTTATGGGCACCGCGAAGGAATGTGGACTGCTTCCGGGGTCGTGAAGACCAAGGTTGCGTGCACGCAGATGCAGACGTTCCTGCAGCGCTACGACCTCGCCGCGGGCATGTGGAGCGCGTGGGCCGCGCCGGGAGATGGACTGACACTGATCGACGACGCCGGGAACGTGACTGGCGCACCGCTCGTGCACGACGCGGCGCTCGGAGGCGACACGCTCTCCCACATCTACATCACCAAGGGCTCGATGCAGGTGCTCGAGATCGAACGCCTCGCGATCGCGATGAGCGCGAAGGATGCACTCGTTCCGGCGAAAGCCAAGGATCCCGTCGTGAAGGTCGTCGTGCCGCCGCCGGCCCCGCTCTCGCCCGGTTTCGAGGCACTGGTGGGCGAGAACTCAGCGCTGCGCATCGGCGAACGTATCGCTTTCTTCGGCGACTCGATCACCTGGCAGGCTGGCTACATCGATCTGCTCGAGCGCGCACTGGCGATCCATCAACGCGACAAGCACGTGACGCTCCTGAGGAATGGAGTGGACGGTGCAAGGTCCAGAGACTTGCTCGCGGATCCGTCCGCGAAAGTCGCGCCGACGCAGACGCTGGCACAATTCCTCGCCAAGGATCGGCCTTCGATCATCTCGATCATGATCGGCATCAACGACGTGTGGCACGCTGATGAGCGCACGAACATCGGCGAGTACGAGGCCAACCTGCGCGAGCTGGTGCGCATCGCGAAGTCCGAGCAATGCTGCGTGGTCTTGTGCACGCCGACGATCATCGGCGAGCTGCCGAAGAACGCCAATCGCTTCGATTCGGCGCTGGATTCCTACGCCGCGGTCGTTCGCACGGTAGCGCGCGAGACGGGCTGTGAGCTTTGCGACACGCATCAGGCCTTCGTCGATCGGCTGGCGGAGCAGGGTCAGGTTTCCAGGGAATCAGGCCTCCTGACGTACGACGGCGTGCACATGCTGCCGCGCGGAAATGAGTTGATCGCGAGCACGCTTGGCGATGCGCTCGCCCGCGCAGCGCGCTCGAGCAGCGCGCGATCGAGCGGCTCGATCGTTCCCGAGCCGAGTTCGGTCCGGCTGCGAGCACGTGTTGGCGGTGCAACCGGACCAGTCCTTGGCCCAAGGCTGCGCATTCGAGCCCCTGCGACTGAGTTGCGCGCCCACGCCCAAGTCTTGGCCGCCGAGATTGCGCAGGCCTTCGGGATTCCTGCGCTGATTACAACCGACTCTTCCGAGCCCGCGGACATCGAACTCCTGCTCGACATGAACCAGGCCGGCAGCGCCGCGGACGGCTATCGCCTGGAGATCAATCCCTTGGCACAGCCACCGATCACGCTTCGCGCGCGGACTCAGGGCGCGCTCGCGAGCGGCAGTGCAAGCCTGCTCCAACTCATGGACGCAAGTCTGCGCGAGCGGCAAGACCTGCCGGCCTGTTCGATCGTCGACTCCCCCGCCTTCGACTTCCGCGCACTGCTCGTCGATGTCGCGCGCAGGCCGCACACGATCGCCACACTCGAAAGCCTGATCGAGCTGTGCCGGCTCTACAAACTCAACTACCTGCAGTTGCACCTCACCGACGACCAGGCTTTCACGTTTCCTTCGCGCGCTTTTCCAAAGCTCGTGACGGAAAGGCAGCACTTCAGTCGCGAGGAACTGCTCGCACTGGTCGAGTTCGCGCGCGTGCGCGGCGTGACCTTGCTTCCGGAGCTCGAGATGCCCGGACACGCCGGCGCCATGGTGGCGGCGATGCCCGAACTGTTCCGCGCCCACAAGGACCACCACGCGACGCTCAACTTCGCGAACGTGCGCACGCTCGAGGCGCTCGACACGCTGCTGGCCGAAGTCGCCGAGGTCTTCAGCACTTCGCCCTACATCCACATCGGTGGCGACGAAGCCGACCTGACCCGCGTCGCCGAGAGCCCGGACTTCCAGGCCGCGTTCGCGCGCGAACACGTGAGCGGCGCGCACGAGTTGTACGTGCGCTTCCTGATCCGGATGAACGAGAGCGTGAAGCGGCTTGGCAAGCGTACGCTCGTTTGGGAGGGCTTCGGCCCCGATGTCGGAGCGAGCGTGCCGAAGGACATCACGGTAGTCGCCTATGAAGCGTTGTACTACCCGCCCGAAGCGCTGGTGCGCAACGGCTTCAACGTGATCAACGCGTCGTGGAAACCGCTCTACGTCGTCAACGATCGGCACTGGTCGCCGCGCGAGATCCATGCCTGGAATCCTTGGCTGTTCGAGCACTTCATCGAGAACTTTCCGGCCTTCCACGGCATTCAGTTGCCGCCGCAGGCAGCGATCGTCGGCGCGATGATGTGCGCCTGGGAGCAGCCGGACGAATTGGAGCTCCCTAGCCTGCGACTTCGCGTGGCCGCCTTTTCCGAGCGCATCTGGAATCCGCGCGTACGCACTTCGTTCGAGGATCTCGAGCGCGCCAGCGCGGCAACGGACGCGCTTTTGAGTCGCCTGCTCGTTCGTTAGATGCCCAGGCGCGCCGGCGCAGACTCAGCGCAGAGCACGCACCGCAAGGAGGCATCGGGCTCGGTCGACCAGGACAGGCTGCTCGAGCGGGCGGGCAGGCGACGTCACGCCTTGATCTTGCGCAGGCTCGCCATCTGCTTCTCGAACTCCTTCGCGTAGCTGTCTGATTTGGCCTTCATCTCGGACGCCTTCGCACTCGCGCTGTTCCAGACGCCTTCCGCGACGCTGGCAATGCTGCCGTGCTCCTTGTCCTTGAACGCGGAGTAGAGCTTCTTCAGCGTCGCAAGGTCCCAGTCGAGCGCCTTGAGCTCCTTCTGCCAGGCTTTCAGGGCGACATCGCACTTCATCAGTCGATCGATCAGTGCCTCGCCCTTGCTGACCTGACAGTCCGCCGCGACCTTTTCCATGCTCGTTCCGGCGTTCAGGAGGCGCGACAGCGTGTTGTCCAGATGTGCGATCAATTCCGTGGTCTGCTTGTCAGCGCTCATCGTGTTCTCTTGTGTTGGGTTGGGAGCGAAGCGCGGAATCTTGCCGGAATGCGGTCAGCGAATCGAAGGAAATAGGCGGCCCGGCGCTGCGTCGAAATCAACGGTCTAGATCTTGATCTTGCGCAGCGTCTGTTTGTGCGCGTCGAGTTCGTTCCGGTACTTGCGCAGGCTGATGCTCATCTTGTCGTGCCCGTCTGAAGCGATCTGATACGAAAGCTGCGCGAGCCCCGAAGCCTCATTGCCATATTTTACCTTGTAGCCGTCGAGCAATTTCTTCAGCCCGGCCAGGCTGCTCTTGAGCGCGAGCAATTGCCGCTCCCATTCTTTGACCGATACCTCGCATTTGCTGATCCGGTCATACAGGCTTTCGCCCTTCCTGAGTTTGCATTCCTCGGCGACAGCATCCATGTCCACGCTCGCATTCCACAGGTCGGTCATCGTCGATTCCAACTCGAGGAGCAACGCTTTGTCTTGCTTGGGATCGCCCATCGTGTTCCTGCTTGGGTAGTTGCCCCTCTGCGCGCCGCGCGCAAGCCGGTCGCATGCGCTGCGCACCGGTTTCCGAACGGGCGAGTCGCGGCTACAGCTTCTTCTTCAAGTCCTCGACCAATTTCTTGGCCTTGGCGGCCTCGGCTTTCACCTTCTGGGCATCCTGCTTCAAGGC
>JAYUUV010000235.1:0-5346 GCA_043754695.1 Planctomycetota bacterium
CTCTTCCCGGGGGTGGAGCACCGGATCGGCTGAGGAACGAGGTTCTCACGCTAGCCCTCGAGCGCCAGCCGCGCAATCAGGCAGCTTTCTCAGCAGCCGGCCCTCGCCCTCAGGCTGGGCCTGGGAAGCGAGATTGCGACAGGCCTTGCACAAACCCTACGTGGAGGCGAGCCGCAGGATCAGTTCGCGCGGCGCTCCAATGTCGACGACCTCGACTCTGCCGCACACCGCAGTTGCCAATCCCGGTTTGAGCGCAGCGAAGGTCAAGGTCAAGTCGGCGCGAAAGCACGGGTCGTGGGCAAGTCCGCTGTCCGCGTCGAGTCCGCTCGGCAGGTCGAGGGCAACCCGCAGGCGCGGCGTGGCAAGTGCGCTAGCACGCAAGGCCGCGGCGACGGCTGCGCGCGGCGCACCTTCGGCTCCGGTGCCGAGCAGCGCATCGACGAGCACGACGTCGCCATTCCAACTTTGCCGCGCGCGCTCGAGCTCGTCCGCTGAAGCGATCGAGATTGGCATCAGCCCCATGCGCTCGATCACGGCACGCGCCCACGCGGCGTCACCGCGCATCTGAACCGCACTCGCGATCGCGAACAATTCTACTTCGACTCCCCAATTGTGCAGATGTCGCGCGGCGACAAAGGCGTCCCCGCCATTGTTGCCCGGTCCGCACAGGAACACGACACGCTCGCGAGCCGAACGCAATTCGCGCTGCAGACACTCGGCCGCACCGCGACCGGCGTTCTCCATCAGCACGATCCCCGGAATGCCGAACTCGTCGTTGCACAGGCGATCGAGTTCGCGCACGGCGTGGCGCGAAAGTACGTGCGGCGCTGCGAACGACATGAACACCAGCGTAGCGAAGCGACGCGCGCCGGAGAAAACTACTCCTGACGCTCGCGCACGCGCTCGTAGATGATGTAGTCCTGCTCCCACCAGTCGGGCAGATCGGCGATGTCCGGATTGAGCTTGTCCACACCGCTCTTGTTGAACTCGTTGAAGCGGCGGATCGGCACGTACTGCGCCGCGAGTTCGGGATCGTCGACCCGAAACGGTTTGAGCCGCGAGCGGCGCACCACCAGGATCACGTAATCGGGCTGGTACTTGCGGATTTGGTCCACCGGCCGAGTGACCTTCAACGCTTCGGGCCAGACCAGTCCCGCGCTGTCGTAGACCAGCGCGTCCGTGTACCAACCGATGGCGCCGATGTCCGAGGCCAGGATCGTTGCCTTGCGCTCGGCGATGTGCGCTTCCTTGGCCCAACGCTCGAAGCGCTCGTAGACCAGCGGAGTCACGGTATCCGGGCGCAGCAAGCGCTCGTGGACCAGAGAAGTCACAGCGTTCGGACGCAGCAGCGGAAAGATTGCCACCACGGCGAGGCACACGAAGGAACCGGCAAGTGTCGAAGCGCGCAAGACGGAAGGCGAGCGCAAACGCAGCTTGTCGAAACCAATCCAGCGCACGATCTGCTCGCAGCCCAGGCCCAGCCAGGCGATCCAGGCGAACATCGGCGCGTAGAAGTACCAACCCCAGGTCTTCGGCCGCGCGATCAGATAGGCGACTACGATCAGCGTGGCGAAAACGCCGAAGGGCAGCATCCGCGAGCGGCGCAGCAGCATCGCCAGCGCACCGATCGCGATCAGCACGCTCAACATGCGCATCGGCTGCGAAGGACCGAAGGCCTGGGCCAAAATGTCAGGCAGGCGCGAGAAGCCAGGCTTTTGCTCGCCGGAGTGCATGGCCGCCTTGGCCGAGATCGAATGCGAGATCGGGCTGCCGTAGATCCAGGTCAGGCTGCTGGCGACGGCGATGCCGATCAGAGCCACGGGCAGCAGATAGCGAATCAGCGAGCGTTGCTGCAACAGCGCGAATACGCTCAGCGTGAACACCAGCAGCACGCATTCCGGTCGCAGCGTGCAGGCGATTGCGCTGAACGTGCCCGCAGCGATCAGCCTGTCGGTCAGGAAACAGCGCAGCGCAGCGAGCGAGCAAAACACGACCGCCGGCGCCTCCATGCCTCCGGCGGAAACCCGCGCGATTTCAGGGATCGAGGCGAAGGCGAGCACGGCGATCAGCGACGAGATCGCGCGGCGGTCGAACAACTGGATCAGGATCCAGGCCGAAAGCGCATCGCACAGGAAGTTGAGCGCCAAGGAACTGGCGATGATCGGCAGACCCAGCGCGTTCAACCCGCCCAGCAGCACCGCATAACCTGGTGTGGTGGTGCCGAGGATCGGCTCCCAGGCCGCACCCGGGTTGTAGACCAGGCCCAATCCCGCGGCCAGGTTGCGCGCGTAGCGGTAGGTAATGAAGGCGTCGTCGTAGATCGGGAAGGCCCGCGCGGCGAGCAGGCGCGCGACGAACACGACCAGCACGAGCAGCAAGACCTCGCCACGGCCCAGGCGCGGTTCAGCGTCCTGGAGCGATTCTTCCCCCTCCGGTCGCGAGAGCCGGGCGAGCAACGAGCTCATCGCAGGGGCTGGTGCAGCCAGGCACTCATCCGGGGAACTCTTGCGTCATCGGGGACAGCCTTGGGACGTGGGCATTCGCCCGCGCGTGGGCGAGCAGCATACGCCCCGGGCTCGCCCGAAAGTACGCCGCGCCCCGCATAGGAGCGAGGCGCAACGCACTTCGGATCGACGCTCGGTCGAGCTTGAGCGCGGCAGCGGCAGGCCGCAAAACGCCCCATGCCGCGCTGCCGGACGCGTTCAGATCTGAGAAGCTCCCGCAGCGAGGCGTGGAAAAGCCGCGCCCGCGGCGCTCAGTCCTGCAGCTCGCGCAACTTGACCGAGATCTCGACCAGCTGCGAATCGCGGCGCACGCCCAGCTTGACCACATCGCCGATCTGGCGCTGATCGAGCAGGTCGTACAAGTCCTCGACCTTCTCCACGGGCTTGCCATCGAGCGACACGATCAAGTCCAGATCCATCGATCCATCCTCGTAGCGCAACGCGGGCCGCAGTCCGGCCTTCTTCGCCGCGCCATCCGCTGCGAGCTCGGCGATGATCGCGCCCCTGAGCCCCAGGCGTTGCGCCACGGAATTGCTCACCAGCGTGATGCCCAGGCCAGGCCGCATGACTTTGCCGCGGTTGATCAACTGCGGAATGATGCGCGACACGTTGTCGACGGGCACCGCGAAACCGATCCCCGCGTAGGCGCCCGAAGGGCTGACGATTGCCGTGTTGATGCCGATCAAACGGCCGGAACTGTCCAGCAACGGGCCACCTGAATTGCCGGGATTGATCGCCGCGTCGGTCTGGATCACGTCGCTGATCTTGTGATCGGACACCGAGCGGATCTCGCGGCCGAGCCCGCTGATAATTCCGGTGGTCAACGTCTGATCGAGCCCGAAGGGATTGCCGATCGCGAAGACTTTCTGGCCGACGGCGAGCCCCGACGAGGTGCCCACAGCGAGCGCCGACAGCCGCGCGCGCGGCGCATCGATGTGCAACACGGCCAGGTCGTGATTGGGCGCCTGACCGACGACCGTCGCATCCCATTCCGAGCGATCCGACAACGTCACCTTGAACTTGCTGCCGCCGTTGATGACGTGGAAATTCGTGACCACGTTGCCCTGCTCGTCCCACAGGAAGCCGGAACCGGTGCCCTGCGGAACTTCGGTGGCGGACAGGCTGAAGCGCTGCCTGTAGAGCGCCAAGTTGGTGATGTTCACCACCGCAGGCGAAGCGCGCTTGAACAGCGCGATGGTCGAGCGCTCGTCGAGATCGAGGTCATCGCGCTGCGCGGCGATTGCGCGCGATTCCTTCGAAGACTGGTTCGGCTCGGCTTGCGCGAAGCGCCAGGCGAAGGGCAGGCAAAGACCGGCGCTGAGAAAGCCCAGGGCGCCCAGCCAGCGGCCGCCCCTGGAAACTTTGGAATTGCTGATGGACATGGACATGTTGTGGTTGCCTCTAGGCTTCCGTTCAAGCCTGCCCTGGGACATAAGGGTCCGCGACCAGGACAATGCCTGATCACGGCCCGCCCCAGCGACGGCCCAGAGCGCCTACGTGCCGGCACGCCGAGTGTGAGCCGTCGCCTTGCCGTTCTGCTGCTAGTGCGACGTCGTGGCGTCGGTCCAGGCCCTCTTCGCCGCCGCGAGGGCGTCGTTGGCGTCCTGCTTGAGCGCCGCCATCTTGTCCGGTGCGGCAGCCTTGGCTTCGTTGAACTTCGACTTGGCCAGCGCCATCTGTTCGTCGAAGGTCACCTTGCAGCTCTCCAGCTTGGATTTCATCTCCGGCTTCGCCGCATCGATCTTGGCCTTGATCTCGTCGCCCATGTGGCTCATCTCGCTGGACGCCTTGTCCCACGCGTCGGCGATTGCATCGCCGGCTTTGGCGGCTCCTTCCTTGGCACTGTCGAGGACCTTGGTGGGTCCGGCGCTGGACTCATCCTTGTTGCAGGCGACGGCGGCGAGCACGAGCAGGATCGGAGCGAGCGTCTTCATCTTGTTGAACATATTTTTCACCACAGCGGTTGGGCCAAAGGTCTCTTGCCTCGGCGGATCATGGCAATACAGTTGCGGTATCCTGGGCAAGCCGCCGCGCGAAGACAAGCCGCGGCCGGTTCCATGCCGACGAATGCGCCCCGCACGACGCTTGCTCGCGCTGGAGCAGCAGGCCGGCACTACATGATTCTGCTGATCGACAACTACGACTCATTCACTTTCAACCTGTACCAGGCGCTCGCAGGCCTGAAGGCGGAAGTTTGCGTCAAGCGCAACGATTCCATGGATGTCGCGGCGCTTTTGGCGCTGCGCCCGGCGGCGATCGTGTTGAGTCCGGGCCCGGGCCGGCCCTGCGACAGCGGCGTTTGCCCGGCCTTGCTGCGCGCGCTGCCCGATGCGCTGCCGCTGCTTGGCGTGTGCCTGGGACATCAGGCGCTGGTCGAGCACTACGGCGGCGAACTTGAAATCGATCCGATCCCAGTCCACGGCAGAGCGAGCTTGGTTCGACACGACGCGAGTCCCCTATACAAAGAACTGCCGAGTCCGTTTGCCGCGGGGCGCTACCACTCGCTGCGTGCGCGGCGCGAAAAACTCCCTGCGGAATTGGAACTTTCCGCCTGGAGCGACGACGGCATCGTGATGGGCGTGCGCCACCGGCGACTGCCGCGTCACGGCGTGCAGTTCCATCCCGAGTCGATTCTTTCGCCCGACGGCGTGCGTCTGCTCGCGGCGTTCCTCAGGCTGGCGCGCGAGAGCACGACGGCGCTCGCTCAGTAACTCTCGTCCTGCGACGGAAATTCGCCGGCGCGCACGTCCTTCGCGTAACGCTCGAACGCGCTTTGCATTTCGCGACCTAGTTCGGCGTAGCGACGCACGAAACGCGGATGAAAACGCGTGTAGATCCCGAG
>JAYUUV010000236.1:0-11901 GCA_043754695.1 Planctomycetota bacterium
CAGAAAAAGTCCCGTTGCGAGGCGGAGCGTGGGAAGGCGAGGCAAGGAGCGCGACAGAAATGGGCGCGCAGGCGGCCTGCCTGGCCGCCGAGCACCCATTTCCGAGCGCGACGCAGCATCGCCGAAGCACGCTCCGCCGCAGCAGGGACTTTTTCTGGCGGGCTGCTAGATTTCCGGTACGGCGCTTGATGAACGTAAGTGTTCAGACTGACGCTGCCAGTCCAGGACAGCGCCATTCGGGGAGCCCTGTCAGGAAAACCACCGCCGTGAATGCGGCAAACCGCGCCCGCGAGCGAATGCGTGCACTGACACGCCGAAGGGTTCGCGCACGCATCGGTGGCATGGCGGTTCAGGCCTTGGATTCCGCCGCGAGGTGCGGCACGGCCGCGAGCAGCAACTTCGTGATGCGCTCCGCGGCGGCCGCTCCCGCGGCGAGGACTTCGGCGTGGTCCAGCTTCGTGGGACTGATTCCAGCGGCCAGATTGGTGACCAGCGAGAGGCCCGCGACTTGCATGCCGCTCGCACGCGCGGCGCTCGCTTCAGCGACGGTGCTCATGCCGACCAAATCGGCGCCGATTGCACTCAACATGCGAATTTCCGCGGGCGTTTCGTAGCTCGGGCCGAGCAGGCCGCAATAGATGCCGCGCTCCAAGCCAACGCCGGCATCCGCGGCGCCACGTTCGAGCGCGGCGCCGAATTTCTCGGCGTAGATCGCGCCGGACGAACGCTCGCCCATGCACAGCGGCGTGCGGCCCTGCATGTTGATGTGATCGGTGATGCGCACCAGCGTGCCGGGTTTCCATTCGCGGCGCAGCCCGCCGGCGGCGTTGGTCAAGACCACTCCCTTGCAACCCAGTTTCGCGAAGGCGCGCACGGCGCGCGTCGCATCCTGCGCGCTCCAGCCTTCGTAGAGATGCGCGCGACCTTGCTGCACGAGCACGCGGCACTTGCCGACTTCGCCGATGACGAATTGGCCGCTGTGACCGGCGACACTCGAGCGCGCCATGCCCTCGATGTCCACGTAGTTGACCGTGCGCGCCTTCGCCAGAGCCGAAGCGAAAGCGCCCAGACCGGATCCGAGCACGATCGCGAGCTCGAAACGCTCCAAGCCGTGCTTCGCGAACGCCTTCGCGAGCGCCTCCGCACGTGAGGCAATCGTCGCTTTCGACATGGCGCTCATCCCAGCATGCGCTCCGCGATCAAAGCGCCGATTTTCGGCTGCGCGTCTGAGATCCTGAACGAACGGCCGATACACGCGAGCGCCCGCGCCAAACCGGACTCGCAATGGTGGAGCTTGAAGATGACTTGTCCGCGCTCGACGCGCGCGCCCGCGGCGAGCTCGAACTTCACGCCGACGCGCGGATCGATCTTGTCTTCGACGCGCTGCCGGCCGCCGCCCAGCGCAGCGATCGCGTTGCCGATCTCGCGCACATCGACGTACTCGAACCATCCAGGTCGCGCGGCCTCGACCATGTGCACTTGGCCGGCACTCGCGAGCAACGCCGGATTGTCGATCACACGCACGTCGCCGCCCTGGGCTTCGACCACGCAGCGGAAGCGCTCGAAGGCGCGGCCGGAATCGAGCGCGCCGCGAATCTGCGCGATGCCGTCGGATTCGTCGCGCGCCACACCAGCCAGACGCAACATCTCCGCGCCCTGCACTTCGACGAGTTCGCGCAAATCCTTCGGGCCGCCGCCGCGCAGGCAGGCAATCGATTCGGCAATTTCCAGCGTGTGTCCCGCGCACTCGCCCAGCGGCCGATCCATCGAAGTCAGGAACACGCTGGCGCGCAACTTCATCGCCGTCGCGAGTTCGAGCATGGTGCGCGCCAATTCGCGGCACTGCTCGATGCGCGGCAAAAACGCACCTGAACCGAATTTCACGTCGAGCACGAGCGCGTCGAGGCCTTCGGCGAGTTTCTTCGAAAGGATCGAACTCGCGATCAACGGGATCGATTCGACCAAGCCGGTCGCGTCGCGCAGCGCGTAGAACTTGCGGTCCGCGGGCACGATTCCGGGCGTCTGACCGCCGAGCGCGAGACCGCAGCGCGCCAATACGCGCGCGAATTCCGCGGGCTCGAGTTGCGTGCGAAATCCGGGGATCGATTCGAGTTTGTCGAGCGTCCCTCCGGTGTGGCCGAGCCCCCGGCCTGAGATCATCGGCACGGCGACTCCGCAGGCAGCGACCGCGGGCGCGAGCGGGATAGAAACCTTGTCGCCGACGCCGCCGGTCGAGTGCTTGTCGACCTTGGGCTTGGCGATCGAATCGAAGTTGAGCGTCTTCCCGCTGTTCAACATCGCGCCGGTCCAAGCCGCGAGTTCGCGCGTCGTGAAGCCGTGCCGGAAGATCGACGAGAGCAGCACGCTGGTCTGATAATCGGCGATCGTGCCGTCGACCGCTCCGGCAACGAAGTCCTCGATCTGTGCGTCGCTGAGTTCGCCGCCGTCGCGCTTTTTCAGCAAGACTTCGCGCGCGTTCATCGTGCGAGGATCGCCCCGAGGAACGATGTTCCGGGGCCAGTCGGTTTCAGACCCAGCGCTTCTTCGACCGTGGCGCCGATGTCCGCGAAACTAGAGCGTGTGCCTAGTTCGACAGCTGGCTTCACGCGCTTGCCGAACGCGAGAATCGGCACGTACTCGCGCGTGTGATCCGTGGTCTTCGTGAAGGTCGGATCGTTGCCGTGATCGGCGCTGAGCAGCACCAGGTCATCCTCGCGCAACTCGCGCTCGAGCGCCACGAGGTCCTTGTCGAAGACCTCGATCGCACGGCGATAACCGGCGGCATCGCGCCGATGTCCGTACAACATGTCGAAGTCGACCAGATTGACGAAAATCAGGCCGTTTTTCTGTGTTTTCGCCAGTTCGATCGTCGCGCGCATGCCGTCGACATTGCCCTCAGTGTGCACGTCGCGCGTCAAACCTTGCGTGGCGAAAATGTCGCTGATCTTGCCCACGCCGATCACCGGCACACCGGCGGCTTTCAGCCGATCGAGCACGGTGGGCTTGAACGGCAACAGCGAATAATCGCGGCGATTGTAGGTGCGGCGGAACGCGCCGGGTGCACCGACGAAGGGCCGCGCGATCACGCGACCGACGCCGTAGGGATCGAGGATCTTGCGCGCGATCTCGCAGATTTCGTACAGGCGCTCGAGTCCGAAGTGCTCTTCGTGACAGGCAACCTGGAAGACCGAGTCCGCGCTGGTGTAGACGATCGGCTTGCCGCTCGCGATGTGTTCCGCCCCGAGCCTTTCGATCACTTCGGTGCCCGACGCAGCCTGGTTGCACAGGACGCCCGGCAGCATGCCGCGCTCGATGAATGGAGTCAGGATCTCGGAGGGAAAGCCCTGCGGATAGACGGGAAACTGCTTGTCGAGCACGAGCCCCATCATCTCCCAGTGCCCCGTCGAAGTGTCCTTGCCCGGCGAGCGCTCGGCGCAGCGGCCGAACGCCGCGGCAGGTCTTGGGACGCGCGGCAGACTCGTCACTCCGGGAACATGCCCAAGCCCGAGTGCGATCAGGCGCGGAGCGTCGAGACCGCCGGCGGCCTGTACCAAGTGATCGAGCGTGTGCGCGCCCCGATCGCCGAACAGGGCCGCGTCGGGGAGCTCCCCGCAGCCGAGTGAATCGAGCACGATCAGGAAAACGCGACGCATGGGAGTGGATCTAGCCCCGCCAGGGCACACCCGGAGTCAGGTCCGCGACGAAATCGAGCGCGCGATCGTCTTGCGCACGGCCTCGTCCATCTCCTCGACCCACTCGGCGCCGAAATCGCGCTCGAGCAGATCGCGCTCGGAGAACTCGTAGCGGCCGGAGCGCGGGTCGAAATCGAACTGATAGTCGTGCTCGCTGCCGTCGTCCTCGGTCACCATGACCAGGACAATATTGTTCGGGGCGTCGAGTTCGAGTCGGAAGCTGGGCATGGGGTGGGGGGACCGGGGTCGGGGGGCGAACAAGATACGCTCTTGCCCCCCCGCCGTCGTGGGGCTTTCCGCTGGGTCCGGCATGGGATTCCTGGGGGCTGCGGCTAGAGTAGTCGGCCCGCCAAACTGGGCTGAGAGTTCCTCGGCCACGGCGGGTTTTCAGGAGGAGCGAGGCTTGGATCCGACAGACATCTCGAACCCGGACTACTTTCACCGGGTCGTGGACTGCCAATGGGCCTGTCCGGCGCATACGCCGGTGCCCGAGTACATCCGCATGATTGCCGCCGGGCAGTATGCGGACGCGTACATGGTCAACTGGCGTTCGAACGTGTTCCCCGGGATCCTCGGGCGCACCTGCGACCGCCCCTGCGAACCGGCCTGCCGACGCGTGCGCGTCGAGAAGGAACCGGTGGCGATCTGCCGGCTCAAGCGCGTGGCCGCCGACTACAAGGGCGACATCTCAGAGCGCCTGCCGCAGACGCCGCCGAAGAACGGCAAACGCGTCGCCTGCATCGGCGCCGGTCCGGCGTCGCTGACGGTGGCGCGCGACCTGGTGACCCAGGGCTACGAAGTCGTGATCTACGAAGCCGACCCGCTGGCGGGCGGCATGATGCGCACGCAGATCCCGAAGTTCCGTTTGCCGGAAGCGGTGCTCGCCGAAGAAGTCGACTTGGTCCTGGATCTGGGCGTCGAACTGCGCGCGGGGCAGAAGATCGAGAGCATGAAAAAACTGCTCGCCGAGCCCTACGACGCGATCTTCGTCGGTTGCGGAGCGCCGCGCGGCCGCGAGCTCACGCTGCCCGGTCGCAAGGAAGCCGGCGCGCACATCCACGTTGGCATCGATTGGCTGGCGAGCGTGTCGTTCGGACACACCACGAAGATCGGCAAGCGCGTGATCGTGCTCGGCGGCGGCAACACGGCGATGGATTGCTGTCGCTCCTCGCGCCGTCTCGGCGGTGAGGAAGTGACCGTGGTCGTGCGCTCCGGCTTCGAGGAAATGAAAGCCTCGCCGTGGGAAAAAGAGGACGCGATGCACGAAGGCATCCCGATCCTCAATTTCATGGTGCCCAAGGAATTCGTGCACGAGAACGGGCTGCTCAAGGGCGTGCGCTTCGAGAAGGTCCACGCGGTCAAGGACGCGAAGGGCCGGCGCCAATTGGTTCCGACCGGCGAACCTGAAGTGCTGGTCGAATGCGACGACGTCTTGGTCGCAGTCGGCCAGGAAAATGCCTTCCCCTGGATCGAGCGCGGCTTGGGCATCGAGTTCGACGAGTGGGACATGCCCAAGGTCGATACGAAGACAATGCGCTCGACGCACGAGCGCGTGTTCTTCGGCGGAGACGCGGCTTTCGGCCCGAAAAACATCATCTGGGCCGTCGCCCACGGTCACGAAGCCGCTGTATCTATCGACAAGCTTTGCCACGGCGAAGCGCTCGATCACCGGCCGCTGCCGGCGGTGGTTGTCGTCGGCCAGAAGATGGGCATCCACGAGTGGAGCTACGACAACGCGCCGTCGAACGACGCGCGCAAGAAGGTGCCGCTGCGCGACAAGGAGCTCGTGCTGAAGGACATCAAGATGGAGGTCGAGCTCGGCTTCGACGACAAGCTCGCTTTCGCCGAAGCGCAGCGCTGCCTCAACTGCGACGTGCAGACGGTGTTCAGCGACAAGCTTTGCATCGAGTGCGACGCCTGCGTCGACATCTGTCCGATGGACTGCATCACGTTCACGAAGAATGGCGAGGAGCCCGAGCTGCGCACGCGCCTGCGCGCGCCGGCGCTGCTGCTCGACCAGGCCATCTACGTCAGCGGCGAATTGAAGACCGCACGCATCATGGCCAAGGACGAAGACGTTTGCCTGCACTGCGGGCTGTGCGCCGAGCGCTGCCCGACGGGCGCCTGGGACATGCAGAAGTACTTGCTGGATATGACCTACGCGGGGTCCGAATGTCGAAGCTGAGTCGAGTCAACGATTTCGTCGTCAAGTTCGCCAACGTCAACGGCTCGGGTTCGGCTTCGGCCAACACGCTGTTTGCGAAGTCGATCCTGCGCATGGGCGTGCCGGTCAGCCCGCGCAACATCTTCCCCTCGAACATCCAGGGCTTGCCGACCTGGTACGAAGTGCGCGTCAGCGAGCAGGGCTGGCTCGGCCGGCGCGGCGGCGTCGACCTGATGGTGGCCATGAACCAGCAGACCTGGGACGCCGACGTCGCCGAGATCGAGTCGGGTGGTTACTTGTTCTACGACTCGACACGCTCGGTGCCGGCCTCGAAGCTGCGCAGCGACGTGACCTCGTTGTGCATGCCGCTGACCGCGCTGTGCAACGAGCGCTACAAGGACGCGCGCCAGCGTCAGGTGTTCAAGAACATCATCTATGTCGGCGCGCTTTCGCAGTTGCTCGGGCTCGAACGCGACGTGGTCGCGAAGCTGATCGCCGAACAATACAAGGGCAAGGAAAAGCTGCTGCAGCCCAACTTGGATTCGCTCGACCTCGGCCGGACCTGGGCCGCCGAAAACTTGCCCAACCCCTTCGCCTTGAAAGTCGAGCGGCGCAACAACGTGCGCGAGCGTATTTTCGTCGACGGCAATGCCGCGTCCGCGCTCGGCGCGATGTACGGCGGCGCGTCGGTGGCGGCCTGGTATCCGATCACGCCCTCGTCGTCGCTGGCCGAAGCGTTCCAGAAGTACTGCAACAAGTACCGCACGAACGAGGACGGCACCAAGCGCTTCGCGATCATCCAGGCCGAGGACGAACTGGCTTCGATCGGCATGGTGATCGGCGCCGCGTGGAACGGCGCGCGCGCGTTCACGGCGACGTCGGGCCCGGGCATCTCGCTGATGCAGGAGTTCCTGGGCCTGGCCTACTTCGCCGAAATTCCGGCGGTGATCTTCGATGTCCAGCGCGGCGGCCCGTCGACCGGCATGCCGACGCGCACGCAGCAGGCCGACGTGCTTTCCTGCGCCTACGCGTCGCACGGCGATACGAAACACGTCTTGATCTTCCCCGAGGATCCCAAGGAGTGTTTCGAGATGGGCGCGCAGGCCTTCGACCTCGCCGATCGTCTGCAAACGCCGGTTTTCGTGATGCTCGACCTCGACATCGGCATGAACGAGCGCTTGTGCGAACCGTTCGTCTGGGACGACAAGAAGCTCATGGACCACGGCAAGGTCATCGGCGCGAAGGAACTCGACGCCGGCCGGCCCTTCGGCCGCTATCGCGACGTCGACAACGACGGCATCCCCGTGCGCACGCTGCCCGGCAGCCACGCCACGCGCGGTTCGTTCTTCACGCGCGGCACGACCAAGGACCGCGACGCGAAGTACTCCGAAGCGGGGCCCGACTATCTCGAGAACATGAAGCGCCTGCAGCGCAAGTTCGAGACGGCGGCGAAATTGCTGCCGGCGCCCGTGCTGCACAAGGCCAGCGAACCGACTTCGGTTGGCGTCCTTTATTACGGATCGACCAGCCCGGCCATGGACGAAGCGCGCGTGTTGCTCGCCGAAGAAGGCCTGCACCTCGACGCGCTGCGCATCCGCGGCTTCCCGTTCACGCACGAAGTCCCCGACTTCGTCGCCGCGCACGACACGGTTTTCCTGGTCGAGCAGAATCGCGACGCGCAGATGAAGTTGCTCGTCACGCACGAATGCCAGATCGACCCCAACCACATCGTCAGCGTCCTGCACTACGACGGCACGCCGATCACCGCGCGCTTCATCGTCGCGGCGATCCGCGAGCGCTGCGGCAAGGCACACACCGTGGGCAACGGCAAGGTGAAACAATGACCTGGATCGCTCGTCCGAAATTCCACCACGCCTCGCTGACCAAGAACGAGGCAGGTTGCACGCGCCGCGACTACGAGGGCGCGATCTCGACCTTGTGCGCGGGCTGCGGCCACGACTCGATCAGCGCGGCGATCGTGCAGGCGTTCTATGAACTCTCGATCGAGCCGCACCGCGTGGCGAAGTTGTCCGGCATCGGTTGCTCGTCGAAGACACCGACTTATTTCCTCGGCGCGTCGCACGGTTTCAACTCGGTGCACGGACGCATGCCGTCGGTCTTGACCGGCGCGAACCTCGCGAACCGCGACTTGATCTACCTCGGCGTTTCCGGCGACGGCGACTCGGCTTCGATCGGTCTGGGCCAGTTCGCGCACTCGATCCGACGCGGCGTCGACATGATCTACATCGTCGAGAACAACGGCGTGTACGGTCTGACCAAGGGCCAACGTTCCGCCACGGCGGACGAAGGCTCGACCTTGAAAAAGGGCGAGGTCAACACCGACAAGCCGATCGACATGGTCTCGATGGCGATCAAACTCGGCGCGAGCTATGTCGGCCGCAGCTTCTCCGGCGACAAGGAACAGCTGGTTCCGCTGCTCAAAGGCGCCATCGAGCACCGCGGGGCGGCTTTCCTGGACGTGATTAGCCCGTGCGTGGCTTTCAACAACCACGCCGGTTCGACCAAGAGCTACGATTGGGTGCGCGAGCACAACGAAGCCGTGAACCAGCTCGACGTCATGATGGACCACGAAGAGATGACGCTGCAGCAGGCGCCGGGAACGGTCGAGGATCTGCCGCAGCCCGACGGTTCCGTGCTGCGCTTGCGCAAGATCGCGCAGGACTTCGATCCCACGGACAAGAGCGGCTCGCTCGATTACCTGGAACGCCACGGCGCCAAGGGTGAACTCGTCACCGGCCTCTTGTACATCGACCGCGATCCCAAGGATCTGCACTATCACTTGAGCACGGTCAAGACGCCGCTCAATTCGCTGGGCGAAGCCGAACTCTGTCCGGGGTCGAAGACCCTCGCGTCGATCAACGCGAGCTTGCGCTGAAAGACGATGCGCCGCGCAACACGAGCAATCGTTGCGTTGGCGCTGGGATTGTTCGCGAGCGCCTGCTCGAGCTGGCAGCACATCGAGACGCGCGAACGCTGGACGTTGTACGCGAAGCCCGGTGAGGTGCTCGACTCCGCGAAGTACGACCGCGCGCTCGAGCCTGCCTTCCGCGCCGTCGAGGCCAAGATGGGCCCGTTCGAAAATCGCGTGAACATCCACGCCTGGAATGCGCGCGAGGAAGTCAGCGACTCGCCGCAGCTTCCGGCTGAAGGCACCGAACGCATCGAGGACGTCCCCGGCATCGGCAAGGCGCGCGTGCGCGCTTACCACGTCACCGGCGGCGCGTCGCCGTTTTCGCCCAGAGGAGTCTTCCTCGGCACGGCCGAAGTCGGAACCGTCGTGCACGAACTCGTTCACGCGCGGCTTGCGGAAGAAGGCGGCGGCGTGCCGCTGTGGTTCGAGGAAGGTCTCGCTTCGATGTGGGGCGACGGCGCGTTCTACGACGGCGAGTGGATCGTCGACGGCTTGGCCTGCTGGCCGGCGCGCGTACTGCGCGAAGAGACGATCGGCGACGCCGAATTGACGCGCGTGATGCAGCTATCGGCCTCAGAGGAATGCACGCCGCGCGAAAACCTGCTGGTGCACTTTGTCGGCTGGGCCTTGGTCTTCGATCTCGCGCGCGAACTACCGGTTTCGAGCCACAGGGCCTGGCTCGCCCATTTCCGCGGCGAAGCGGAGAAGCACACGTTGCTCGCCGAGACGCGCAAACGCATCGCGCGCAGCATCAACTCCGATACGATCGAGCTGTGGCTCGAGCGATTCAAGGACGCAAACCCCGGCGTGCGCCTGGCCGCGGCCAAGGGCATGTGGAAATTGCGCAGCCAAAAAGCGGTCGACGCGCTGATCGCGGCGATGCTGAACGAAGAGAACGCGCAGGTTCGCCTGACCTTCGGACTCAATGCCTTGCTTGCCGCCGGCGAAATGCGTGTCTCGCGCCGCACCTGGCGCGACATGTGGCGCAGGGTCGTGCCGACGCTCGGCGAAGTGGAAGTCACGGACGATCCGGAGCGCTCGTCGCTCGAGCAATTCCTCGCCGGCATGCGCGGCCGCGGCGGCCGAACGCAGGAGGCCTTGGACGGGCTCGCGCGGTATTGGGAAGAGTGAGCTGACCCGAATGCGGCGCATATTGCTTGTCGCTGCGCTCGCGTTGCTCGCGATGTTGTGCTGGACGTTCTTGCGCGACGCGAAACTCGAGCGACCGGCGCGGGAGACGACGCTCGCCGACAAGACGCTGTCCACGCCGAAGTCGGAGGAGTTGTCAACTCCACTGGTTTCTCCCGATCAACAGTCCGATCGAGTGTCCGCAGAAAGCGCCCCCATTGCGCAGCCGCTCCCCACTCGCGGAACGATCGTCGTGCTCGACACGAACGGCGGCGAGCACGCGAGCGAGTCGGGCGTCGTGACGCTGCGAGTACCGGGGACTCCGGGGAAGTCCGTCCAAGAATTCGACTTGTCCGTAGCGAACGGCGGCTGGGACACAGCAGCGACTCCGGATCTCGACTGCTTTGTCGTGCGCATCGTGCTCGGCGGTCGCGAGGCGCGACTCGAAGGCGATCGCGCAACGAAAGTGAAGGCGCACGAAGCGATGGCGCTGCGCGCGCGCTGGGTGGCTTCGACGATGCTGCACGTCGTCGACGCGAATACAGGCGCCGAGCTCGACGGAGTTCGACTTGTCCGCATGGACGAGATGTGGAGCGAGCAGATCGAGATCCCGATGGAGTCCTACGAGGCCAAGGACTTCGCCGCGAATCTGCAGAGCCCGATCCCGATCGACCCGAAGTTCGAAGTCGGCAGCGGCAAGTTCACGATATTCGCGCACCGCCACGATTACGGGTGGGGCTCGCTTTCGATCGATCCCACCGGCGGAGGCGATCAATACATCAAGCTCGAGCCGGGTGCTGATCTGTCGGTCAAGTTGACCGGCGGCGTCCCCGCGGCCGGCGTGATCGTGCGCATCTGGCGGCGCAATGCCGGAGGGCTCGAGCGCTATTACGATCTCTCGCCCAAGGGCGGCGGGCTGACGTCGACAGGCGGCGTGGTTCCCGGCATTCGCGCAGGGGAGTACGAGGTGCGGCTGGAGCACGGAGAGCCAGAATCAGCGAAGATTCTCGCACGAGCCACGGTCACGATCGTCGGCGGGCAGAATGCGAGCGTCGAACTCGCCGTGCCGCTCGCGCCGGCTGACAAGTTCGTCAGCGTGGTCGTCGTCGTGAAGCTCGACAGCACTTGGAACTTGGAGCAATTCATTGTCCGGGTCGCCGACCTCGATCTGCAGACGACCGCGCCGGGTCGATCGACTTCCCTGAAGAAGCGCTCGATGCAGGAGCGCGAGCCCGGAGTCTTTGCCTCCAAGCCGATGAAGTTGCGCGTCGGCAAGCATCAACTGTTCCTCGTTGAAGCGTGCTTCGGCGTCGAATGCGAAGTCACGGAAGATGAGCCGCAGGAAGTGACGATGGTCGTGCCGCCTTGCGGGCTGGTCCTTGTCACCGTGATAGACGCCAGGACCGGCGAACTGATCGAGAAACCCTATGTCGATTTCACCTACGCCGGCAACTCGACTTCGGGAGGGCAAGGCTCGTCGATCAAAGCACCGGAGGGCCCCGGCCCCGTCGAACTGCGCGCGCCGATCGGGAAGATTCGTCTCTCCGTCAACGGAGATTCGAGGTCCGACTACCTGGCGGAGTATCCCACCGTGGAAGTCGCGCCCGGCATCCAGGAAATCATCGTCGAGTTGAAGCACGCGCGCACGATCAACATCGTGCTGCGCGAGGGCGAACGGCCCGTCGATGGCTCTACAGGAATGATGGGCCTCAAGGTTTCCGATGCGCGAGGGCCGGTAAGTCCGCCGAGGGTGAGCCTCGACTCCAACGGCAAGCTCAGCGTCTCGCTGCACGACGCCGGCAGGTACGTGCTCGCGCTGCCCAAGCTCCCCGGCTTCATGCCCATCCCCGACGTCGATGTCGACCTCACGACCCAAGAGTCCGCCGACGTCGTGATTCAGCTCGTGCGGGCGCAGTAGGCACGGTGCCCGGTAATTCACCGGCGCTTATTTCACAGCCGATACCCAACGCGGCTCTCGAGCCGCG